>JALZWN010000179.1 GCA_023300235.1 Mariniblastus sp.
TGACGTTCACCAGCGATGGTAACCCGATGGGTGATCTGTGCATTGAACTGACTGCCGTTGACGACACAATTGTCGAAGGAAGCGAAGAATACACCGTGGCAATCGCCAACCCGGGTTCGACCACCGGAAGTGATATCGCCGCAGGCGGTACAACAACCGTGACCACAACAATCACCGACAACGATACGGCGACGTGGAGCATCACGGGTGATGCGACAGTGGGCGAAGGAGACAACGCGAAGTACGTTGTTGCGTTCGACGGCGAACTTCAAGCGGGTCAAGTGGCTACCGTTGAGCTCAAACTATCAGACATTAATTCCATTGCTTCAGACCATGGTTCCCTTAACAATGCACTGATCGTTGCCGTGGCCAACTATTCGGGCCCGGGGAGTGTCGATTGGAATGGCACGAGCCTGAACTTCACCAGCGATGGCACCGGCCCGATGGCCGACCTGCAAGTTTCTTTTGCCACCAACAACGATGCATTTGCAGAAGGCAGCGAAGACTTTCAAATTGCTTTGTCCAACCCAACAAGCTCGACCGGCGCTGCCACAACAATCGACGCGACCGCCGACGATGTGATCACCGCCATTGACGACACCGTCGGACCTGGAGCCGATGAAGTAGTTTGGCAAATCGTTGGAGACAACACTGTCGATGAAGGGGGGACTGCGAACTACACCGTATCGATCGCAAACGCACTTGCCGCGGGCAACAACGCGTCCGTTGAACTGTCTCTGGCTGGCATCGACACCAACAGCAGGGACTACGAGAACCTCGATTCAGCGGTTGCCCAAGCCGTTGCGGACTACAACGCGGGCTCAAATCCGGGAAGTTTGACTTGGGATGGTACGACGTTAGTCTTTACCGCGGCTTTGGATGGCGACACATTGACCAGCCTCACAATCGAATTCGATGCGACTGACGACTCATTCCTTGAAGGCCCCGAAGTCTACGATATCGCGTTATCGAATCCTAACAGCACCACTGGCATTTTAGTCGATATCGACCCAATACTGGACAACGTCTCGACTACCATCAACGACACCCAAGGAGATGGAGGACCGGCAGAGCAGGGTGGCGAGTGGTCGTTGACAGGCCCCATTTCCGAGACCGAAGGGGGCTCACTCACATTCACTGTCGGCTTGACTGGCAATTTACAGGCGGGCGAATCAACGAGCGTGCAGCTGAACATTGCGAACATTGGCACCACCAGCAGCGATTACTCAAACATCAACGCGGCAGTAACTTCCGCCGTGGCAGCCTACAACACCAACCCCGCAAACTCGGGATCGTTGACTTGGGATGGAACTTTCCTCACTTTCGTGAGCGACGGTACGGGGCCGATGGGTGATTTTGATTTCACTTTTACTGCTATCGACGACCTACTGATCGAAGGCAATGAACAACTTAGCCTGTCGCTTTCAAATCCAACAAGCACAACAGGCTTAAGCCCGACTCTGTCAGCGACAAACAATACCGCCACGACAACGATCATCGACAACGACATTCCTGTGTGGTCAATCCAAGGCCCCTCGATCGTCGGCGAAGCGACCAACGCGAACTATACGATTTCACTCGACGGCGTGTTCCAGGCAGGTGAATCGTTGACGGTTGACTTAAACATCACCGACATCGACACCACTAGTAGCGACTACGGAGACTTCATTGCTGCCGTCATTGCGGCGGCCAGTTCAAATCCTGACGTCACCTTCAACCCGACCACTGGCACATTGACTTACATCGCTCCTGCAAACGGTGCAACAATGGCTGACTTGACCATCGAACTACCGATCAACGCCGATGGGATCAGTGAAGCCCCAGAAGATTTCAACATCTCGCTCGATGCCCCGACTAGCTCAACCGGGCTCGCCCCAACGATCGACCCAACAGCAGACGACGTCACCACGACAATTAACGGTTCGCCAATCACCAATCCAGATAGCGTTTTCACAAACATCAACACGCCTTTCCTTGGCAACGTCTTAGACAACGATTCAGATCCTGATGGTGACATGTTGATCGTTACCGAAGTCAATGGCCAAACCATTGACTCTCCGATCGTCACTGATTGTGGCACCGTTGAAATCAACCCGAATGGCTCGTTTGTTTTCACCCCATTTCCGGGCTTTGCGGGAGTGGACGTATTTGAATACACCGTCGTGGACGCATTTGGAAACGAACAAGTCGAAACGGTTACCATTACAGTCAACGAAGCCAGGATCGGATCGGCAAAGTCCGTCGCCGACGCCGTTGCCAATGGCGACAATTTTGACTTGCCTTTCACTATCGTGGTAGAAAACCTTGGCAACGTTCCTCTAGACAACTTGACCGTGCTGGACGACGTGTCAGCTCAGCTTGGTTCGGCATTGATAGCCAGTGGCACACCGATCGTTCAAAATTTCATCGGCAGTGGAACTCCCCCCACCATCAACACAGCCTGGGCCGGCGACACTTCGCAAAACTTAGTAACTGGCGGACGTTTGGAAGTCGGTTCGTCGTTTGAGATCACCTTTACAATCACCATTGACCCCGATGCTACAGCTTCGCCGGTTGATTTAAATAACCAAGCGACCGTTTCGGGATCGGGCATCAACCCCGACGGATCGCCGATGACCGACACTCGCGGCAATCGGATTATCGCAACCGACGCCTCTGACAACGGGTCCAACCCCGATGGCGAAAACGGCAACGAAGCTTCGCTCGATGGAGTTTCTAACAACGACGTGACACCAATTTTGATTGCAGACATTGGTATTGCCAAAGCAATTACAGGCGAGCCAGTACTTACCGAACTTGGCAACTTTGTCGTGACCTACCAAGTAGTCGTCCAAAACATCGGCACCGTGGACTTAGCTGACCTGAGCTTACTAGAAAACTTACGCACTCAGTTTGGAACTGCTTTTGTCGACGCCAGAGACTTGACCTTGGCTAGTTCCCCAGAATCGCCCGCCAGCAATATCGTGGTCGCGTCCACTTCGTGGGATGGCGATTCGCAAATTGATTTACTCGATACCTCCGTCAGCAATCTTTTGTCCGTTGGAGATTCGTTTACCATCGAGTTTGATGTTGAAATCGACCCGCGAGCAGTCACCGACTCACTAGGCAATCAAGTCGAAGGTTCTGGCGCGGCGGTAGATGAAAACGGAACTCCTTTGCTCAACAGCAACGGCGATCAACTTATTGCCAACGATTTGAGCGACAGCGGCACGGACCCAAGCTCCGCAAACCCCAACGATGCATCAGACAATGGCACCAGCGATGACATTTCTGAGTTTACGCCGCCTGATGTACCACTGAGCGAAATCTCAGGCTTTGTCTTTTTGGACATGAACGGAAACGGATTCGCGAGCTTAGGCGAAGAAGGCATCGAAGGCGTCGAAATCACACTGTCGGGGCAAGATATATTTGGAACCCCCGTTGAACTTGTCACATTTACCGATGTATCCGGCCAGTATGTGTTCAGCGGTTTGAACGCCGGGACTTACTCGCTTCAAGAAACCCAGCCACGCCAATTTTCGGATGGCTTGGAAACCGGCGAAACAAATTCGACCGTCGGCGATGACATCATCTCAAACATTGAACTTGGCTTCGGAGAAACACTCGACAGCAGTCGCTTTGGCGAACTGCTATCGGGCACATCGGGATCCCCACCGCGTCTGCCAAGTTTCAGTCGAATTGATTTATCACCGATTAGTAGCTTGTTAGCTAATTCGCTCGCCGGGCCCCGCCCAATTTACTCTGGCAGCGCAATCAACAGCAACTCAAATCCGTTGTCGCTTGACAGCAACATGGCGGTTTCTGGTGGCTACCAAATACCAGCCCAGCAAGCCCCTGCCGAAGGCGGATCTGAACATGTCGAGCCTTATTCTGATCCGGAAGGCATCCTCGTTTCAGCCACTGGAGACACACCCGACTGCGGCTACGAACCGAACACTACATCGATCACGCTGGAGGCGGTCCTTGGCAATTGTGTTCCCGAACATCAAACCGACAAACAGCAAGCGGTTGACGATCCATCAGTACTATCACCGCCACTGGACGAAGCTTGCCAGCTTGACTTTTTCGCCGAAAGTCAAGGGTGTTCTGAGATTCGCGTACCATTCTTAAAACGAATCGCAAGCTGGCTGTCTCGATAAGTTGAACCGCAGAGCAGACGGCCTAAGCTTTTAACGCTTGGATTTTTTCTACCGTTTGTCCATCTTCGTAGGCCAGACGAATTTTCTCGATTTCCTCAAAGCGTGCAAAGAACGCGTCGAGCACTTTTGGGTCAAAGCGTGTACCGCGCTCGGACAACATGATTTCCAAACACTTTTTGATGGGAAACTTTGGTTTGTAAGACCTCTCACTGCATAGTGCGTCAAAGACATCAGCCACACAACAAATACGCCCTTCGATTGGAATCGCTTCGCCAGAGATTTTGGCTGGATATCCAGTTCCATCCCATTTTTCGTGATGGCTACGAGCGATACTGGCAGCCAACTCCAGCATTGGAGCATCGATCGTATCCATGATGAATCCGCCAGAACTAGCATGGCGACGCACGCGATCACCATCGCCCTCGCACAACGGCTCCATAATCTCAAGGCCAACACCGCAGTGGGTCTGCATCACTTCGAACTCTTCGACGGTCAGGCGGCCAGGATTTAACAAGATTGAATCTGGAATACCGATTTTTCCCACGTCATGAAGCTGAGCCCCAAGTTCGATCTCGCGGCAGTACTCTTTTGGGAAACCCATCTCCTCCGCGATCACTCGGCAATACTTACCGACGCGAATAATGTGCTCACCGGTCTCGTTGTCGCGGTATTCTGCAGCACGAGCGAGACAGTGCACGATCTGCTCGCGAGATCGCTCAAGTTGTTTTACTCGGTCACGAACTTCGGCTTCAAGATCTTTAGCATAGCTGGCTAAGTGATCATGATGGCTTTTGACGATCAATGCATTTTGAACTCGCAAGCTCAACGCCGAAGGATCAACTGGTTTGGCTAGAAAATCCGTTGCCCCAAGCTCAAGTGCCTCTCGCATGACTTCTTGATCTGAACTTGCGGACAAAATCAACACAGGAATCGAAGTTAGCTCGACACTTTTTTGACGAGCTCGCAGAATATCCAAACCGGAAACTTCTGGCATATTGATGTCGGACAAAATGACGTCCGGCTGCTCTTCCCAAATGCGATCCACCGCGTGCCGAGAGTCACTGACCGTAACAAAGTTCGCATACCCCTCAGCTGACAAATAGCGTTTGACGACCTTAATGACAAGTTGCTCGTCATCAATGATCATGATCTTCGCTTCGCGGACAGAGTCCTTCGTTTCTTTAACGTGAGACGTATCGACAGCCTGACGCACCGTGGTGCCGAAACTACCTTGTGTAGACAAATTGGTTCCCTTGAAAGGCGCGTTCTGGGTAGAAAGTGAGGAGTCCATGGTGGGCACTCAACGTGTGGGACACTGGAAAGAAATGATCTGTCTTAGCGTTGCTCATCAATTAGCCCAACGACAACGTTTATCATTCATTTGGTTCGTTGATTTTTGAGAACAGTACGAACGCATCGATTCTAACGCTCATGATTCTTGTACGGGCATTACAACCTTAGAACGATCAACCTTCCGCCCCCTCAAAAAAGCCGCAAGCCTTAGAGCCGTTCAAGCGATAGCCGGAGATACCCCCGAACCTCTCCACGGCCCAGCTAAGCGGCTCGTTGTTGCACACCGCCCAAATCAATTGCTTCGATTTCTTTGGTAATTACTGACGAAAGGATCGATGCATCCACACCAAGCTTCAACAATCGTTTCTGCAAATATGGGTCACGAATCTCGCGATAAGCCGTCGCAAAAACATCCGCTTCAGCCACGTCAACTGAATGACATTCGAACCAAAATTGGTCTCCCACCGCGAGATGATCGCATGCCGGAGCAGCCGCCAAAACTTGATCGTGATGGTCATACAACAAGGCAAACAACATTTGATGGCTCCGCAAAAGTTCAAAATCGATCGGCGGCCGTCCCAAAATACGGCTCGTAAAATCACCAACCTCAAAACCGACGATAAATTGAAATCGAATTCTGGGTAATACCGGTTTCAATCCGCCCAGCTCGGTTACGTTTGGGACAGCAGCAGGACATCACCGAAGATCATTCTGCGAGAAAAACACTGGATTTTTGAACTCTGTTTATCTACAACAACGGTCTCCCTTGCCACGCTAGCAGTTCAGGTTTCCAAATGCCCAAACCCATCAAATTTAGTTTCGCTGGCAAAGAGTCATTTTTTGAAATGCACAAAGTCGATCGCAGTCGGCTCTACGGCTACAAAAAACTAGAAGTCTTGGACGAACACGGCAACGCCTGCGACCTGAATACACTCGCCAAAGACGGCCAGTCGTTGATCGGAAAAGGCGGCACGGGGATTGGCTACGTCGATGCCGATGGAAACTGGTGCGATAAAGATCAGCTGAGCCCTGTGGACATGGAAGGCACCCCCATCACGCCAGTGCCCTCGTCGTTCGAAGCTCCAATCGAACTGGGAGACGAAGCGACCACCGAACAACTTTTGGACCACAACATTCGATTGATCTACGAACTTGATTCGTCCGAAATTTCCACGGCACTCAACAAACGCTTGCAAAGCGGCGCTACGTTTATGTTTCCGTATTCTTACCGCGGCGGCTTGGAAGCCGACACAGGATTCCTGACGACTAACTCTGCCGGCGACATTTTCTTTCTCGTAGGCGACGACTGCAACATTCAATTTAAAGGCCTTCTGCAAACCACCCCGACAGACGACCTAGACGACGAAGATCACGACGCCTTATTGATGGACTTTGACATGATTTAAAATCGAACTGCAGCAAGTCGTATCCTTGCCCACCAGTTCCCGCCCACCAGTTCCAGCCAAACACTCAACATGCCAGAAATCAACATTTCAAACGAAGCCGGTCGAAACGCCGCCGTGAACATGGAATCCGTTCGCGTTCCGCTACGAGTTCGATGGCTCGATGGCCGAGGCCGACCAGCGAAGAGCGTCCGAGTTTTAAAGTCTACCTTCGACCACGATCTTAACGCGTTAGCCGAAGAATTTGACGGCGTTGATAATGTCGGGCAAGCGTTGATTGATGGCGACCCAGAAGTCAACCTAGAAGTCGTAGGTTCGTTCCTAACAATGACCTCTCGCGTCTACGTCGATAAAGACCAAAAACTCGTCCATCGAGTCCAGCGGTTTGACGTGATTCATGAACCTGACGGATCGCTCCGTGAGCGACGAGTTTCCGAGGTATCACAACAAAACGTTTCGAACGACATCCCGCTTCGGTGGACCGGCAAGTTCATCGAAAAAGCCGAAGCGGTCCGCAAGTTTGTGTTTTCGAACAAGATTCAATTGATGCACATCAATGGCTTGACTTACGATTTCTTGTACGACATGGCAAAGAAGCTGCACGAAAAAAACTGCTTGATGTTACTGGGCGGCGGCCCTAAAGCGAACGAACCTTTGGTGCTGCGTCGAGGAAGTGTTCCGTATCGCGGTTTCCTAGAGGGCCGAGTTCAAGACGACAAGTATTGCTTGATCTTGCACCTTTCCAACATCGAGCTCAAATCCGCTCGCGATGAACCCGCCGATGACAACCAAGAAGAAGCGAAATAGGAGCGACCATGCCAGACAACTCGATCATCGACCTTTCGCAACTAACGGTAACGCTCGGCGAATACCAAGTCGGAAAATCGCGTGCACTCACCGACAGCTCACTCCTATCCCACGTACGCAACTACAAGCGCACCGTCGCGTCCCGAATGTACCCGCTGTCCGACAACGATATCGACGACAAAATTTCGGATGCCCAATACCACGTCAGCCGCAAAATCGACGGCGAATTTAACGTGCTCATCTACCAAGACAGCACCCTCTTCACGCTCAACCCCGGCGGCACCGTCCGCATCGGTTTGCCTTGGATGACCGAAGCCAAACAGTTACTCGACGCCAGCTCGTTGACCAACGCAATGATCGCTGGCGAACTTTACGTCGACACCCCAGACCGTCGCCCACGTGTCCACGATGTCGTCAGTGTTGCTCGTCAACCAAAAACCGACGAAGAATTATCGAGCCTACGATTTGCGGTGTTTGACATTCTTTCGATCGACGGCCAACCGATCGAACAATCCTACGCCCAAACGTCGAAACAAATCGAATCCGCATTTTCGATGGGCAAAACGATCCATCCCGTTGAAACGGTCAGCTTAACAGGAGCTCGTTCCATCGAAGCTCAGTTTCAACAGTGGGTCACCGACGAAGGCGCTGAAGGCCTAGTCGTCCGCTCGGATACCGCCGGAAATTTCAAAATAAAACCTCGGCACAACATCGACGCTTTGGTGATTGGCTTTACCGAATCAACCGGTGATCGCGAAGGCATGCTGCATGACTTGCTACTAGCCGTCGTTCGCCCCGACGGATCGATCCACACCATGGCTCGGGTTGGCGGAGGATTCTCGGACCAGCAACGCAAAGACTTACTGGTCGACCTGCAAGGCATGGTGGTCGACAGCGAATACGCGGAAGTCAATTCTGACCACGTCGCCTACCGGATGGTCGAACCGAACTGGGTAATCGAGATCAGTTGCTTGGATTTGATTTCGCAAAACACGCGAGGCGGATCCGTTGACCGCATGGTTTTGAAATACGACACCAGCCAAAGACGCTACGAAGTTGTTCGCCGGATGCCATTGGTCAGCGTGATATCTCCGCAGTTCGTTCGGCTTCGCGACGACAAAACGTTTGACGCGACAGACGCGAGAATCTCGCAGGTTTCCGATTTGGTCGACGTCCCAGCGGCAACCTTAACTGCGGCGGAACTAGCGACTGCCAAATCCGAAATCGAAAACCGAGCCGTCTACGTGAAACCTTATCGCGGCAAAACTTCGATTCGTAAATTTCTGATGTGGAAAACCAACAAAGAAGACAAGAACAGCGACTTTCCGGCTTACGTCATCCACTACACCGACTTTAGCCCCACACGCAAAACACCTTTGGATCGTGAAGTTCGCGTATCGAACTCCAAAGAGCAAATCGATTTACTGTGGGACGAATTAGTCAAAGACAACGTCAAAAAAGGCTGGAAGCTTTACGAACCGGATACCACAACTGAGCAATAACTGAGTAGTAACCGAGCAGTCACGGCCTCCGTGACTGCTTCCTAGCCCAAACCACTAAACGTCGTGCTTGATCTGTTGCATGACATCCAAAATCGATGTCCAAGTGCTTGGCGCCTCCAACGTTTCGTTGGGGAACATGCAACCATCCCAACAGATATGCTGAATGTTGTTGCGAATCTTTTGATCTTTATCCAGCAACCACTGACGTGAACAACGGACGATGTCGAGTTTTCCGTCGGCAGCATCGGCAGTGCAATGGCGTCCGGTTTTATCGTGGCTTCCGCTACCGAACACGGTCCCGTTGGACTGAGCAACATGGAAATCGAACATCCACGGGCCCAACGCGTCCGTCATTTTTTTGTAAGCCGCCCAGAACTCTTCGTCCGAGTAACCTTCATGCAACAACGCATGTTCGGGCGCATTCACACCCAACAAATACAAGTACGTGTGCGCCAAATCTGCTTGAAAGCCGACGACATCAGGGCGATCGACCGTCTCCAAAAGATCCATCATATCTTTCCAAGAATGCATTCCAGCCCAGCAGACTTCGCCTTCGGCCGCTAAACGCTCGCCATGATCGGCGGCAATATCGCCCGCCTGTCGAAACGTCTCCGCAATGCGTTTCGTGTTAGCAACTGGGTCCTTGGCCCATTCAACGGGCGACGTAGCCGAGTCGATACGAATACAACCGTAAGACCGCGCCCCATGCTCGTTGAAGATCTTCGCCGCTCGACAAGCGACTTTGATCGCGTCCAAAAAACTTTCGCGATCGGCATCATCGCCCATCGCACTGGCTCCGACGGTTCCTGGCCAAACGGGCGCAACCATCGATCCGATTTTCAGATCAGCTGCAGCAATCTTATCTGCCAGTTGCCGAATCTGATCGTCGCTCCAATCAACATCGTAGTGCGTTTGAAACAAAAACAGATCGATCCCATCAAAACACTCGCCGTTGACATCAGCGCCTTGGGTCAGTTCGATCATCCGATCCAAACCGATTCCCGGCTCCGTATCCGGCTCACCCTTACCAACCAAACCGGGCCACATCGCGTTATGAAGCTTCAAACTCATCTCGTTATCGCTTTCAAAAAATCCCAACTAGCCGGCACACGCTAAACCGCAGCAGTAGATTAACTGCATTTTTGTTTACTCTAGACCAGCAACTTTGTCCAAACGACGTTGGTGCCGTCCCGCTTCAAACTCGGATCCCAGCCAAGCCGAAACAATTTTTTGATATTGTTCTGGCTGGTAGTCATTGCCCGCCAAGCAAATCAAATTGGCGTTATTATGCTGAGTCGCCAAAGCTGCCGCTTCAGCTGAACCGACCAACGCGGCTCGGACGCCATCGACTTTATTTGCGGCGATCGACATTCCGATTCCCGTCCCACAAACCAAAATCCCGCGATCGGTTTTTCCGCCGATAACGTTTTGGCAGACAACCGCGGCAATATCGGGATAGTCCGAAGACTCTTCGCCAAAGGCACCGCAGTCGTCGACTTGGTGCCCCAACGATTCAAGAATTCCAGTTAACGTTTTTCGTTGGTCGTGGCCGCGATGATCGCTACCAATTGAGATTTTCATAATTCAAATTTTCGCAGTAAGCGTATTCGGCTTAGCCCACAAACCTGTGGGCTTGTTTTTCAAACACAGATTCTACCAACAAACTCCCGCACTACGCGAGTCATGGCGTGAGAGTTTCATTAGAAAGCCGCAACATTAAACTTCGGCTCACCGGGATCGCCCGGCGGCCTCGAGTAAGTCCGCGAAGATGCTTAGCTTTGGCTACCAAACTGGGACCAGTCCACTTGATCCACCCAATGCCGCAGGCTTTGTTCGATTTGATCCGCACATGCTTGATAAACTTCGACCGGGCTCCCGATCGGATCCGAGATATCACCGCCGTCGGCTCGAAGTGTCTTCGTACGAGGCTCAAGCATCGGCCAATGAGAAATCAAAGCCTGCCGGTGCCCATTGGTCATCGTCAAAATCAAATCCGCCACCTGTGCGGTTCGCTCCGTAATCGGCTGACTAGCATGATCGCCGATCTCCAGCCCTTGCTGGTTCATCACCTGCGTCGCTTGATCAGCCGCTGGCGAACCTGGCATCGCAGCGATTCCAGCCGACGCGATTTGGATTCCGTTTTCCATTAGATCGTCTGGGCTGCAGCCGACTTTTTCAGCGACCAACTTTTTAAAAATCGCTTCGCCCATCGGGCTGCGACAAGTATTGCCCGTACAAACGATCAGCCCAACAAAATTCGCCATTCGATTCACCGATTCTAAATTCACGCTACCCTCTCTGAGTACTTTGATTTGTTGCCCAATGACTTGCACGACCGTCGAAGCCTTACCAAACTGACACGGACCACCGTCCAAAATTAAATCGACGGAATCGCCAAGTTGATCAACTACATCCTGAGCCGTTTTAGGATCTTCTGCTCCTGAAATATTGGCGCTGGTCAACACAACCGGCCCAGCACATAAACGCAGAATCTGCTGAGCCAACTCGGTAGCTGGGACTCGCAAGCCAATCGTGCCGTTAGGAATCGTCGCCGCACGAACGCTTTCATCCAAACGATGTACCACGCTATCGGCATGATCAACATTGTGAACGATCGTAATCGGCCCCGGCCAACTCCGACGAGCGATCCGTCGGGCGACGGGGGACATGTCCGGCACAAAGTCCATCGCGTCTTCGAGGCTCTTCACCGCGATTGCCAGCGGAGCGTTCGTAGGGCGCCCTTTGATCGCAAAGACTTGCTTGACCGCCTCTGGTTGAAACGCACTAGCCGCCAGTCCGTAGACAGTCTCAGTCGGAATCGCGACCACTTTGCCCGCCGAAAGCGCCTCGACCGCTCGATGAATAACATCGCGCAGGTCTTCGGTGTCGGAAAGTCTGATAACGACTGGAGGCATTAAAAATATAGTGGTTCAGATAGAGATATTTGATTGTCGTTCGGTTGGTTTTCCGCCGATCTTTATTTTTGCTGTTATTTGCCGAAAGGGAAGTTGTTTTCCCTCCGTTCGAGCCATTTTCAGCTCCCAAAGCCCATAAACTGTGCCGAATACCGAACGAACCAAGCAAAGACCATTCGCCGTTAAATTCGGACTGCTGGCACCAATAGCCCGCTGCCCCGACTCAAATCCAAAACCAAGCCATTCCGAAGCAGGTCTGCTACAATGGTCCTTTTGAGCGGGCCAGCGTTGCCGCACCAAAATCTAACCCTACATTCCCCTTTCGGCCGCAGTCTCTCGTGAACCTGAGTTTACCGAAACAAAAACACTACTGCTGCTTGGGGTTTCTCCTAGCTTGGAGCGTATCCGGCGGATGCCTACCAACAGGCCCGACCGGAGCAGATGCTTACGCGTGGGGACGCAAAGGTTTAGACGACGGTCGTTTTTTCAAACCGCGAGCGATGACGATCGACGACCAAGACCGACTATTCATCGCAGACAAAACTGGCCGTATCCAAGTCTTCGATCGCGACGGAAATTTCATCCGTAGCTGGCGAATCCCCGAAGTCTACTCCGGCAAACCCGTTGGCCTGTCAATCAGCCACGACGACTTGTTGATCGTTTGCGACACGCATTATTTTCGGCTGTTGTTTTACACGCCCGAAGGTAAACTAATTTCCGACAGAACGATTGGCGGAACCAATGGCCGCGGCCCGGGCGAATTTGGATTCATCACGGATGTTGTGCAAGACAGCGATCACAATTATTACGTCGGCGACTACGGCGACTTTGATCGCATCCAAAAATTCGACCCGGCAGGAAATTACGTTTGCGAAGTCGGCGGTCACGGTGAAGCCCTAGGACAATTCTTGCGTCCGCAAAGCCTCGCCATCGACGAAAAAAATCACCTGTGGGTCGCCGATGCTTGCAACCATCGCATTCAAGTCTTCGATGCGAACGTTGAACCGCCCAAACTTTTATTCCATTGGGGCGAATCGGGCCGCGGGGCAGGGCAGTTAAACTATCCATACGCAATCGAACTACTCGATGACGGCAGCGTAATGGTATGCGAGTTTGGAAACAATCGCGTCCAAAAATTCACTCGTGAAGGCGAAAGCCTAGGCGTTTGGGGAACAGCCGGAAAACAACCGGGCCAGTTTTCGCAACCATGGGCGTTCGCCATCGACAGCAAGAACATGGTCCACATCGCCGACACCTACAACCATCGCATCCAACGCTTTATGTTTTCGGATCAAAAATCAACCCTACCATCTAATCATCCTACGAAAGAAAACGATGTCAGCAGATAAAAAGAAACGAGACCACTGGATTGGCTTTGATTTGGGCGGCACCAAAATGCTGTGCTGCGTCTACAACAGCAAGTTTGAACAACTCGGCCGCGCTCGTAAAAAAACCAAAGGCCGCGACGGCATGAAAGCCGGCTTGAAACGCATCAACAGCACGATCGCCGAAGCCCTCGAAGACGCCGGCGTGCAAGCCGACCAAATCGGCGGGCTCGGCATCGGTTGCCCCGGCCCGCTGGACCTAGAAAAACGCCGCCTTCGAATCGCACCGAACTTGGGTTGGGAAGACGTGCCGATTGCCGAGTCGATCGAAGAGGAGTTCGGGTTCTCCGTCACCGTCGCCAACGATGTCGATGCGGGGGTGTTCGGCGAATATAAATTCGGCGCCGGCCAAGACGCTCGCTGCATATTCGGAATCTTCCCCGGCACCGGCGTCGGCGGGGGTTGCGTATACGAAGGCAAAATTTTCCGCGGTGCAAACTGCACCTGCATGGAAATCGGCCACATCCCGATGATGCCACAAGGCCCGCTCGATGGCGCCGGAAATCAAGGATCACTCGAAGCACTAACCTCTCGATTAGCCATTGCCAGCGACGCCGCAGCCGCAGCCTATCGCGGCCAAGCACCTTACCTTTTGAAAAACCACGGCACCGACCTGTCCGATGTTCGCAGTGGTGCCTTGTCAGGTTCGGTCAAAAACGGTGACCAAGCAGTCATCCGAATCGTTGAAGAAGCTTGTAACCACTTAGCCATGTCCGTCGTCACAATCGTGCACTTGATGGCACCGGACGTGATCGTCTTCGGCGGCGGATTGATCGAAGCCATGCCAGACTTCATGCTGCCCCGAATCGAAAAAGCGGCTCGCAAACGCATACTTCCGTCGATGGCCGACGTTTTCGAAATCAAAGAAGCGAAACTTGGCGACGATGCCGGCGTAATGGGATCAGCCGCGCTGGCCGAACAAGCCTTTGGCATCAAATAACTCACGTTGTTTGCAACCCGCTAACAATCAACTTCATCATTCAAGCTCAAGCTTATTCATGGAAACTTCCACAATGAAAAAAGCTCCCGCCAAACCACCGCGACTCGTCGCAGTGTTGGACATCGGTGCGTCGTCGGTACGGATGCAAATCGCGGAGATCAACCAAACGACGTTTGAGATCCGTCGAATCGAGTCCTTCGTCCAAGCCGTCAGTATCGGCAGTGACTCGTTCACCGAACGTCGCATCCAGCGGTCAACGATCGAAGATTGCGTCGCAGTTCTAAACGCCTATCGCAAAAAGCTCGACGAATACGGCATCGTAAACCCTGCCCAAATCCGAGTCGTGGCGACCAGCGGCGTTCGAGAAGCGACCAACCAACTTGCCTTCATCGACCGCGTTTACGTTGCCTCGGGGTTTGAGATTGAACCTTTCGACGAGGCGGAACTGCATCGCGTGACTTACCTTGGCATGCTTCCGTTCATCGAAAACCAATCCAAACACTTTGCTGACGAATCGCTCGTCCTTGAAGTTGGCGGCGGCACCTCGGAATTATTATTATTGAAACAAACCGACGTAGAGTTTTCACGAACCTATCGGCTTGGTTCGTTGCGACTGCGTCATCGCCTGGATCGGTTCGAAGGCCCGACCTCCAAATCTCGCAGCATCATGGAAACGCCAATCGCTCAAACGATTCACGAATTCCAAACCGCCACCAAATTCCCGGCCCCGAAAAACTTGATCGCCATGGGCGGTGATGTTCGATTTGCGGCCAAAGAGATCAACCAAAAACCGGTTGGTGGAAAACTCACCGAAGTCAAACTCAACCGATTGATCGAATTCACAGACAAAGTTTTGGCACAGTCACCCAACCAACTGGTGACCAAGTATCACATGAGTTTGCCCGACGCCAAAACATTTGGACCGGGCCTGCTGACCCAAATCATGTTCGCTCAAAAACTCAAAATCAAAAAGTTTTTGGTCGCAGACGTAAACCTTCGCGACGGCCTGATTCAAGAAATGTCTCGCGACAAAGCTTGGGCCGATTCGATTCAAAAACAAATCGTGCGATCGGCTATCCAGCTGGCCCGCAAATTTAAATTCGACGAACCCCACGCCACTCACGTCGCTCGATTGGCCTGTGCACTTTTTGACGACTTACGTGAACTGCACAACTTGCCGCGTCGCTACCGATCGATTATGGAACTGTCAGCCTTACTGCACGACATTGGCTATTTTGTTTCATCAAAGTCCCGCCACAAACATTCGCGATACTTGATTTTGAACTCCGAGATTTTTGGCGTCGGTGCAAGAGAACTAAATTTGATATCGTTGGTGGCCCGATACCACCGAGGAGCCAGCCCGAACTTGCGACACGAAGGATATCCGTTACTCGATCGCAGCGACCGAGTCGCTGTGGCGAAGATGGCATCGATTCTTCGTATCGCCAAAGCGCTGGACGTGGCTCAAAATCAACGCATCAACAGAGTAGCCTGCGATTGGAATGCGAAGTTCGTAAACTTCAGAACGCAGGACGTCGTCGACCTTGGACTAGAACGACTCGAACTAGAACAAGTTGGAACGATGTTTACAGACATTTTTGGAACCGAAGTGACCCTTCAAGCCGGTGGCGATGAACTATGAAAAAGGCAAAACCCATTTACTTCAATCGCGAACTGAGCTGGCTTTCGTTCAATCAACGCGTTCTCAATCAAGCCAGTGACGAACGGCATCCGCTGCTCGAACGCGTCAAATTCCTCGCGATCACCGCGTCGAACTTGGACGAATTCTTTCGCGTTCGGGTCGGCGGCCTGAAACTAGTCGCCGACGATGATACTCAAGCCGACCTATCCGGTCTGTCGCCGCGCGAACAACTTCGGAAGATCCGTCTTGGCGTCCGCAACATGATTGCCGAGCAATCAGCCAGCTTGGCGGAGCTTGAACAAAAGCTAGAGCCCAAAGAAATCAAACGCGTGCTCGCCGACGACGTCACGCACGCCGAGCGGAAACTATTGCTAAAACGCTTTAAAGCTGAAACCGTGTCCGCCGTGACGCCGACCGCGGTTGAGAATTCACTGAACCTTTCGTTTCTCCGGGTAGCACGCCTAACGGTCTGTGTTCGCCTGAAAAACGATCCATCGACAACGCTCCGCCCCGTCGAAAACCCCGACGACCCGGCCCCCAGCAAATCGCTCGCCGAACTTTCGGAAGAGCCCTCGGACCGGTACGTCTTGTTACCCCTGGAGCAATCTCAATCGCGGTTTTGGTCGCTACCGAGTGACCGTGGCTACCGCTACATTTTGCTCGAAGACGTCGTGCAAATGTTTTTGTCGGAATACTTCGCGGCCGATTCAATCATCGAATCTTCGACGCTCCGAATCACACGTAATGGCGACGTCAAGCTTGTGGAAGACGGCCGAGCAGACTTATTGCTAGGCATGCAAGACATGCTGGACGCGAGAACCAGCAGCGGATGCGTTCGCATGGAACTTAGCAGCGCCACCAGCCCGCAGATGCGAGCGTTTTTGGAATCGACGATCGAAGTGGATCCGGATGACGTTTACTTGGTTGATGGCCCGATGTCGTTGTCGGATTACTTTTCACTGGCAAGCGTCCAAGGCTTTCCCGAGTTAAAAGACAAGCCATGGAAATCCCAACCGGCGCCGAACCAAAATTTGGGCGAACGAATATTTGAATCGATTGCCGAAGGCGACCAACTGCTTTATCACCCGTACCAATCTTACGGACCAGTGATCGACTTCATCAACGCCGCCGCAGAGGACCCGCAAGTCATCGCAATCAAGCAAACGCTCTACCGCGCCGCGAAGGACAGCGCGGTGGCTCTTGCATTAAAGAAAGCAGCCGAAAACGGCAAAAACGTGACCGCGATCGTTGAACTGAAAGCTCGCTTTGACGAAGCCCGCAACATGTTTTGGGCGAGGGAACTCGAAGCCGCGGGCGTCGATGTGATCTATGGAATTCGTGGCTTGAAAACCCATGCAAAGATGTGCTTGGTCGTTCGCAAAGAAGTCACCGGCATCCGCCGCTACGTTCATTTTGGCACCGGCAACTACAACGAAACGACAGCCAGAATTTACAGCGACGTCAGCCTATTCACTTGCGACGAGCAACTGGGCATCGATGCGGTTCACTTCTTCAACGCGATCACTGGGCTGTCAGTTCCGCAACCGATGAACAAACTGGCCGCCGCTCCAATTAACTTGCGACAATCGTTGCTTGAATTGATCCGCGTTGAAACCGAAACCGCCAAAAGCGGCGGGGCAGGGGAGATCACTGCTAAATTCAACTCACTTACCGATCGACAGATCATCGACGCCCTGTACACCGCGTCCAACGCGGGAGTCAAAGTCCGGTTGAACATCCGTGGTATCTGCTGCCTCGTCCCCGGCCAAAAGGGACTCAGCGAAAACATCAAAGTGATCAGCGTCGTCGACCGAGTGCTCGAACACGCCCGCTTGTTCCGTTTCAAACATGGCGGCGATGATTTACTGTTTATGTCCAGTGCTGACTGGATGAGCCGAAATTTGAATCGACGCGTCGAATTGATGGTGCCGGTGACTGCGACCGTTTGTAAAGCTCGATTGAACCAAATTCTAGACAGCTATTTCTCTGACAACGTCGCCGCAATGGAACTTCAAACCGACGGCCAGTACCTGCCGGTCAAGAAGAAAAAGAAAGCCTCGTTTCGCGCCCAAGCCCACTTACAGCAAGAAGCCGAACAGATCTTCACTGCGGCGAGCAACTCCAGCAGCGTGTTTGAGACTCACCGCAAGAAGTAGGCTGGAAGCACGGTCGCTCTTGAAAGCGACAGCGATCTCGATAACAACAAGTGGGTCGGAGCTTGTTAGTTAACGAAGTTTCATCCAAGCTAACAAAAAGGTCCACCTGGGATTATTGGGTGCCATGCGTCACGACTTTGAGGGCAAGAGTGTCTTCTGGGTGCTGGCATGCTTATGCGTCGGATGTGTTCTTAAGAAAATCCCGTGAGCATGTTTCTTAAAGGGGCTTTCCTGATTAGCCTTTTTCTAATCGCGTAAGTATGGCACCCTCATTCGGTGAAGTCAGATGGGAACCAAATGTTTGCTTATTAAATCACCCACAGTCACCCCAGATGGACAGCGTTGGCCCTTCCCGGAATTTAGCAGCAGAGTTTAACCGCATTTTCCGCGATCAGAAACTGCGGTTAAGCAGCCCATCTTTCACCACCAAACCCGCCCAGGAAAACATCGAATTCTTTAGACGTTTTTCTTGACGCCATAAATCACTTCGGCTAACATCATCTAACAAATTCGTCGATTTGCGGCAATTACAACCGACAGCCCCTAAAAAACGGTGCAACGTGGCCAGAAGTGAATCCGAACATCCGACTGAGTTGGAACTGGAAATCCTAAAAATACTATGGAATAGGTCGCCGCTTCCGGTACGAGACGTTCGAACGCAGTTGGAACAGGCGGGGCGGTCGCTGGCGCACAGTTCCGTCGTCACGATGCTGAACATCATGCATCGCAAAGGCTACGTAACACGTCGCAAGAAGGCGAATGCGTTTTTGTTTTCCGCAAAAGATAAACGGCAGAACGTCATCGGCAAAATGATGGGCTCGATGGTTTCGCGAGTTTTCGGGGGATCAGCCACTGCCCTCGTATCCAATCTTCTTGAAACCAACGACCTTGACGAAAAAGAACTCATTGAACTGCGCAAGTTGATCGCGAAAAAAGTAAAGGAGAAAAAGTCATGATTGGTTTTGACCCGATAATCAATGAACGACTCTGTATGACCTTGCTGCACTCGCTTTGGCAAATGGCTCTATTGGCGATGCTTGCTGGAGGCATGCGACTGTTACTTAAACGCAAACGAGACCAAATTTCATACTTGATACATTCAGGCGCTTTGATTCTAGGTCTCGTCGCACTACCGCTAACTTACTCGCTTCTAGCGTCAAAAACCCCAGTATTGGCAAACGACACTCAGATCGTCACTACTGTCGCACAGTCGCCCGCGACCACTCTCCTAGAACCGTTATCGCTAGACGCGTCTCCAATGCAATTGGTAACAGCAGACAATACCGATCCAGCAACAAGCCCTTTATCACGGTCAGACTCCCAAGCAGAAGCAGCCCCAGAGACGACCGCTAACTCTTGGCAACAATTCGCGCCTTGGTTGGTAGTGGTCTATTTGATCGGCGTACTAACCATGCTGATTCGCCTCGCTTCTTCAGCGTTTCGAGTAGAACAAATACGTTCAACCGCAATCGCAATTAAAGATGGATCAGTCTTTGAATCGTTGCGAAAACTATCCGATAGTTGGTCATTGAAGGCAGCCCCCGCGTTGGCACATGGCGAACAAGTGATCGTGCCTAAAGTAGTTGGACTATTAAAACCGACCATTCTATTACCCACTTCGGCTCTGACAGGAATGCAGCCTGAAGCTTTAGAATTAATCCTTGCACACGAACTGGCACATGTTAGACGACTGGATCTGTGGGTAAATTTGCTACAGCGACTTGCTGAATCAGCGCTGTTCTTCAATCCAGCGATGTGGTGGCTAAGCCGTCAAACGAGTATGCTTCGAGAATATTGCTGTGACGACCAAGCATGTTCGACCATGACAGCGTCAATTACTGACACCGACGAGCCCGAACTACGATACGCACAGGCGTTACTCCAGTGCGTTCAATTGAACTCGGGCAAGCAAATTCAACATGCGAGTGCCCTGGCAGCTAGTGGAAGTTCACCGTCGGAACTACGGCGACGGGTCGCTCGGTTGTTTGGTGAACCGCTTCGAGAACCCTTTCGACTTTCACGTGGCGGTTCCTTGAGCCTATTGCTGGGAATCATCGTCCTGACCAGCTCTTGGGCGTGGGCAAAGAAAACTATCAGCGAAGACAACAAAGAAGCGACTCGCCAACTGCACTCGGCTGTCATTCAAGATCCTGACCGGATCGAAGGATTAATTAAAAAGGGCGCGGATGTTGACGATGTCGATTTGCGAGGAACCACACCATTATGGAAAGCCGTTCGGCACTCCAAACTAGCAAGTGTCAAAACACTGATCACCGCTGGAGCTGATCCTGATATCGCCCGCAAAACGGACGGCTGGACACCGCTTCACTGCAACGCGTTTTACAATCGAAGAGAAGTTGCGATTCAAATCGCCAAGCAACTAATAAAAAGCGATGCCAACGTCAATCAAACATCACTCAAAGATGGCGAAACCGCTCTTCACTATGCCGTGCGAGCTACGAAGTCTGCTGAATTAACCGAGCTACTTCTCAATGCTGGAGCAAAGATCAACCACCGATCCTCCAAGGGTGACACACCGCTTCAGTTTGCCGTTTCCGGTGGCAGCAAAGAGCTCGTCGATCTACTTCTAACCAAAGGAGCTAACCCAGCTCAACGTAACCACCTCGGCATTCGACCGATCGATCAAATCAACGCGATTGCGGAAACAGAAGCCAAAAAAGTCCAAGCCGTCTTTCAATCTCATGGATTCGATTCGGAACGCCGGCCAAGGCTGTTTAAGTCCTATGTCCACGATCCAAAAAAGGCTACCGTTGCAGGGAAGTTCGTTCTGGAAGATGGCTCAACCGCAAAAGTAAAAGCCCAAATGTATTATGACACATGGCTTGATAACAGCACTGGCATCAGCGGCACTCAAGAGCAGTACACCAACGCGTTTTCGTTCCAA
Source organism: Mariniblastus sp. (assembly GCA_023300235.1). Lineage (GTDB taxonomy): Bacteria > Planctomycetota > Planctomycetia > Pirellulales > Pirellulaceae > Mariniblastus. The sequence continues at coordinate 21,088 of JALZWN010000179.1, forward strand.
GTCCATGCTGGCACGACTTGGCTAACCTGCTACGCCGATGGTTTTGCTCCTGCTTGGACTGAGAAATTCAAACTTGGTTCCGAAGCATCGAATGACGATTTAGAAATTGTTTTTCATAAAGGCGTTTCTCAAGTCCTTCGAGTCGTCAACGAAAATGGCGATCCAATCGCAGGTGCAACTTTGGTGGAACATCCAGAGATTCATGGTCAGTGGAGCGGGCCCATCTATCCGAAAAAGACCGATGAACGGGGCGAGTACGTGCTGAATCACTTGGCCAATGTTCGATACGGCTTTAACATCGAAGCAGATGGATACGAAGCACTTTCGGAAAAGCATCAGCTGGATCCTGAACGATCGCTAACACTGAAAATGACAACCGCCGCAAAGACCACCGGTACCGTGGTCGGCGAAAACGGACAAGCACTCGTAGGAGCAAGCATTCGGGTAAAGCACGAATCAAAAGAACAGGGGGACCGCCGTTTTAGTGACTCCCGAAAGTCTAGTTGGTGGGGCGAGGAATACGGAGTTACAGACAGCGAAGGACGTTTCACATTAAATCGCCTGACGCGCGGTGCAAGATACTTAGTGATTGCGGAGGCGGCTGACGGGGCTAGAGCTATTATCCATTCGATTAAAACTGGTAGAGACACCGAAATCATCATGCCGCCACGTCGAGATCTGATCATTGAATTCGAAGGTGATATTGGCTCGCTAAAACGAGGGAACTGGAAACCGAGAGTCGAGGTTCGTCAGCGTGTGAGGTTCGAAACTACCCCCAAAGAGATCGTAGGGGAACTGCTGGGAGGATCAGCCGAAATCCAAGAAACTCCCGGTGGCGGGCGGGCGATTTATCGCGGCTTGGGCGTCGATCTTAATTCGACATTGGAACAGCAAAAAGTTGCAGTCTACCTACCGGGGCACAGCGAACATCCTACTCAAGTCGTCAATATCAACCCACACGGCGATACGCTGGTTAAGTTTGTTTTGAAAGAGAAGGAACCGAACGATTCACCTAAAGCTGAATCAGAAAAACCCGTGGGAACCAAAATGCCTGACTAAACGACTACCAATAAGATTGTTTGCGGCAAAGCTCGCGGCGATTTGATGGCCGGGGCAAAGTTGCTTAGCAGCACGGACAAGCTTCCGCCGGCCGCCCCAGTCACTGTTCAATTCGTAGTAAAAAACACATCAAAAAAAGAACAAACCGTCGTCCTTCAAAAAATTGAAACCCACCCAGTGCTTGAAAAAAACAACCGTCTCAACCTCAACGTGCTTGAAAGCTCTCAAGGAAAACAACAGCACAAACTGGCCCCGGGAGAAGTAAGCTAGAAGCACTTCCAGTCTCGAGAGCGGGAGAGATCTCGATGGCACCCCGACGCGTTAGAGCTTGTTAATTGGTTCTTCCGAGAATTTAGTGACAGAGTTTAACGACGAGCCGGAAGGCGGAGGCGACAGCGCCATTCCAAACCACAGCGTCTCCTAACATTCCAGTCCTTCCCAAATCTCCCTGGTGTAAAAGGCCATCTGCAAGATTGTCAACGCCGAAAAAACGTTACGCACTGACACCTCGGAATGATTCGCCTCATCCACAACGTTTCAGCAGCGACGAGAGATTTATTGACTCGCTCGCAACCCCGCCGCGACGATACTCACTGCCGCGACGGTCGCAGTCTCGCTTCGCAATGGTCGCTCGCCCAAATGAGCCAAACCAAAACCTTGCTCTCTAAACAGATCTCG
>JALZWN010000180.1 GCA_023300235.1 Mariniblastus sp.
GATTTTTTTTCATACGGCAACTTACCTGGCTTTCGAATCGGCACCATCCCAATTCCCAACCGCATCGCCAGCGGCACGGCAAACAAAAAACCTCTCGCTTCCGCCGCCGCGATCACATCGATCTTCTCGTCTTTGTACTTTTCGACAAACTGATCAATGCACGCCTCCAAAGCCGCGTGATTGGCCAGCAGCGGCGTAATGTCCTTGAACATGATGCCCGGTTTCGGGAAATCGGCGACGTCACGGATATAATCAGCCAAGTTGACGGCAGGGGAGGTGGTCATAAAATCTGAGCGTTGTTAGGGAAAAGGAGCCTATACATTCAAAGTGCAGTCAGATTATAAATCACTCGATAAAGAGTGGCTACGGGGACAAACGATTTCCACAACTTTGGAATGGTTCCAAAACGACTCAAAATCGAAACTAACGAACCTAAACTACACTCAAGCACGTGTTAAAATTCCACCGTAGCCCAGTGACACTTTTGGGCTCAACGCCCGGACCAACGTTGCTCACACTAGCTCTCTCCGAATTCAAACTTCAACAGCGAAGACACCTATGCTTTCTTGGTTTACCGAAGACGCGACCTTCCCGTTCATCAGCGGCATGGTTTTGGCAGTCATCTTCTTCTTGCTGTTCGCAAGTTCGCGTTCGAAGCCAATGCTGTACATCTCGATCGGCATCGCTCTGATCGCCGGGGGAATCTTTGCTTGCGAACAAATGACTATCACGCCGCGAGAACAGATCGTTCAAATCGTGGGCGATTTGGCAGTCCAAGTCAAAACCAACAACGTCGCCGGCGTGGTCAAACACATCAGCCCCAAGCATCAAAAAACGATCGCTCGAGCCAGCAACGAGATGCCTAAGTATGAGTTCAGCGTATGCAACCTTTCGGGAATCACGGACTTCACAGAATCCCCAACGAACCCGAACGAAAAAGTAATTTCGTTCGTGGTCAATTTCCGCGTCGCCATCAGACCGCACAACCAAATGATCCCCGGGCAACGCAAAATCACCCTGACATTCGAAAAAGATTCAGCCGGCCAGTGGAAAGTGATCGACTATGCTCACTCAGACCCTCGCAAAAAAGTACGGTTGTAGATCGTCACGTTTTACTACGTGAAAAACGTCTTCCCCTGATCGAAAAGCCGCGTACTTGCACTTGCGATCACGGACTGAAAGGTCTTGCCACGACCTTTTTGAGCGACGCCTATTTCTGCTGTGTCGCGAAACTTTTGAACGAGCACTAAATTTTCATCTCTCGCCGACGTTCTTCGATCTCGTCCAACTGATACAACTTCCCTTGGCCACTCCCTGGGCAATCTTCACAAGTCTCCGCCCACGCTTCAGGCGATTTGAGATTGCTATCCCAGAACGGCCACGTGCGACATTGACGCGGCCGCAAGTCATAGACTTCGCAATGCCGAGTGTCATGGTCAAAGAATACGCAGTCACCGTTGCTAAACTCTTTCAACGAACGACGAGCACCAATCTTGCGAGTATATTGGTCTTCGAACTCTTCGCTGCTCAGCTTAACCCGCTCCGCCATCGCGTCGATCTCGGCTTGATTGACCCAGACAAAGCCCGGTGATCCAGTGCAACAATCGCCGCAGCCAGAACAAGAAAATTGAAGGCCATCTTTGTACCAAGGTTTTTTGTCAGTGCTCATGATCTTCTTAAGTCGGTTGATGGTGACAGAATAGGCCTGTGGCTTTTGCAGCCGATGACGAAGTCCGCGACGTTGCTTTCTCCACAGTCAGAGCCCCAAGGTGAATCCGTTTTACAAATCAGGAAGTGCCTCTAAATAGCCCGCCCCGGCAGCAAGGGTTTCCAACGGTAGCCCGACGCGTAAGCGAGGATTTCCGCGTGTTTCTCGCTAACGCGTCGGGTTACCAGAACACCCAGATTTAAAAACGGCTATGCCCTGATCAAAGACCTATGCTACTTGCAATACACGAAAGTGGCTACTGGTTACGCGGAAGTAGTGCGATTGTAAATCTGCGTTTATTCGCACGTCTTCACATTGGCGGGCCTGGAACAGCGGGTCTGCTGGGCCATCGGCGGCTAGTGCAAAATCCGATCAATCACCCGATCCAAATCAGCAAACAAACCAACTCACTTGGCCGTCACTAAACAATGCCAACTTCTTTCGGTCTCCAAACCGAAAGCAACTTAGCCTTGAAGGGCTTGCGAATGGATATCCAATCCTGATCGCCCAAATCAAATCGAGCAATCGCGGCGGTCGGCATCCGTTCGTGAGCTTTAGTCAATCGATAAATCAATTCTTCCAAACCCGGATTATGACCAACCAACATCAATCGCTCGACGTTCTCTCCGTCGAATCTTTCCAAGGCCTCTAAGTATTCATCCGCCGGGGCGTGGTAGAGATACTTAACATATTGCACGTCCGCATCGGCGATACCAGCCGCTTCAGTGACCAACTCCGTCGTCTGCGCTGCTCGATTGGCGGAACTACTAATGACCTTATCGGGCACCGCACCCTGATCGACCAGATACTGACCCACCTGTGGAGCCACCCGTCTTCCGCGATCGTTAAGATCACGTTCAAAATCCGTCTGCCCGATCTCTTTCCACGAAGACTTCGCATGACGCATGATCAATAGTTCTTTACCCATTACTTCCGTTTCGTTTTAATCCGAGCCGCGTAAAAAACAATTGGCCCTTTAGGCCATGGGGCTCCAAAATCTGGCCAAGGGCCTCCCAAATCTTAATCCTACTCTTAATCTTAATCCTACCACGTCACTGAAAACCTTACTTCGCCCAACTCTCATCCCAGCTGCAGGAACCACAAGGGATCTAAGAACCGCTGAAATATTAGCAAGCGGTACGATTCGGACCAGCGCTGCCGCCTACGCCTTCCAGCTACCAGCTTAAACCCTGCCACAACTCTACCAACTAGCGAACCGTCCAACCATCGACTTCAGTACCAGGCTTTTCAAAACCACGCTTGGCAAAACCGATCGCAATCCAACGCTTCTCCGCTTCCGAATAAACCACGGACGTAATCCTAGCCGCCGCTTTGCCATCAACCTCAAGCTTCGATCCGACCTCGGGCTCCAAATTTTCTGGACAAACAAACCCTCGCAAAATCCAGTTCACCCGGCCAAGCGCATCCAACCGAGCGACCGTCTCTTGGCCGAGGTAACAACCTTTATCAAACGAGATTGATTTTTCGTCGCGGTCAAGTTCTTGCGGCAAGTTATCGACCGTGACTTCGTTCCCGTTCCACGGCGTCACTGAATCGACTCGTCTCACCATCAACGACTCGGTGCCACAAGCCTGGATCTGGTTCGATGTTAACGAGGCTTCAACCGACTCACTGTCTGAACTCGCCCCCACCACAAGCCAACCGTCACCAGCAACCTCCGCTGCAGCCACTGTTAAACCCGCAACATCTACGCCACTCAACCGATCCCCAGCCTGTTCACCGGAAACAAACCAAACCGACATTTCGTTCGATCGATCCGACAGCTCCACGTCTTCACGAATCAAGTACATGTCCAGATGAGCAATCACGTCCGGCGCGGAAGAGCCAAGATTGAACACCAACAACAATCGGTCCTCGGTCGCCAAAACGTTGGCAAAACACAAACTCTTGCCTTTGCCGTTCAAAACAAACGCTTCGGTTTGATCGCCGGGAGATAGCTTCTTAATATCTGCGGTACAAAAGCTATGCAAAAACTTTTGACGATCCTGACCGGTCAACTCGATCACGCCATGATCGGCCAACCGTACGAACCCCGCTTCGTTTTTCAGGCAATCGACTTCGCTCTGAAGTGAATCCATCGTTATGCTCTATTCTGGTCGCCTAGCAACCGCTTGTTCAAGTTCTTTTGTGGTTTTAGTGTCTCGGCTGAGTACTTTGAGGTGCTTTATCGGGTGAGTGCATGCCATGCTTCAAGGCTTTGAGAGAAAGAGTATCTACTGAGTGATGGCATGCTTACAGGTCGGAAGTGCTTTTGACAAATTCCTGTGAGCATGTTTCTTGGAAGGCATTCTAAAACGAGCCCATTTCTGATCGCGCAAACATGGCCCCCTAGATGGACAATGCCAAGCCGATGAGACACCCAAAAACTGACTACCAAATAAATCCTAAACTAAATATCTTAAAGAGACTTTGTTCTTGGCTCTACTCAGGCTGACTAACCGTCGGCAACTGACATTTATGGGCATCGCGAATCACCAAGCCGCCACTCACCGCCTCGGCGATGCGATTGACTTGCTGGACCGAATCCAGCGGAGCCAACCCAAGATCCTCGACCACCGACGGCGCCAAACGACTCTTCAAGAACACTGACCGCGATTCAACCACGCTGGCTAATGCTCGCAGACGTTCGGTAGTTTTGCCGGTCGTTGGACCATCTTCAAACTGAGCCTGCAAGGCTTTCGCGATCGCGCGATTGGGTTTCTTTTTGACTTCGCTCAGGACCACGATCGGTCCGTCACCAGTCGTAACTCGATCGGCCAGCAACACCGCTTCGACGAAGTCGTCCCAAGTCTGACGGTCGCCGTCGGATTCGATCGACGCCACGACCATCTGAGCCTCGCCTTCGTACGCGAAGCTCCAATTTTGATTGGCAGTTTCACGAGCCTTCGTCGCCACCCGAGTACGCTCGCCGCAAAAAACCTGCGACAGCTTCCCACCCGGACCATCGACGACTTGAACGACAAAGAAAGCGCCCAACGTATCGTTGGCCAACGCCATCTCTAGCTGCTTCGCCAACCCAGAAATTTCTGAAGAAGCCAAACGTTCTTGAGCTGGAACGCCACTGAAAGCTGGATAGACACAATCGACTTGTCGACTAGCGTCACCCGGCAGCGCTGCCGCCACAGGGATCACCACATCCGACTCAACCAATAAACGATTCGCGTAAACTGGATCGCCGACTTCGTTGGCCGCCAAATAAGCCAACCCGGCAACATTACTTGGATCGTGGACCTGACACTGGATCGTGTTAAAACCAAATTTCAACGGAAACACCAACGGCGGCTGCTCGTCTTTGGTCTCGGCCGGCAACTGATAGTCTTCCGGCTTAGCGCCAAGCGATTGCGCCGTCGCTTGGCTGATCACGACCGTAATGTCCGCCAAGGACACATTCGATTCCTCGAACTGTCCAATCAACGCCTCCAATATCTCCTGCGGATACTGAAGATCGTCTTGCAGCACAATCACGACCGTGTCACCCGCGAACACCGATTCGGTGAAGGGTGGATACATGATCGGATCTTTAAAAGCGGCTCGCAGCTGAGTCCTCAAGTCGAACTCAACTTCGGCAACCAACTCCGATTGAGGCGAAACGAATTTTGCCTGAAATTCGGAATCGGCAAGTAGGTCGTTGATCATGTTTAGCTTGGTTCTTGTGGGAATTTAGTGGGTGACTTCAGATGAAACACCAGCCTGGTACTAAATTCAATCCGTTGAATCGATCGGCCTTTACAACGTTTTACTAGCAACCTTGACCACGTCGTATTTCCCAACCCGCATCGGGTGGAACGACATCGTTAGCTCGGGGTGCAAGCCCAGAGATAGGAACAAGCTAAATCACCCAGCACGCAAGATGCGACTGACCTTAGACTCGAACCTGATCTTCCAGTCGGCCAAAGTCGACAAAAGTCGGCCCCATCCGGGGCGTTGGATATTTTGTCTTCACTGAACTCGGGGCTTCCACCCCGAGCTAACAAAGACGGCCCCTCCGGGGCGGACGCGACGCAAACAGACGTCCTTAAAACTTGTTACGTACCGTTAAAAAAACAGCGGTCCATCAGGCAAGCCTTACAGCAAGTTACGCAAAACGGTTTGCAGGATACCGCCGTTGCGGTAGTAATCCATCTCAACCGCCGTATCGATTCGAACGTTCGCATCGAATTCGATTTTGCTGCCATCGGTCTTGGTTGCGACAACTTTGATCGCGGTACGTGGCTGCAAATCGTCCGACAACGAATCGATGTCAAACGTCTCGCTACCGTCCATACCAAGCGACTGCCATGTCGCACCGTCTTGGAATTCAAGCGGCAAGATACCCATGCCGACCAAGTTGCTGCGGTGAATACGCTCGTAAGTCGTCGCGATGACGGCTTTGACGCCCAACATCATTGTGCCTTTGGCGGCCCAGTCACGTGAACTACCGGTTCCGTATTCTTTACCAGCCAAAACGACCAACGGCACGTTGTCGGCTTGGTACTTCATCGAAGCATCGTAGATCGACATTTGCTCGCTGGTTGGCAAGTAAGTCGTCACGCCACCTTCGGTGCCAGGAGCCAACTGGTTGCGGATACGGATGTTTGCAAACGTACCACGAACCATCACTCGGTCGTTACCACGACGCGAGCCAAAGCTGTTGAAGTCACGCTTTTCAACGCCGTTTTCTTTCAAGTACTTTCCAGCCGGTCCGTCACCAGCGATCGCTCCCGCAGGAGAGATATGGTCGGTGGTGGTCGAATCACCCAACAATGCTAAACAACGAGCACCATTGATGGGCTCGATCGGTGTCACATCTGGAGTCATCGTCGCCAAGAACGGAGGCTCTTGGATGTAAGTACTCTTTTCCGACCACTGGTAAAGAGCTCCTTCGCCAGTCTCGATCTTGTTCCACATCTCGTTGGAATCGAAGCAATTGGAGTATTGCTTTTGGAACATGTCGGCGGTCACGTTTTTCTCAAGCACCGATTGGACTTCTTCTTGAGCTGGCCAAATGTCTTTCAACATCACGGTGTTACCATCGGCGTCGGTGCCGAGTGCTTCGGTCACCAAATCGATGTCCGTTGTACCGGCGATCGCGTAAGCAACCACCAACGGTGGGCTGGCGAGGTAGTTGGCTTTGGTCATTGGATTGACGCGGCCTTCGAAGTTCCGGTTGCCGCTCAACACGCTCGACGCAACCAATTCGCCTGTCGTGATCGCGTTCGAAACAGGCTCCGGCAATGGCCCGCTGTTACCGATGCAAGACGTGCATCCGTAGCCAACGGTGTGGAAACCAAGCGACTCTAGCGATTCGGTCAAACCGGCTTGGTTGAGGTAATCCGTAACCACGCGTGAACCAGGAGCAAGGCTGGTCTTCACGTGCGGTGGCACGGTCAGGCCTTTTTCAGCGGCACGCTTGGCCAACAAACCAGCCGCGATCATCACGGACGGGTTACTGGTGTTAGTACAGCTAGTGATCGCAGCGATAACCACGGCACCGTGAGTGATCTCGTTGCTGTGGCCGTTGTTTTCGACTTTCGCAGAACGATCCAAATCGCCCGACGCCAGGCCGAAACCTGAGTGACCGACGGGGGCAGTCAACGAATCGTTGAATGCCTTCTTCATGTCTTCTAGCAAAATACGGTCTTGCGGTCGCTTCGGACCGGCAAGCGATGGCTGAACAGTGCCCATGTCCAAACCCAAAGTCCGTGTGAACGTCGGAACCGGATCGGAATCTAAACGGAACAAACCTTGTTCTTTTGTGTAAGCTTCAACGATCGCGACTTCTTCGTCCGTACGACCGGTACGCTTCATGTACTCCAGCGTGTTGTCATCGATCGGGAAGAATCCCATCGTGGCACCGTATTCAGGAGCCATGTTCGCGATCGTCGCGCGATCTGCGAGCGACATTTGCGAGACGCCTTCGCCGAAGAATTCAACGAACTTGCCGACAACGCCAGCGGCGCGAAGTTGTTCGGTAACGGTCAAAACCAAGTCAGTCGCTGTCGCACCGGGAGCAAGTTTTCCTTTGAGCTCAAAACCGATAACTTCTGGCAACAGCATGTAGATCGGCTGGCCCAGCATCGCAGCTTCTGCTTCGATACCACCAACGCCCCAACCCAATACGCCCAAACCATTGATCATGGTCGTGTGGCTATCGGTGCCGACCAAAGTATCTGGCACCGCAACCGGGCCGGCTTCGTCTTCGCGGACGAACACGCCTTTGGCCAAAAACTCGAGGTTAACTTGGTGGACGATACCAACGTTTGGCGGAACAACTCGGAAGTTATCAAACGCCTTTTGACCCCAACGCAAAAATTCGTATCGTTCGCGGTTACGTTTGAATTCTAGTTCAACGTTCAAACCAAGCGCTGCATTGCTGCCGAACTGGTCCACTTGAACACTATGGTCAATCACCAAGTCGACGGGGATCAGCGGGTTAATCTTTTCTGGCTCGCCACCAAGACGGCTCATCGCTGACCGCATCGCTGCCAAGTCAACCACCGCTGGCACACCGGTGAAGTCTTGCAAGACAACACGAGATGGCTTGTAAGGAATCTCTACTTTAGCAGGCGAGGCTGCGTTCCAGCTCGCGAGTGCTTTGACATCGTCCTCGGTAACGGTTTGGCCATCGCAGTTTCGCAATACCGATTCCAGCAAAACGCGGATCGAGTACGGCAGTTTGTCGATATCACCTAGCCCTTTTTCTTGCAGGGTAGAGAGTCGAAAGATGCCAATGTCTTTGCCGTTGACGGAGAATGTGTCACGGGCACCGAATGAATTGAAATTAGAACTCATAGAATCGCCTAAAACGTCGTGTATGGAAGCAGCTTATTGTCTTGAGATAGATCGTAGATGTCAACGGCAGCAAATCGCTGCAAGACACTTCATCCTCTAAAAAACACGGTTCAAACTAAAACCGCAGCTTTGACAGGGCCGGGATTAACGAGGCCAGCCAGCTAAACCCCGGTGTACAGCCTTAGTTGAAATCAACCAACCCTGCCTTTTATCGACCTTCGCCAAGCAAACCCTTAGCACTGGCCCCTAAGAAAAGACAGGAATGAACGCTGGGCATGCGTATTGCCGTAAGGTTGGTTACTTCCCAGCAAATGGCCAATCTTTGGGGGGGACCGGCATAGCTCTAAAACACAGATCAACCGAGAAATCCTCATCCTCGCCCCGATAACTTAGTGTTCTCCACGCCTTTGCGTTTTACTAACCGCCACATCCGCGCCCCTGAACTTGCGTCACGATCAAACAAATGAACCGCATTAAGCACCAGCTACGCCAATTCGCTTCCTCTCTTTTGCGGCTACTTTTCCTTCTTTTCCCGACGTTCTTTGATTTTGACAACACGATTACCACGCCCTTGATCGATCACCGGACCGACCGAGTAAACCACGCAGCCTCGTGCGTTTTCGCTGAGCACCACGGTTGCGGCGGTTCGATTGGTGACTTTTGAGTTGATGAGCGGTCGTTTTTTGTCACCGCACACCAGACGATCGAAGCCTGCAGGCAGAGGCTTGGTGGTCGCATCAAGAATCTCGAATTGACATCTGTCGCCGCAGATAATCCCCAACCCCGTTCGCGGAGTAGGGGAGGAACCTTCGGGTGGATCGTGGAGAGTTAGCTCGTAGTCGTTTCGCACCGAAAGCTCACCGCGGGTGAAATTGAAGACCGGGTTGTAGGCCAGATCGGCGTGACAATTTTTCATGGTGGCCTTTCCTGCTTTCGTTGAAGTGACCGCGAACGCAAAATCTCCCGCCTCGCGAGCGATAGCGTTTTCCAGATGAACTTCGCCAATACAGTACAACGCGTAACAAGCTCGCGTCCTCTCCACCACCGTGTCCTTGATGATCACGTTCTGCACTTCTTCGTAGGTACGAATCCCGCTTTCGGTCAAAGGGATCATTTGATCGCGCGGGATCGGCCGCTCGCCACGATACAAGATCTTGAAACCATACTCCTTGGCCCGGCCATCCTTCTCTTTAAAAATATCGTTGGTGGGCCTTAGCACTCCACTGATCAAACAGTCACTGGCCAAAAAACCGTCGACACCGTGCAAGTGAATCGCGTGTCCAAAGGAGTGCTGATAAATCTTGCAATGTTCGACGCGAGTACCATTGGCTCGAATGATCCCCATGCAACTGTGCTTGTCCAACCGGCCGCCTCCGCCTCCTGCACCTTTGCCGTAGTAGTCCGTGTAGCCATACGGAACCGAACCCTGAATCAAAAACGTGCACGCGTAAAAACGGTTGTCGTCGCCGAGGATTTCAAACTCATTATCGGCAACGCGATAATCTGGATAATCCATATCCAGCACGTTTCGAAAGTAACCGCCGATAAACGTGTTCTTGGATCCATAGACCCGCCAGCAAGAAGAGACATGTGCTTTTGAAGGCAACCGACTCTGAGCAGACGTCGGAGTTTCAATCACGGTGCCTCTCAGGTCAAAGTGATTGTTCGAACCATGCACCGCAAGCAAATGCTGCTTGCCCTCATACGATTCGTCCGGTCCTTTGACTCGATAAACACCCGGCTTCAAACGAATTTTTTGGCCGTCCTTCTTAATCGCTTTTCGAAACTCGTCCAAGCTCTCTATCAACTCGTAACCGTCTCGGATCTCGAAGTCGCCCGTGGGAATTTCTGGCTCCGGAGGGGTTCGAGCAATGATCTGCATCGGCGGGTTGGCTTCGAGCTGAAGGCCAAGATTTTTCTCGGGCTCTTGCCCCGCACAATGGCTTGCTGCGACGACGAACAACACGAACCACGCGTTACGAATTATTTTATTCCAGAACCACATCATGGCATCATTGTAGCAAAATACCATTAACTCATGCGCCGCTTGTTCTGAATTACGCTAGATGGCGACATTTCCTGCGGCCTGCCTTGCTCGGCCGGCAAGCGGGAAATACCGTCGCCATCTATTCCAATCAAACTCCGTCGGCTACGCCTGCAGGACGTGAGCTACCACACGCCGCACCTCCGCCAAATCGCTGCCTTCTTTAATGCAACACGCAATCACTCGATGCTCTCGACTTGCGGCCAACGGCCAGGCGACATGAACCGCGCCTTCGTCGCTTAGCTCACCGCCGTGTTTTTGTTGTACTGACATTAATTTCTATCTTTAGGTCGCGCGGCGGCCACGAAAACTCGCTTTTGGGATTCACTTGCCATAGCATAACGAATCGGCAGGCCATCTTTAGCCGCCGAACGCCTCAATTTTACTATGTAGCTTCTCGGTCGCCATGAAAACCAGCCTACTACTTTTCCTATTTTTGTCACTTGGAACCCTCAGATCTGGCGTTTCTCAAGACAGGTCAGATAGCGGCCCAAAAGAACAAGTGAGCGAATCGCCTACAGTCAACGACGACGTAACACCCAAGCAACTTGCCCAAGATGTTCACTCTTTGTTTTCAAACCAAACTGAACAATTTAAAGCAGACCTAAAAGAGTTAGAAAAGAACATAAAAATTGTTACTGAAACCCTTGGAGCTGACCATCGAATCACCGTTGAACTCATTTTGCAACGAAAAGAAATGAATGACTTTCTCGACTCAGTGATTTTGGAACCGAGTGAATCGGAATTAAAAAGAGTGAAGGAAGGCCTTGCGTTTAAACCAAGGTTCTTAGATTTCACGGGCTATGACCAACCTAAGTATCCTGCGCTTGTAAGGATCAGAAGACTTCGAAACTCGAAGTTCGATGGTTTCGTATTTTTTTATCGCGGTCAAGTCATTCGAAAATTTCTCGACACCGACAAAAATCAAAAACTGGATCAATGGATCTACTTTAAAGAGGGAATGGAAACTTACCGGGACCTCGACATCGATGGAGATACGAACGTAGATTCTGCCCAACTTACTAAGGGCGATATCGTCGATTTGTTGATTGATGAAAATGGCGATGGCGAGATCGAAAATGTCTATCGCGGGAGCGTATCGGATCTTAGGTCGTCAATATCCAACAAGAGACTTCAAGAAGCCGAGTTTGCCAAAGCAGACTTGGCATTTGACGAGACCACCGGCAAAGTCAAGAAATCCGAAGATTTAGATCGGGACAAGTTGTTGATGTGGAAAACGGTCCCAAACAAAACCGGTAAGTTCCATGTTTCCCCGATGTCAGCAATCAACGCTTCCCGCCGTGTGTTTGAAACCGTAACACCTGAACTTGAGGGAAAGAAGATAAACGAGATCCGCGAGTTAATCGGATACCGTGAACGACCTATGTATGGCTACCATGCTCCTTTCTGGGAAATAAAAGAACATGCCTACGTCTACCGATTCGACTGCGGCATGTATGGCTGGCAGTACAACCTTTATCTTGACAACGAAAAAGCAGTCAAACGCGTCGAAATCAAATGGATTCATTGAACAAGAAAGTCGAAACGGGCAGGCGACATGAACCGCGGTCGCGAATGACAAGCCGTAAATGCGAGAATAAACTGCC
>JALZWN010000181.1 GCA_023300235.1 Mariniblastus sp.
GGCCTCGGCGATGGTCACGGTTTCTGCGGGCATGTGTCCGCGATACCACGGCGGCATCATGCGGTGATGCGTTTTGTGATACGGCGCAGGCGGCTTGCCGCCGACGACGTGGGTTTGCTGAGCGCGAGCTGGATGGTTGCCGCTCATGATTGCACTGCGCGTCGGCGCGCAACTAGGGGCCGGCGAATAGGCCTGCCAGAACAACACTCCTTTTTTCGCGAAAGCGTCGATGTTCGGCGTTTCCATCGGCGAAGGCTCGTCGATGTCGTAGCACTTCACGTCTTGCCAGCCGAGATCATCGGTCAGCAGCAACAGCACGTTCGGTTTCGGCGGGCGCTCATCTTCGCTGGCGCCAGAGACGACCGACAGCGACAGAGATGTTAGGCAGATGATCGGCAGCAGAAATGAGAGCGTTGTTTTAAGTTTCACGTTGGCAACTCTGATTGTCGGGAATGAGTGCTTTGCAGTGTCTGTTGGCGCAAAAAAAAACCGATCGGACAAAGTCCAATCGGTGTTCAAATCTTGCAATGCGTTGATTGCTGACAGATCTAGCTGCGACGGCGACGCATCACCATCATGCTGAGTCCGCCAAGCAGAACTGCGGACGAAGTCGGCTCGGGTACTGAAGCGGCTGCAACCGTCTCAAACCGAAGGTCTAGGTCACGCAACCTAATACCTCCAGAGCCGTCTTCAGCAGTAATGAATACCGTCTCTGATGCTCCCACACTGGTTAAATCAATAACCGTATTGTTATTGGTGCCGCCGTTAGTTGGGGTAACGGTTGTCGACCCGGTGCCAGCACCTGTGTCTGTGTGAATGAAAAAATCGATTGCATCCGTAGCAGTAATATTGACTCGGTCAACACCTACAAAGCCGTTAAAAACCGCTGTTGTCCCGTCAGCTTCCCCAGAGGTGTACGCAATATCTGAAACCTCTAGCTGAATCGATTCAAGGTCACCAAAGTTACTAAACCAGTTGACGTTATTGCCGCCGTTTGTCGCGGCGCCGATTGTCACATCACCATTTTCAGCGATGGCGGCACCAGTTGCATTGAACGTTGAGCGGGTCAATGTGAACGCTAGGGTATCGTCAACCCCTCCTCCATCAAAGTCGCTGGTCCCGGTGAACGAAAAAGTGTCGGCATTGGTAGCAGTGATCGTAAACCCACTCCTGGTGCCCGCTGCAGGGTCGATGCTAAGAATTTCGATGATGTCGGCATTAGCGGCGCCCGTCATCATAAGACCTGCTAACAATGCGAAAATGAATGTTCTCATTTTGTAAATCCTGTTTTTAGTGGAAGTAGCGAACTCGGTTCGTGATTGTACTCGGGCCGAGCTGGGATTTTGAGCAAACTGCTCGTGATAATGATTAAATTGAGTACACGTTAGATGGAATAATTAGCAGCCTGAACATGACCGCGTTGTAATAAGCATCTGACGCAATAAGTATAGTCAGCACGGAAGGGCAGTCAATACCGCAAAAAACCCACCTAAGGTAGGGGTGGAGTGCCCAAGACTCAAGTCAGCAAAGGCTGAAAGCCGTCACTAACACTCCAGATATCGTCAAAAATCACTTAAAAAGATCGCATAATCTGGAAAAACGGGGAAATCTACGCAATTATCGCATCCGGCTTAACTGAATAAAGGCGTAAAGGCAGGAGAACTGCAAAGTCAGGATGACAGCAAGTTTGATTCCGATGCTTGCACTCCATTGAACGTAGTTAGCAGCGGCTCTTAATGGCTCGCTTTTATCAGAGAGAATTTTTGCACAGAGATGGAGGCGTTATTTATGGCTGCCATCATTTCAGCCATCATTTCAGAAAGGCCCGGCCTTCTGGTGTGGTGGCGATCTTCGTCCCACCAGCGGTCTTTTCGGAAGTGCAGGCCGTTTCGATTCGCCAGTGATTTCTGATGTGACGAAGAATATCCAGCGCAAGAACCTTGTCAGGATCCAGGCTGGGAATGAAATAACGCTTGTCATCAAGCACGACCGTGCCATTGCCTGCAATTAGCCGACGATCGACTCGCGCGACGATCTTGCAGTCGGTAATATTAAGCGTTTCTCGAATGTAGTCCGCGTTCTCTAGATCAAGCCACAGACGACGGCGTTCGTAAAGCGCCCCTTTTTTTCATCCATTGTCGCTGCTGGCCGGCGGGAGGTAGCCTTTGCAAAATAGTTTTCCAGTGCGTTAATTGTGTTTGGCTGATTTTCTTTAACCTAGAACAAGTAGTCTTTGCCAAGACTTCGAATCACATTTATCAACGGACGTTGTGCAAAGATCGCATCCCCAGTAGAGGGCTTGTTCGAAGGAATCATAACCTGTAATTTCTAATTCGGTTTTGATGGTTCCAAAGCACGACTCCATGAACGCACTGGCATTGCAATTTCTGCGCCGCTCATGCTTTGAAACTTTTTGCTCGCCTAAGAATCTTGAAATACTCTTTTTCGTGTATTTGTCGATAGGATTTAGAAAAGCATCCAACGCAACGTCACCAACAATGCCCCGAAAGGTCATAAAGATGTCAGTAGTATTCGCTGTTACGTTCAAAGCCAAAGACGACACCTACGACCAGCTTCATGCGACGCTGAAGGCCATCCTTCCTGACACGGCCAAATTCGAAGGCGCCGAATTAATATCTTGTTCGGCAGACCCAACAGACAAAACGTTTTACATTCACGAAGTTTGGGATTCGGTAGAGAGCCAGAAAACCTACTTGGGCTGGCGACAAGAGCGTGGCGACGTCGACAAGCTAGTGGCCTTGTTAAGAGAACCGCCTAGCTTCGAAGAACGTGAACATCTGACTTTCTGAAACCTACATTTTTACCGGGGCAGCATAGAGGTTCACTTTTGTTGCGTTGGACTGAACAGGCCCTGGCGTGCTGCGTCCGTTTTCAACATATCGTTTCAGTGTTTCGGTTAAAGACTTTACCCGATCAGGATGCTTTGCTTGTAGGTTATATCGTTCACCAATATCGCCGGCCAAGTTAAACAGTTGCACGTCGGGGGCCGAGGCAGGTGATTTCCCCGGCTTTGGATCAGTCCAACCGCCCGACCCTTTGCAAAGGGCCAATTTCCAATCGCCCTCGCGGATGGCAAACGAACCATTGATCGAGTGGTGCACGACGGCATCCCGTTGAACGATGGAGGGGTCTTTTAAGGTTGGCAGAAAAGAGACGCTATCGACGCCTGAGTTGTCGCCCAGTTCGACACCCAACACGTCCGCACAGGTTCTGATGAAATCGGTCTGACAAGTCAGGCGATCGGTCACTGTGTTGGGTTTGACCATCGCCGGCCAGCGAACCACAAACGGGACACGATGCCCGCCTTCGTAGATGTCGGCTTTGTGACCGCGCAATTTTCCACAAGGGTTGTGCCCTTGTTTGATCAAGTTAGGAATCCCAGCCGAGTTCGAGCAACCGTTATCTGTCGAAAAAACAACTAACGTGTTTTCTGCCAGACCATGCTTATCGAGTGCCGCCAGAACCTCACCAACGACCCAATCGGTTTCCATCAGAAAGTCGCCATACTTACCCAATCCTGACTTGCCCTTCCAAGCTTGACTTGGCACGACCGGCGAATGCGGTGACGACAGTGGCAGGTACAGGAAAAATGGTTTTTCCTCCTTGGCCCGCTCGTCAATATAAGCGACGGACTTTTCGGCAAAAATCTGCAGGCACCCGTCGGGCCGGAACGCAATATCCCTCGGCCCCTTGCGGCCTTTCTTTTTGGCGACCAGCTCAGTCTTGACGGCTTTGCCGTTTTCGATGAACAGATAGGGCGGCATGTCCAGAGAAGCGGCGATCCCCCAGAAATAGTCAAACCCATGCGAGGTTGGGGAGATCACAGCAGGTTTTTCAAAGTCAATGTCCCAGCCTTGCTTAAGCGCCTTTTGTGCGGTCGGCGTAAAATCGTCTTGATACTGCCACTGGATCCCCAAATGCCATTTGCCAACACAAGCGGTATGGTATCCGTTGTCTTTCAACATCTGAGCAACCGTTGGTTCGCCGGGTTCAATCAAGGGTGCATAGTCAGGGTGGTTGAACACATGTTTCGTCAGCCGCGTCCGCCAGCTGTACCGCCCAGTAAGCAACGCATAACGGGACGGAGTACAAACGGCGGATGCAGAATGAGCATCCGTAAACCGCATGCCTTCTTTGGCCATCCGATCAATGTGCGGTGTCGCGGCGAGCCCGGTCGTGTGGGAAACGTCTCCGACGCCCATGTCGTCGGCGTAAATAAAAACAATATTCGGCGTTTCGGCCCGCACACTTTTCAATCCACACAGGATCAAGATAACGCAAGCAACGTTAAAGCAGAATTTGTTCATCGGGTCGCAACTTTCTATTTTCAAAATCGTTTCGACCGTCGATCCCTGGGATAGCTGAGACGACGGTAGTAGTCAGTGTTTCATTGTAGACCGCAATGGTAAAATCCAAATGCATGTTTCAAACTTTTGTGTACGCCACACTTTCGCTTTATCCGTTTTCGTTTCCGTTTTGGAGGCGACACATCCTAGATGAGTTGCGTTTTGACTTACGGGCGTTTCGATCTCAAGAGCAAGCTCCAAGGTTCTCCCGAGGCAGGGGGAGGTAGGGAGCACTTTATTTGACGTCGACATCTTATTGTCTTAGACTCGAAATACCCCCCGCTTCTTAAAGAACCAAGTGTTTAAGATCCTTATGAACACCATCGCTGAAGCCCAGCCACTGCTCGATCAGAACGAAAGTTGTTCCATCTGGTACGCCGCGTACGAAGCAACAGAGGAGGCTGTGCTTTACGCCAATCCGCTCTTTTGCAAGACCTTCGGCCAATCTTTGGAACAGATCGTCGCACGCAAACGCTATCACCTGATCAACCCGCCTGAAACGCCCGCGGCCACGATCAAGCAATACGTCGCCGAAGATCAACAAGCCATCGAGCGTGGCTACTTTCTTCAGCGGAGCGCTATTGAAGCTGGTAAAGACATTCTGGTTCTCAAAATCCGCTTCGATCAAGGCATCATCGGGATGTTTAAAATCATAGATTCCAATGCCCGCTGCCTAGCAAACTTGCCATCCGATCTGGATGCAGACTTTTGCAACGTGTTAAAATCGCTGCGGCCAGACCTGTTAGATTGAGAATTTCCGCACCAAGAAGTGAGAGAAAAATCAATAAGAAAACCAATAACAACAAGAAAGCCAATACATCTCCATCGGCCGGGTTGCGATCAGATATCGAGATTGGTATCGAAGTATCAAGGCCGCAAGGACCATGAGTCGATGCGATCCCCCCGCTTGAACGGGTAGTCGTCTTTGATTTTAATGTTACGAATGAGTGATTATCTTCAATCCATAAGGCAGAACTATGTTTAAGAACACCTCCATCTCTATGTTGTTGTTTATTTGCTCTGTTGTGATTTTCTCGCAATCGAAAATCGCAGGCGCCGATGAACCAAGCGTACTGCGTGTCTTGAATTTTCAAGCCGACAACGGATTTCAGCATCAATCCAAAAGCGTTGCACTGGCAATGGTTGAAACCCTCGGAGACGCCAACGGCTGGAAAGTCGTTTCGACGATCAAGGCTTCGAGCTTAACCAGTTTAGATTTGAACAGCTTTGACGTCGTTGTCTTTAACAATAACTGCGGCAACAACGGTGCAATCATGACGATGCCAGAGCAAAAGGCACTTCAGCAGTTTGTGCGAAAGGGCGGTGGCTTTGTTGGCGTTCACTGTGCTGGAGCGATTTGGAAAGAGGGGGGGGAGTTTCAACCCTGGTATGAAGGACTGATTGGTACAAAATTAATTGACCATCCCAAAGTTCAGCAAGCAAAATTGATGGTTGAGGATCGCACTCACGTCGCGACCCGCCATCTGCCAGCCGAATGGACCGTGACGGACGAATGGCACCGGTTTGGCTCTAATCCGCGTGCCAACGTGAATGTTCTGATTTCCGTCGACGAAGACTCTTATCAAGGCGAACAGAAGATGGGCGGCGACCATCCATTCACTTGGTGCCAGCAATACGATGGCGGGCGTTCTTTTTTCACCTCACTCGGTCACACCAAAGAAATCTACGCGGATAAAAATTTCCAAAAACTCATCGAGGGTGCGATCGTCTGGGCAGGTACCAAATCGGATGAACCAACTCAGGGTGATGGCAGTTCCGAAACAAAGTTACCGATCGCCAAGGGCTTGTTCCTCGACCTCAATGCCGACCAAGACGTCCAGTTAAAAGAAGGCACCAAACAAGTCGAATCATGGCGCAACCAAGTCACTGGCAACGCCGCCGATTTGTTTGTCAAACGAGACGAAGGCCGCAAGGTGGCGGGTTCTGGCATGCCCGAGCTAAAGTCCAACGTCGCAACGCTTGCCGGACACGCCTCGCTGGTTTTCAATCGACAAGAACTAGTAAACATGGATGAAGACGCGTTTGATCACTTATTGACCGGCGATGGCTACACTTGGTTTTCGGTAATGTGTATCTATAAGCAGAAGCCAGGCAAGCCAAACGTAAATTCGTTTTTTGGAAACTTGAGAAATGGTCAAGAATATGAAGGATTCTGGGGCAACCTGATGGACGACCATCGCGTTTGGATGGGCAGTCGAAACGGCGTCATACCTGAAGGCCCGCGTAAGTTGTGGGATGAAAAACAGAACCCTCAAGTCGTTAGCAAGCAGCCACTGGATGTCGATAGATATTATTTAGTGATGGGGCGGATGGGCGCAGGGAAAGAAGTCGTCGAGTTAAACCTGTACGTTAACTCGACCGAGCCTGTGGACACCAAGTCGGTGCCGGTGAACCCCAAAGCCAACCCATCAAAAATGGCGATTGGTCAGGAACGCGATGCGACCAACCACCCGGGATACGAATCATTTTGCGGTGAAATCGCACGGATGCTCATTTTTGAACGACCGCTCTCGGATGAGGAACTGCAAACGGTGGCGACTCATCTGATCAAAGAATATGGCTTGGACGTCTCCAAAGTTGCGGGGCGAGAATCCGACAAAGCAGAAACAGCACCGAAGAATTAAACAGCTTCTTAGCCGCGACCTGTTCCCGTTTTCTTGCTCGGGAATTGAGGATGATTTTGAAATACGGAGACACTGAGGGATTGTTACTTGACTTCCTCAACTCTGTGATCTCTGGTGCCTCTGTGTTTTGAAAACGAGCGATCATGGATCAACTTCTTTGTGAAACGCAATCAGCTTGGAAAGCTGAGCGACATTGTCGCTCGGTTCTCCGAACCGTAAGCGTGCACCTCCTATCGCGTCTTCCAAGACGACGCATTTTCAATTCAAAAACGTCCGCCCGAGGCTCGATAAAGAAAACGCCCCTCCTCAATGTGAGCTTTCGTTGGATTGTCTCTGATATAGGCTCGCAAGTATTCTAATTGATCCTCATTTCGCACAAGATGATCAAACGGTTCAGGAAACCACAGCGAGCCGGTTCTTTCAGTCAATTGATTGATTTGCCTCGCCGTGTAACGCATCCAGCCACCTGGTTGAGACTTCGCAATTTCGTTCGATCGAAACGCGACTAGGAGATGAACATGGTTTGGCATAATCACAAAATCTCCTAACCAGTAACGATCTCCGTGAAACTTAGCGAACGACTGAGCCACCACTTCTGACGCGATTGGATTTGCCAGATCGCAGGCACCTAGGCAAGAGTCCAGAGTGGTCTCACGTTGCCGGGAGAAGCGTTTGTCAAACTGCTGCTGTTGGTCCGGCGACAGTTCGAGGTAGCCGGCTTTCCAATCCCGATCGACATGGACACCATTTCGCCGCAGAAAGTCAACTCGTTGGCGATGCCAATCGAGGATGACCGATTTTGGAATGGAGTCCTTCAGACGCATGGTTAAAAAGCAAATTGCAGCGGACTGGTGTCGATGCGGCCTTGTCCGGTCCCATTGATCAAAATCAGCGTCTGGGTCAAATAGATCACCGTCGAAACAGTCCATAGCGACTTCTTTCAAAGGGGAAGGGATTGTTTGGTCTTGTGTTGCCCTCAGGCGCGCAATCAGCTTGGAAAGCTGAGCGACATTGTCGCTCGGTTCTCCGAACCGTCAGCGTGTCCGGTCGCCTTCATG
>JALZWN010000182.1 GCA_023300235.1 Mariniblastus sp.
GTGCCAGGAACCACTTCAGTGCCAGGAACAACTTGGGTGCTAGGAACAACTTCAGTGCTAGGAACCACTTCAGTGCTAGGAACCACTTCAGTGCTAGGAACCACTTCGGTGCTAGGCATTGCTGGCGTTTCTACTGCCGGAGCGGCATCGCCTGCCGGGTTGATCATCTCTGGAGCATCATCGCTTGGCGGAGCAGGAGCATCACTATCGCTCGGTGGTTGGGAAGCAGCTTCAGAATCGTCTGCACCGCCTTCCTCCAAACTATCCAAACCCGGGATCACAAACGAGTTATCTTTGACGATCGGCTCGACCACCAAAACATCGTTCTTTTCGACCAAACGATCGTATTCTTTTTGAACTTCCTCGTCAGTGATCTTGTTCATTTCGTTTTGCAAAAACGTTTCGGCGTCAGCCACGAAATACTGAACGTTGACTTTTCGATCCAACTTAAAGCCAGGCTTCTCGCCAGTGAAATCAGGCAAGTCGTTTTTGCCTTCTTTGAAAAGTTCACGCAATTCGCTATCCGCAGGCTCGCCCGTGACCTTGGCCACGAAATCGCTAACCGGAACGGCAATCACTTCACATTCAATTCGCTCAGCAGTCCGACCGTACAGCGAAATCGCTTCGGTTGGGTTGGGCGGCAAGTTCATACCAACGGTCGATAGTCGCCCCATTTGCATGGCCAACAATTCGATTTTCAAATGCTCTTTAACGACTTCCAATGACGTCGCGTTAACGCTTCGGTTGATCTTTCGCAGATCAGCAGGAGAAAACTGAGCGTCTCCTGATACCAACGCGATGTACTCGTTGACCATCGAATCGCCGACCACGAATCCTTGCTGTTGGGCGGCTTGAGCCATCATCAATCGGCTCATCACCGACGACAAGATTTGCTCTCGCTTTTCACCTTGGATTGGAGCGACGACCTCAGCCAGCGGCGTCACGCGATCGCCACGTTTGGTTTCTGCCGCATCGACGACAGCACCCAGAAAACGCATGCTTTCGCTGTGGTTTTGATAAACTCCCATCACGCCATCGCGAGAAAGTTCTCCGCCAGCCCAGTTAGCAATGGTCGGATTTTCACGCACCTTTTCGGTGGCAGAACGAGCAAAGCTATCAAAAACAGAGCCCAAACCAAAAATAACCATCGCGGCAGAACCAAGAACTACCATCAAAATAGTTGCATGTCGACGAAACCAACCGAGCATTACGAAATCCGAATCAGATTAATGTAGTAAAAACGAAGGCCAACGGCCCGCCGACACCCTAATTAAAATCTTCAGGGGTTGACAGCAGGCAAACCGGCCGATTAATTCTCTGTCGCAGAGATTGACGACTTAACTTAGCTATCAGCTATTGGTCGCACCTCCGCACAAAGCAAAATCTATCGCTGTTTTGCTGCTGCTTCAATGCCAAAACCAAGGCATAAGCGACTCCAGGGCTCATTTTTACTGCTTTTTCGGTTGAAGTTGAGAACTGACACATGGCGATATTGCCTACTTTATGACAACCGACCCAAAAGGTATCCCACGGAAATGTCCAAGACACTCATCATTGCGGAAAAGCCAAGCGTCGCCACCGATCTGGCTCGAGTTCTTGGCAAGCTTCCCGAAGTGGGAAAGTTTGAAAAGAAAAAAGACTATTTCGAAAACGACAACGCCTTCGTCGCGTCGGCGATCGGTCACTTGGTGGGGCTGAGCATGCCGACCAAAGCCGACGGCAAGAAGCTGCCGTGGAGCATGACGCATCTGCCGCACATCCCGAAAAAGTTCCAGCTGGAACCGATCGAACGAAGCTTGCCACGTTTTAAGTTGCTCGTCCGTTTGCTTAAAAAGAAGGAAGTCACCACCGTCGTGAACGCTTGCGATGCCGGGCGTGAAGGCGAATTGATTTTTCGCTACTTGATGATGATGGCCGACGTCAAAAAAGACTTCGTGATGAAACGCATGTGGATGCAGTCAATGACCGACGGCGCCATCAAAGAAGCCTTTGGCAGCATGCGAGACGGCGGTGAAATGGACGCCCTCGCCGACGCCGCGATTTGCCGCAGCGAAAGCGACTGGCTGATCGGCCTTAACGGCACCCGCGCTTTGACGGCTTTTAATTCTCGTAACGGCGGCTTCAACGTGACCTCCGCCGGTCGCGTACAAACTCCAACCCTGGCGATTTTGGCCGAACGCGAACGCACCATCCGCGCGTTCGTTTCGGAGCCTTATTACGAGATCCATGCTGACTGGAAAGTCGCCGCTGGTGAGTACCAATCGCGATGGTTCGACGAGAAGTTTGAGAAAGACGAAACCAACAACCAGAAGAAACCCGAACGCATCTGGACGCTCCAACAAGCCGAAGAAATCAAAGCCCGAGTTGCGAACCAAGTCGGCACCGTCGAAGAAGAAAAGAAACCCACCAAACAGGCGCCTCCACAGCTGTTTGATTTGACCAGCCTGCAACGCGACGCCGGAAACAAATTCGGTTTCGCAGCCAAACGAACCCTGCAACTGGCTCAAGCACTTTACGATCGCTACAAACTACTCACCTATCCGCGTACCGATTCGAAGTACCTCCCAGATGACTACTTGCCGACGGTCCAAGAAACCGTCGCGAACATGGCCAGTTGCAAGCCATCCGATTCGATGCCGAAACAGCTGGTTGACTCAGCCCGCTGGTTGGTTACCAACAATCGAATCATCCCAACCAAACGCGTATTTAATACCAAGAAAGTCAGCGATCACTTTGCGATCATCCCGACTGGCAAAGCTCCACCGGCGAAACTAGACGAAGCCGCGGCCAAGCTATATCACTTGGTTTTACGGCGTTTTATGGCGATTTTCTACCCGCACGCGGAGTTCGAAGTCACTCGCCGGATCACCCGCTACCAGCAAGACTCCTTCCGCACCGATGGTCGAATTTTGGTCGTACCCGGCTACCTAGCCGTGTACGGACGCACCGCCGGCGCGGCAGCTGATAAAGACGAATTGGTCGCAGTCATCGACGGCGAACCTGCCACCAACTCGGAGATCGAACTACGCTCCAAAGAGACCCAACCTCCGGCTCGTTACACTGATAGTTCGTTGCTGTCGGCGATGGAAACCGCAGGTAAACGCGTCGACGATGAAGAACTTCGCGGCGCGATGTCCGAGCGTGGCTTGGGTACACCGGCTACCCGAGCGGCGATCATCGAGAACCTAATCCGCCAAAAGTATTTGTTCCGTCACGAGCTTAGCAAGCGTGACCTTGTGGTGTCCAATAAAGGTTTGGCCTTGATGGACCAACTGGAAGAAATCGGCATCGAAGCATTGAGCTCTCCCGAGATGACAGGCAACTGGGAATACAAGCTTAAGCAAATGGAACTTGGCAAGCTAACTCGCGCCAACTTCATGGCCGAGATCAAGGAGATGACCAAGAAGATCGTCGAGCAAACCAAGAGCTTCCACGACGAGATCATCAACCGCCCGTTTGATGATTTGCACGCTCCGTGTCCTGAATGCGAAAGCCAAGTGCATCGTCAGACCGACGGCGTGTTTGAGTGCCGCAATCCGGAGTGTAAATTCCGTTTGAAAAAACACATCGCCAGCCATGAATTGACCGAGCAAGAAGCTCGGGAGCTGATGACAAACAAGCTTGTTGGTCCAATCTCGGATTTCAAAAGCCGATTTGGCCAGCCGTTCGAAGCAGAGCTTTCTTTGGCCAAAGAAAAGAAGACTTGGAAGGTCGGGTTTAAGTTCGAAGGCGATGACCGACGGGAAGAGGAACTCAAAAACTTGACCGACGAGATGATCATTTGCCAAGCCAAGCAATCCGATGATTCGGACGCAATGATCCCGGTTTACGAAAATGAAAACGCATTCTTAGCCCCCGACATGGCAACCAAGGTTGACGAACGCGGGGTGCGGATCAGCAAAACAATTTTGAAACGTGAGATCCCAACCGACCAAGGCATCAAGCTGTTCGTCGAAGGCAAAACGGACCTGATGCCGGGTTTCTTGTCCAAGAAAGGACGTAAGTTCGCGGCTCACTTGACCATCGACCGCGAAAAAGGCAAACTCGGCTTCGAGTTCGCTCCGCGTAAAACGAAAAAGAAAACCGAAGGCGACGACGACTCCGACGCCAAAGCGACGAAGAAGAAAACAAAGAAGAAGGCAGCCAAAAAGAAACCGGCTAAGAAAAAGACCACCAAGAAAAAAGCTGCCAAAAAGAAGGCGAAGAAAAAGTCTCCCAAAAAGAAAAAGGATGATCCAATAAAGGAAGATGCCTAACCCCCATCCGACCGCTAAACAAACTACCAAACCATTCCATTTCCTTGAAACCACGGCCAAGCCATGCTTCGCACATTACTCCGATCCAAAATCCACCGCGCACGAGTTACTCAAGCGGATTTGAACTACGAAGGTAGCATCACCATCGACATGAACTTGATGGAAGCTGCGAACATGGTTCCCTTCGAAAAAGTCGACGTGCTGAATGTTACCAACGGCAGCCGGATTTCGACTTACGTGATTCCCGGCATCCGCGGTTCAGGCAAAATCTGCATCAACGGTGCAGCAGCTCGTTTGGTCAAAGTAGACGATGTCGTGATCATCGTTTGCTACGGAGAATTCACAGAAGCCGAAATCGAAAACCACGAAGCACAAATCGTACTGGTCAACGACGACAACGAAATCACCAAGAGCATCGCCAAGTCAGCTGGTAACCTGAAGCCTGGCTAGGCGCAGGCACGTTCCGCGCCGCTGAACGATGTTCGTCGCTCAACACTCTGCGAAGCAGGTTTCCGACTCGCTCCACCGCTTTTTGTCACGCTTCCATCTCTATGTGCCACCTGGTGCTTCACTCCACGACCAAAGCTTTTAGGTAACGCCGGGGAGAACTTCGATTAACAGCGAAGTACGGGCTCTCACTAACTCTGGCAGCCTTGTGCATCACACGAATATTGATTGTGCTTTCGCTGACCAGACAAGCTCCGCCCCCGCCAGATTACATGCTGATAATCTGTCGTGCCGCGTATTGCTTAGCGGTTTGCCTTTGGTGGGGACTGTCGGGGTACCGTAAATTTTTGGGGCAAATTCTTAGGGACTTGCTACCAGAGCGTTTGCCTCCAGTTTGCGTGTCTGACTATTTGTTTTTGGTCGCCGCCGCAGTGTTTCTTATCAGCTGGCCCGGTGGTGTGTTGATCGAGCTTCATGCTACTTCAACCGTGAGCGATATTTTGGCGATCCTGCCATTGATTTCGTATGCAATCGCAGCCGCCGGCTTGTTGACATTTAGGATCGCCGCTGCAATCCTAAAGTCAAAATTCATTAGGTGAGTTCGGCGAGCCGGCTCGTACAACCTCGCCGGAAAAGACCGGGATTTCAACATTGGCGAACTGTCAAGTTCACCCGGCTGTTGCGAATTCCCTAAGCGCAAACGGCTGAAACGCATACCTTTACGAGATTAATTTGCCTTACCGCGGCAGAGTTTTATACTAAGCCCGAATGCCGCACGGGAGACAATCTCGTCTTAGCCGGATCATCTCCGACCAACCACTCGACCAACTTCCTTCGAAAGGCAAAACACATGAACATTATGAATATGGTAAAAGGCGCCGTCACTGACCAAGTCATGGGACAAATTGGAGGCATGCTCGGCATGTCGGACAAGAAAAAAACGTCTTCGACTTTTGACACCGCCATCGGCTCGATCCTCTGCGGCATGATGAATAAGTCTTCATCAAAAGAAGGTGCCAAGCAAGTTTTCGACATGGCGTCCAAAGCTGACACCGGAATCATGGACAAGATCGGCGACATTCTTGGCAGTGGCGGCGACAAACTTGAGGCCGTTCAAAAAACCGGTGGCGGCATGCTAGACGGTTTGTTTGGCGCCAGTGGCAAGACCAGCATGATTCAAACCCTCGCCAAGACCCTCGGACTCGACGGTTCGATCGTCGGCAAATTACTAACCCTCGCCGCTCCCATGTTGCTGGGGGTCATTGGCAAACACACCAAATCGGCCGGCCTCGACGCTTTAGGACTCGGCGGTTTATTGGGCAAGCAAAAGCCACACCTCGCCGCAGCCATGCCAAGCGGGCTCACCCAGAACCTCGGCTTCGGCAACCTATTATCCGGCGCCGGCGACCTTGGCAAATCTGGAGTGGACGCAGCCAGTAATGTTGCAGGATCCGCTGCCAGCACGGTCGGCAACGCCACTAACGCGGCCGCCGATACTGCTCGAGACGCCGCGAAAAAAAGCGGGGGCTTACTGGGGTATTTGGCGTCACTGATCATTTTGGGAGCCATCGGATACTTTGCTTACCCGTTTGTTATGAAAGCCGTCGACGGCGGAGCCAACGCAGTTCAAGAAGGCATGAATGACATCAGCGAAAAAGCCGCTGGAGCACTCGACTTTGGAGACATCAGCGTGCTGGGCGACTCGGGCACTAAGCTGCAAGAAGGGTTCTGCGGCATCACTGACGGTTTCTCTGGCCTCGCTGAAACGGGTGATGATGGAGCCAATGCTTTGGCTGGCAAGATCACTGATTTCTCTGGGTCACTTGACGGCCTTGCGTTAGGCGAACTCTCCGATACCGCCAAACCAGTTGCAACTACGATGGTCGGCCAGTTCGTCGAAACGATCAAGGGCTTGCTGGGCGGCCAGGCTGATGGCATCAAAGGTATTTTGCAAGGTCCCATCGACGTTCTGATTGAGAAGCTCGAAGGGCTCGGTTTTTCTTCCTAGAAAAAAGTCTTCCTAGGAAGAAGCAAAACATCAACCAACTCAAAGCCTCTGCGGTGCGAACCGTAGCGGCTTTATTTTTTGGTGGTTTGGGTTTATTGCGGATGATTTAATCAGCAGCCCTTTGATTCCCATGTAACTTCACCGACTGAGGGCGCCATGTTGACGCGATCAGAAAAGGACTAATTCGCGAAAGGCTCTTTGGAAACAATGCTCACGAGACTTTTCAAAGACCACATCCAACGCGTAAGCATGCCAACACTCAGGAGACACCCTTCACATCAAAGCCGTGAAGCATGGCCCCCAACACATTTACCACAGGGACCTTAATTTTTGGGTCGTTTGACGAATAGCAGCAGGAGCCACTCATCACTCCGTCGCCGCGGGCTCTGGCTTGGCCTCTTCAGCGACTCGCTCGAAAAAGTTCTTTTTCTCCGCAAGCCCACGATACTTGGCCAACGTTACTTCCGGCAACGCAGCCCAATTTTTCTTAGCCAACGCGATTTCTTTTCGGTCACGTTCGGCAACACCCAACGTCAACTCGTGTTCAGTCTTAGCCTTAAACATCGAAGGAAAAAAATCACTCTTCCCGACGGTGACTTCCACTCGATCAGGCATCCAACCGATCCTACGAATCGACTCGTTCAACCGCATCCGAGCAAACGGCGGAAGTTTCTTGGGGTCCGTAATCTGAACTCGCGTAAACACATCCAAAAACTCAAAGTAAGCGGACAACAACTTGGCCGACTCGGGCTGCTTACCCGTCAAACGGTAGGTCATATTCTGACTGCCAATCAATTCTAACGAACCCTTTTTCGAATCGATTTTCTCTTCCCAACTTTGTTCAATCATCGCTCTGGATCGATCGTCTTCCGCCATTTGTTGGCGTACACTCTGGATCATTTTCTTCAGCTGAACATCCATCAGCTTGAGTTGCATTTGGCGTTTAAGATCTAGCAAGCTGATCGTTTTTAAATTGGAATCGTAAACCAATACTTCCTCGGGAGACTTACTGCCCGCAGCCAACGGAAAATCAAAAATCAAACCCTGAAAAAAAATCGTCTTATTGGTGACGACTGGTTCTTGGACCCCGTCGACGAACATTTTGGTTTCAATTTTGAATTCTAGTTCTCGATCAATCTGGGCAACGACACGTTCGGCAGGCACAGCGATCAAACAGGCAATCACGACCAATAGCGAACAAGCAGTGGAAATGGGCATCGACATCTTCGTATCCTTGCAAAAGCGTGGGACGCGTACCGGCAATGGTTCGACCAAAATTTTGGTATTCCAACGGAGTCGCGAGATCAACAACGATTGGCTTTCGTTCCAGCGCCAATCGGATCCTGACCCCACAAAAACTAACGAAATAGGGATAACGACACCAGTGAGATTTATTTCGCCGCTCTTGCTTTCAATCGCAAAAATCGCCAAATTAGCGGCAGCGGAATTAGTCAACGAGTTCGATCGGTTTGAGGTATTAGATGCGAAATCTTTGGATTGCAGCTGTGTTGTTTTGGGTGGCCTCGCCGTGCAGCGATCACTTGAATGCCCAATCAGCCTGGACTCGGTTCCGAGGCCCTAACGGCACCGGCGTTGTCGAAAACGCAAACTTGCCCGACCAATGGGACAAACCCGCCTGGGAAGTATCACTCGCCGGCCCCGGTTGTAGCTCGCCCGTCGCTTGGCAAGACCGAATCTTCGTGACTAGCTCCGACGCGGAAACCGCCAAGATTTCAATTGAGTGTTTGAGTTTGAAAGACGGGCAGCGATTGTGGATCAAGAGCTTCGAATCGGAAACTTATCAGATCCACCGTTTTAACTCGTTCGCCTCCAGCACACCGACGGTTGACGAACACCACGTTTACTTACTGGTTACTGCCCCACAGAAAACTCGGCTGATCGCTTTGGACCACGCTGGCGAAGAAGTCTGGCAACGCGACTTTGGTAGCTTTTCATCATCGCATGGTTTTGGCACTTCGCCGATGATAATCGACGACCTTGTTGTTTTTCTTCACTCGCAATCCGCCGAACAACTTCCGCCAGACCAGCAGGCAGGGCAGAGCCAAATGGTGGCGGTGAATCGCATGACCGGCGAAGACACGTGGAAAACCGACCTTCAAACGAAACGTGTTTGCTACGGCGTGCCGAGTGTTTGGCAGGACGCTAAAGGCCAGCAACAATTGGTAAACTGCAACACCAGCAACGGCTTTTTCGCAGTGGCCCCCGAATCCGGTAAAATCCTTTGGTCGGCGTTGCCATTTAAAATGCGCGTGGTCGCGTCTCCGTTGGTGGTGGATGACATGCTGATTGGCAGTTGCGGTTCGGGTGGCGGCGGGAATTACCTAATCGCCTACCGGCCCGACACGAAAGTAACCGACGACACGCCTAAACCCGCTTACCGAATCCGCAATTCAAACTACGTCCCCTGCCCCATCGCAGTGAATGGATTTTTGTTTGTGTTTTCGGATAAAGGTATCGCGACGTGCAGCGATGTCAAAACAGGAAAACAATTCTGGCAACATCGAGTTGCAAAAGGCTTTTCCAGCTCGCCGGTCGCGGACAAACAACATGTCTACGCGGCCGATGAAGATGGAGTCGTCCACGTTATCCATGCAGCCAAAATCTACAAGAAAGTCAGCGAGTACAAACTTGGCGAACCGACTCGGGCGACTCCGATGATCCATAACGGGCAACTATTCTTTCGCGCTCAATCAAAACTGATTTGCGTTGGAACTGGCTCTTAGAAACTCGCTCGCCGACGGGCGCACCATTCAATGGCGCAAGACTCGCCATCCGCCGGCCCTTGCCCATCGAATGCCATAGCGGCATCATGGCTCACCTTGAGACTCATTCAGGCATCGGTTACGGGGCCTGGTCCGGCGTTGTAAGTTTTCGCAAACCCCCTACAAT
>JALZWN010000183.1 GCA_023300235.1 Mariniblastus sp.
ATAGAGCAAGTGGTTTATCCAAGCCGCGTGATGAGCCGTTTCGGTTTGTCATGCGGCTTTTTTCTTGGGTCGCTTTTTGGGTCGCTTTAGGACTTAATGGTTGGCTCAAAAATATCGCGTGCTTTGCCGGTCTAGCGGGCGCCATGCCTCACGGCTTTGAGGGAAAAAGGATCAACTGAGTGCTGGCATGCTTACGCGTACGATGTGGTTTTGCAGAAGTCCCGTGAGCATATTTTTTGGCGGGGCCTTGTAGAACGGGTCTCTTTTTAACCGCGTAAACATGGCACCCTCGCTAACCAAAACCAAGTCGATGTTGCATTGGGATGAGACCACGTAAAGGCTGACAGGTCGCACCTGCACTCAATCCCCAGAAGCACCTTTCTTATCGACGGCGATGTTGGTCGATCAGTTCCTTCACCTGCTCAGGATCTGGGATCCCCGAGACACTAATTTCCAGGCCGGATTGACCTGCACTGGAAATCCCCAGCGACCCCACCCCAAGCAATCGCTGAAAGAATGTCTGGTTGAGCTGCACGTTGCGAACATCCTGATGCCAGACCTCAGTGATCGATTTTGATAAAATCCCTTTTCGCAGACGCGTGCGATCGGAAGTGATGGTCAGCTGAGTACCCTTGCACCGTAGCCACCACACCAAGAAAATCACCAAGCCAACCAAGACCAAGCACAGCACAGCCGTGACGATGAACTCAACCGGACGGTTGCGGAACATGGACGGATTTTCGTCGTAAAGAGTTACTTCTTCGTTCGCCGTCTTCATGGAAGCTGTGTTTTGGGTTAAGTTGGTTGCAGGCGCGAGACAACTCACGTTGCCTTGTTCGTATCAAGAACGCGAGTCTTTGCGGTTGGTTCGACAGATTGTTAGAAATTCTAAAAAATTATCGACACGATGTTACCCGTCGACCTCAAATTTACCGTTCTTGTTTCAAATCATTCATAGGAATTCGAAATAGTGGCAAATCTAACTTGGAGCTATCACCGCCCTGGCTGAAAAACATGTGTAAAAACGCAAGAGTTTCTTGCGAACGCCGGGGTCGAATCTAAAACGGAAGTCAACGCAAGGAAAGAAACCTTTCAAAAAGAGGGCGCCCTTGAACTCGTCGCGAAAGCCTCCAATCTGTTGGTAGCAAGAGGAAAAAAAGTCGTCGAGTTGGACTTAAAAAAGGACAAACCAACCGAAGAAGAGATCCTCAAACTGATCCTAGGGCCGACCGGAAACTTGCGAGCCCCAGCCTTGGTGGTCGGCAAGTCACTTGTCGTGGGCTTCAATGACCAGATGTATTCAACCGTGTTCGGATAGCCGATGAACTGCTTCGCCCACTCGCTGCCATTCTTTGACCAACCGTATTTCGCGGTTGGGACATGCATCCCCGACTGGCTGACCGCTTGCGATCGCAAATGTCGTGCTCGGAAAAAAAAAGCGGCGGCATGGGTCGACGACTCCGATCCGATCTTGGCCGCAGTAGCCGCCGGCGTGGTCCAGCATCACGAAGATGACTATTGGTTTCATGGCTCTGCGATTTTCACGCGGGTGAACATGGAACTTGCGGTCGAGTACCGCGAGCAGTTCGGGAACTCACAATCGATGCGTGCCAGCTTGATCGGTCATATCGTGATCGAAATGCTCTTGGACGCATTTTTAGAATCGCAGTTCCCCGGCAGCATGGAACAAATGTACGGCTGGATTGCCGAACTGGACGCAGAAAAAGTTCAGGACTGCATCAATCGTTTTGCCTCCAAGCCAACGACCAAACTGGTCGGCGAGATAGAACGTTTCCAAAGCGAACGTTATTTGTTCGACTATCAAAACGACGAAGGCGTCCGCTATCGGATGAACAAAGTGCTCGGCCGTCTGAAGCTGGAATTGATGCCCGAAGAATCAATCGCTTGGCTTGGCGAAAAACGCAAGCAAGTTTTCAAGCTCGCCGAGATCTTGCTGGCCGAACACCAAAAGATCGGTCGCTAGTTTTCAGTGCCCGATTCATCGCCCGGCTTAGGCGATTCACCGCCTGCCGCGCCGGGTTCGCTTGGTGCCGGGGCCTCTCTGGACGCTTGGGCTTCGCTTTTGGGCGACACCGGTTTTTCGGCCGGCAACGGCTGTTCGATTACGGGCGGGCTCGCCCTTTGCGTTTCCACCGCCCCCTCTGCCTGCCCCTCTGGCCGTGACTCCAAACGCGACAACCGCACCTCCTCGGTCAGCTTCGCCGCCGCAGCCAGCATCGCTGTCGCTCGACAGTGAAATTGATTTCGAGTCTCATTCAATTGCTCGTGAGCCTCCTCCAGCAAGCCATTGAGCCGATCGATATGCGCTGACTTTTTCGCCATTTGGTTTCGCTGTTTGTCAAGAACTTCCATCATTTCCTCCTGTCGCCCCGCAGCCTGCTGAACCCTGAGGTTAGCATTTTCAATACGCGTCTCTGATCCTTTCAGAGCTTCCGTCATCGACGAAATGTGCTCGGACTTCTTGACGATCTTTTCGTCGCGTTCGTACAACTCCCGCGGCAACTGTTCTAGCCGAGCAACTGCGTGGGCAAGTTCTTGTTGCAAGCGAGCGACATTGTTTTCTTTAAACGCAGGCGAATTTGGAAACAACGTACTCAATTGAAACGTGTCATCGACTTTGGCAATCCCACGCTGCGGATCGCTCAAAATCCGCACTGGCAAGCTTACTGCCGCGCCAGAATCTGCGGCCTTTTGCCCAGCGGCGATCATTTCACCGAACAAAGAAAACAAACGCTTTTGAGAATTTTGGCCAAGCTCGAGCTGATCGTGAAGCGTCGCTCGTTGAAACAGCATCTTCGTGGCGGGTGGATCGGCAAGTTCTTCCAGCACTGGATTCATGTGCGCTGTCGCCGTGATTCGCCAAGCCGCAGGCACGTAGGCCGGACTGTTCGTAAAATCCAACAACGCCACCGGGCGACGCTTGATCAAGCTTTCCAAAAACACCGTCGAAGGTGTCGTGATCACAGCATCGGACATCTCGATCGTGTCACCAAGGCTTAATAACTTGTGAGTCTGATCAGGGATCGGCAGATTGAGTTCATTCCGCAGCGAATCAGACAGCCGCCAATTTACTTCGACCAACCGTTCTCCAACACAGCCGTTACGATCAAAACGGTTCTTCAATTCGGTCAGCCCCTTCACCACCTGCCGCTGCTGCTGCTGCGTAAAAGCAGGCGTGCGGGCGGTCGTGACCAACAACCGAAACGGCCCGGAATCTTGCACAGGCAGGTGTTCGGAGGCGTACATCTGATCGAATCGAGGATGACCGACGATCTCGCAAAGGCCTTGATTGCCGAACGACTCAATGACTCTTGCTGGCGCTCGACCGATGCAAGCGATTTTGTGACCAAAAATCGTTTGGTAAACCGAACCGTCGGCGATCGTTGGGTTCTCCCAAGTGTTGCGGAACTCCAAAATCCCATCGCACAAAATCAAAATCGGAACCTTGTCATCCTCGTAAATCCTTCGCAGCGTCGCAATGGTGTCCCAGTGAAAATGCTCGTGAGTCACTACCAAGCCCGCGTCATCAGGCACGTTCCAATCCTGAGCCGGCCCTCGGACGATTTTGCACGGAAAGGGGCAAGCATCGACCCAAGTACTGTAAAGCGAATTCGATGCCGCAAAGCGATCTAATATGTATACAACTTTGCCCAAGGTTGCCCGCCGAATCGAGGAACTAAAAGAAGCTGCGAACCGCCTTGGCAATTCGACCGAAATTAAAATGCAGGCTTTTGCCAGCGAAAAATCAGAACTTAGTTTATCACGGCACAGGAGCCATTGAACAGCCGAAGCATTTTGGAGATGATGTTTATCAAATAATTCTCTTAATCTCCAGGATTCTACAAATCGATCATGTACGACCAAGAAAATGATGATCCACCAGCCAGCGATGGTGGCTCCTACCAAGCCCCCCCGGAAGCCGGCTCGGCAGAGCCCCCCAGTGCACCCCAGTCCGCAGCCGTCATAATCCATTGCCCGTACTGTCGCAAAGAATTTGACCGCGCAACAACAAAGTCGATGCCCTTCTGTAGCTCACGCTGCAAGCAGATCGACTTGGGTCTGTGGTTGAACGAAGTCCACGGCATGCCTTACGACATCGACCCCGGCATTAGCTAACAGCCTGCTTCTGAACTTCACGCCGCCCCCCGTCTTCGTCTATGCAAACGCTTCTTTCATGGAGGCAAAGGCGACTATCCGGTTGCTATGGTAGCCCGACGCGTCAGCGAGGAAATGTGGTGACGGGCTTCCAGCCTGTCATGCGCGCAGACAAGCCGGAAGCCCATCTCCACACTTTTTAGGCTTCGCCAAAACGGATTCCCCCAGGCCAAGGCCCCCGTTGCGTTGACTTCCCACCAACGGACTCGACTAAGCTCCGCTTAGCAGTGCGATGAATGGAGCGATATCTAAAAAGTCCACCATTCCATCACGATTGACATCGGCTTGATCTACAAAATCTCCCACAGAGAGAACCGCAATAAACGGCGCGATGTCTAAGAAGCTGACCATTCCATCATCATTGACGTCTCCAATCAAGACATCAGGCGCTC
>JALZWN010000184.1 GCA_023300235.1 Mariniblastus sp.
CTGGCCAAAGGCGAATTCAGAGTTCCCGCATTTCGATCGCTACCCGAAGGGCTCACAAAAAATTCTTGCCCCATCACGAGTGAATTAAGGACAACGAGCATCAGCAACGATGCAAACAAAGCAGTAGAGCCCTTAACCAAGCATTTAGATAATTTCATGAAAGCGTAACTCACTAGAACTCAACAGTTTTGATAGACAGATTTTTTTCCGTAAACGACCCCCATACGGGGCTCCAAATTATAGCATCATGTCCAATCGAAGTCAGCAGTACCGCCACGACTTGCTCAAGGATGCATCTCGCGCACTGCGAATATAATGCGTGAGAATACGTGCGGTTTGGCACCCCGCAGCGCGGTAGAGCTTTGCACGTGCGAACCGTTGCTCAATTAACGAGCGAACTTACTCATTAGAAAACGCAAAGCCACCAAGGCATAAGGGCGCAAAGCAAGCTCCGCACCAACTCTTTGCCCCTTCGCGTCTTTGCGTTATTTTCCCCTCTGGCGGGACGAATGAATCGTGCGTTTGCTTCTCCGACTAATCAATCAACCTCCCTCGGTGTGTCGGACCGAAGCCGTTTGAGGTGGTGCCGTTTTAGGGGGCCAGTGGCATCTATCATCGCGGCATCGCTTGGGATCTGTGCCTTGGCTACTTGGTCCTGACCT
This sequence comes from Mariniblastus sp., assembly GCA_023300235.1. Taxonomy (GTDB): domain Bacteria; phylum Planctomycetota; class Planctomycetia; order Pirellulales; family Pirellulaceae; genus Mariniblastus. The sequence continues at coordinate 663 of JALZWN010000184.1, forward strand.
TATCCGATTGAGATATTCGCGTTTATTGGCGTCCATTCGTGGTTTTAAACTTCTCCTGATTTCGTTTTCCTTCGCCTCGTTTTGCTTCGCTTGGTTTTGCTTCGCCCAACACGGTCGCCTTCCGGCTAGCCGTTAAACGTATTTGTCTGTCCTTCGCGTCACAAAATTTGCGACCTGCTCCCGAAGAATGCCTGATGACGATACATTGGGACCAGCGAAGCAACTTAACAGGAACTCCCATGCGCCTTTTCACTCTACTCTTGATGTTGGTTATGACTTCAAACGCTCACTCTGACGACACCTGGCAACTTCCGCCCCAAGAAGTCGTCGACATTATTGACGCCAAGCCCGAACCGACCGTCAGCTTGAGCCCGGACGCGAACTGGATGCTGTTCCTGGATCTGGACGCGATGCCCGACATCAGCGATATCGCTCGGCGCAGGTTAAGATTGGCCGGCATTCGAATCGACCCCCAATCCAACGGACGCTTTCAGTCGTCTTGGTATCGTGGGATCAGTATCCGCAAGGCGAATGCCGCCGCCGATGGCCGAGGACGAAAGATCGACCTAGATGCCGATGCGAAAATCGGTTGGGCTCGCTGGAGTCACGATTCGCAAAAATTCATCTTCACCCAAGTCACCGCCACTGGAACGTCTCTGCATGTTTGCTTTGCTGAAACAGGAGAAGTCCGCCAGCTGCACGACAATGTTTCAACCGTGATGCAGTCCCCACAATGGATGCCCGATGCGGACCACGTGATGTTGCTGAGCGTTCCTAAAACGCGCGGCGAAGAACCCAAACCACCGGCTGCTCCGGCGGGGCCCTCGATTCAAGAATCCTCTGGTAACAAATCACCCACCCGAACTTACCAAGACCTGCTCAAGACGCCCCACGACGAAGCACTGTTCGAATACTACACGACGACCAATGTGACCGTCGTGGATCTTGACGGCAAAGTCGTTCATCAGTTTGCAGATCCAGCGATTTATTTTGGTGCCAACCCGTCACCCGACGGCCAGCAGGTGATGGTCAACCGTTTGCAAAAGCCGTTTTCGTATTTGCAAACCTACCGTTCGTTTCCTCGTCAAATTGCGGTAACGGATCTTTCAGGGAAAGAAATCTATCGCGTTGCTGACGTGCCGGCCGAAGAAAACATCCCCATCGAAGGCGTGCGTCTAGGCCGACGCCGAATCGACTGGATGTCGGCTCGCGACGCTACGCTGATTTGGGGCGAAGCTCTCGACGGTGGCGATCCAAACGCCGAAGCTCCCTTCCGCGATCAAGTCTCGATCCTGGCCGCGCCCTTTGATGCCGATCCGACTCCGATCATCAAGACACAGCATCGCTGGTATGGCGCGAGCTTTTACCAAGACCCTAATCGCGTTTCGGTTACCGAGTACGATCGCGACAAGCGTTGGGTTCGTTCGTTGCTGTACGATTTGAGTCGTCCGTCGGAAACTCCGTTGACGCTGGTCGATCGCAGCATCCGCGACAAGTACGGTGATCCGGGCCAAATAGTTTCGGTTCCCGACGCGACGGGGCACTACGTGGCGTTGCAACAAGGCGATTCGATTTTTCGTTTTGGTAGTGGGGCGTCTCCCAAAGGCAACTTGCCGTTTGTTGACAGCCAAAATTTGTCCAGCCTGAAAACGATGCGTCATTGGCGCTGTGCAGAAGGAGCGTTGGAAGGCCCGATTCGCATCGTTGGATTTGGGCCTGAAAAAGAAGCAGGCGTACCGACGCCAATCTTGATCACCAACCATGAAAGCACCACAGCGCCACCGAACTATCGTCGCCGAGACCTCTCGGGCGATTCGTTTGATCGATTGACGGACTTTAAAGATCCGACGCCGCAAATTCGTTCGGTCAAAAAACAGCTGGTGACCTACAAACGCAAAGACGGTGTTCCGCTTTCAGCGACGCTGTACCTTCCCGGCGACTACAAAGAAGGCACCAAACTGCCGCTGTTGGTTTGGGCGTATCCGCAAGAGTTCAACGATCCGTCGACCGCGGGACAGGTTTCCGGTTCCGACGCGAAGTTTACTCGGATGCGAGGCATCACGCACCTCACGTTCTTGACTCAGGGTTACGCGATCATGGACGCGGCAACGATGCCGATCGTCGGTGATCCGGAAACCATGAACGACAACTTCATCCAGCAGGTCGTCGATTCGGCTCAAGCTGCGATCGACAAGGCGGTCGAGATGGGTGTTGCGGATCGAAATCGAGTCGGCGTTGGTGGGCACAGTTACGGGGCCTTCATGACCGCGAACTTGATGGCGCATTGTGATCTTTTCAAAGCAGGCATCGCCCGGTCGGGAGCGTACAACCGAACGTTGACTCCGTTTGGTTTTCAATCCGAACGCCGAAGCTACTGGGACGCGAAAGAGATCTATCACTCGATCAGCCCGTTCATGCACGCGGACAAAATTAACGAGCCATTACTGTTGGTGCATGGCGACAGCGACAACAATAGCGGTACCTTTCCGATGCAGAGCGAGCGACTGTATCAAGCGATCAAAGGGAACGGCGGTACAGTGCGACTGGTGATGCTGCCCTACGAGTCTCATGGCTACCGGTCGCGGCAATGCGTGCTGCAAACTCAAGCGGAGATGGTCCGCTGGTTTGACAAGCACGTCAAAGGCGAATAGCTGAGTCGGCTTTTCTGCCTCACCAAAATTGAGTTGCTTTAGTCTCATGACGAGCGAACGCTTCACGCCGTGTCTTGAATTCTATCGAAGCAGAGATCCAGCTAGCGACACTGCGAGACTCCTTCTACCGAAAAATCGATACGCTATACTGCAGTCGAGACATTTTTTTCACAGTAGCTTCGGTCAGTGCGTTCATGAACTCCATCCCCCCTCGACAGCCTTCTGCCATGAAATGGTTTCTTGCATTCGTAATTTCACTGCTTCCATCGGCTGCGTCGGCGGTTGAATTAGACTTGCCGACCGTGTTCTCAGATCACATGGTACTGCAGCGTGAACTAAACGTCCCCATCTGGGGTAAAGCCGAATCGGGATCGGCCATCGAAGTTTCATTCGCCGGGCAGACCATCACAACTCAAGCCGACGAAACAGGCACTTGGCGACTCCAACTAGCCCCAATCGAAGCCTCAGCTGAATCTCGCGTCTTAACCATCCAAGCCACTCTGGGCGAACAAAAAAACCAACACCAGATCCAAGCCGTTCTGGCCGGCGAAGTCAGGTTGGCCGGCGGGCAATCGAACATTGTCCGACCATTCCGGATGCTCACCGATGACGCCAACCAAAAACCCCACCAACCGACCGTTAAATACCTGCGCGACGAACGCGACACCGCCAACGATCCACTGCTGCGTCAATTCCGCAGCGGTAAAGTCTTCTGCGTCGACGAACCTCAATTTAAAGGCCGCGGTGAATGGTCCAAAGCCGTCCCCGGAGACGTCAACGAGTTTTCCGACACCGCGTATTTTTTGGCTCGTGAACTACGGCGCCAGCTAAACGTTCCCGACGCGTTGCTCAGCTGCAATCTCGGCGGCACGCTGATCGAAGCCTGGATGCCACAGGAAGCCTTTGCGACGACCACCGAACTCAAAGACTACTACGCCAGCAAGCAAGATGAATTTAAAAAATCCACGGAGTCTTGGAACGCCGATCGATCAAACGCGGAGCACAAGCAAGCCTTCGGCGCATGGAAGCAAAAAAAATCAGCCGACCAAAAAGTAGGTCGCGAACCACCCAAACCAAAATCCCCCGATGCCAGTAAGCACAACTCTTGTACACTCTGCAACGGCATCATCCACCCAGTCGCCAGTTACGGCTTGTTCGGACACGCCCACGTCAAAAACAGCAATCAACTCCAGACTACTCCGGCCAAGAACAAACAGCACCTGTTCATCATGACGGGGCAGTCCAACATGGACCGTTTGAATTTGGATCTGTCTTTCATCCCAACGGTGGAAGCCAAATTTGGAAAAGCCAACGTCACGGTGATCAAGGACGCCCAACGCGGACGCCCGATTCGGCAGTGGTACAAAGCTTGGAAAACGGCTGACGGCCAGCCAGCTTTGCCCGACGCTACCCCAAAGCAACAGGCAAAAGACACCAAGCTCATCGGTACGCTCTACGATCGGTTGATGAAAAAAGTGAAACCGGCAGTCCAAGAAAAAACATTCGACACGATAACATTTTGCTGGATGCAAGGAGAGAAAGACGCCAAGTACGGTCACGGTTCAGTCTATGCCAAGAGCCTGCAGGGCCTCATCAAACAACTGTCAGACGACCTAGGCCGGGACGACATCAACTTCGTCATCGGCCGCTTAAGCGACTTTGCTGTCGACGACCCCAAGATTCCTGATTGGAACGTCGTCCGATCCGCTCAAGTCAAAGTCGCCAACGCCAGTCCTCGCGGCGCCTGGCTCAACACCGACGATTTGAATGACGGACTCGACCAACTCGGCAAACCAATCAAAAACGACCTCCATTGCTCGGCCGAAGGCTACCGACTGCTTGGCAAACGTTTTGCGGAAAAAGCGATCGAGCTCATCAAAGCCAATTGATTGGCAGAGTTAATTCAGTTTTACAAATTGGGCGTCCCCACAAATGGACGCCCGACGCATTAGCGAGGAACTGTGGTGATGGGCTTCTAGCCTGTCATTTGCATGGGGGCAGCGCGTAAGACAGGCTGGAAGCCCATCTCCACATTTTTTGCTTCGCCAAAACAGGCTAAATCAACTGGCCAGTAGCGCGGGCCCATTAGCGCGGATTTCCACCGGACCCTCGCTCACGCGTTGGGCTACCAGAGCACCAGGACTCAAAACTGATTTACGCTGTTTTTCTTGGTGACGTTTTTGACCAAAACGCCACGTACAGGTAACGCGAATTAGCGGTCTCCGCGAAAGCTCGTGTTGAAAACGTCCTTGAACAATCGGCAGGCAATCCATGACTTCTCCACCCCCAACCATCCGCATTCAGGCTCTTGTTCTGGCTTGGTGCATACTCGCGATCTACGGCAACTCCGTAACATGGGCCGCCCCGCAGCAATCGGTTGCGTCCTTTCAACGGGAAGTAAAAAAGCGTTTTAACAAAGACCAAACGGCCCGGCATCCGTTGGACAAACTCATGCGTCGCGAGCAAGAAGGCAAACCATTGACCGAAAAAGACAAACACAGAAAGAACCGTCTTGCTCAGCGCGCCATCGACATCGATGCCGACAACGTGAAGTGGCTCAAAAAGCACCTGTCTAAACACGGCCTCCCAGCACCATCTTTGATTGGGCCCGACACGACCGAACACATGTTTGTCATACTGATCCACGCCGATAGAAACCGCGAGTTTCAAAAACAGTGCATCAAGCTAATGGAAACCGCGCCCGATGACTGGCCAGCCCGTTACCCACAAACACTAAAAACTCGCATGGCCATCACCGCTTCGATGAATCTACCGCAGACCGAGGATGCAGAGAACAACAAGCAAAAAGAGGCCGCAAAGAAACAGCCCAATGCCGCGACAGGTAGTGAAGAACAAAAAGTTCCAACGCCGCCAAACGCAACGACAACTCCAACGACAAACGCCCAATAACGAAACGAAGCAATTTCGCGGCGGTTACGTAGGGATGCGCCTTTTAGTAAACTCGGACGCTTGGAATCGCATTACACCCAAGCACGCTCATCGACGTATTCCTCTTGAATCGGTTCCGGCTTTCATACACCCAGCACTCAATTTTTTGCGTTACCTCAAAAAACCAAGCAACGAACCGGCCGTGGCAAAAGCTGTTCTGTTACCAACGGCTTATTCTTTGGTGCATGTCGCGGTTGTAGATCGTTCTTCAAATTTGCGAAAACAAATTCGCGAGCCTATAAATAGGCTTTCTAATTGGCTAGACTCAAACGACTATCCGAACGGCCAAATCGCAACAACCCACTTCACCAATGCTTAAACCGCTGCCTAAGCCCATTCCCATGCCCATGCCCATGCCCATGAAACTTTCATCGAGACTCGTATCGCTTACGTTCCGCCTTGCTGTAGTCACCATTGCGGCTTGCCTTGCCCCTTCAAGTTCGCAGGCCGACGAACCGACTCAGCCGAACATCATTTTGGTAATGACCGACGACCAAGGCTACGGCGACCTGAGCTGCCACGGGCATCCGTATCTTAAAACGCCCAACATCGACAAGCTGTTCACTCAAAGCACCCGCTTCACGGACTTCCACGTCAGCGCTACCTGCGCTCCGACTCGTTCGGCGTTGATGTCAGGCAGAGCCCCATTCAAGAACGGCGTTACGCACACGGTTGTCGAACGCGAACGGATGGCGTTGAGTTCCATCACGGTTGCGGAAGTGCTCAAATCGGCCGGTTACACCACGGGCATTTTCGGCAAGTGGCACTTGGGCGACGCCGATCCTTACCAACCCGAAAACCGCGGCTTCGATGAAGTCTTCATTCACGGTGCCGGCGGAATTGGACAAGCACACATTGGCGACCAGAGCGATGCACCGGGCACGACTTACTTTGATCCGATCATCAAACACAACCGAAACTTCGAACAAGCACACGAATACTGCACCGACGTATTCTTCAAAGAATCTCTTCGCTGGATTAAAGCTAAAAAAGACAGCGCCGACAAAAAACCATTCTTCGCTTACATCTCCACCAACGCGCCTCACTCTCCTTACCGAGTCGACAAAAGCTACTCGAATTTATTCAAAGACAACACCAAGGACAAAAAGAAGGCGGCGTTTTTTGGCATGATCGTCAACATCGACGAGAACATGGGAATGTTGATGCAGAAGATGGACGAGTGGGATCTGTCGGAGAACACGTTGTTGATTTTCATGACTGACAACGGCAGTGCCGCCGGATCACGAATTCACAACGCCGGCATGAAGGGCGGTAAAGGATCGATGAACGAAGGTGGATCTCGCGTCCCATTGTTCATGCGTCTCCCAGGCACGACGAAACCGGGTTTGGAAATCGACACGATGACTCGGCATTTCGACTTGTTACCAACTTTAGCCGAAATTGCCGGTGCAAAGGTACCCGCCGACGCCGAAATCGATGGCCGCAGTTTGATGCCGTTGGTGAAGGACCCGAAGTCCGAGTGGGCACCGCGGAACATGTTCTTCCATGTCGGTCGCTGGGCCAAAGCAGGTGCCAACGAGCGATTCAGCAAAGGCGATCCAAATCCAGACAACTCAAAGTACAAAGGCTTTGCCGTTCGCAACGAAGAATGGCGACTGGTCAACGAGCGACTCTACAACATCGCGAAAGACCCCGGCGAGAAAAACAACATCGCTGACAAACACCCCGAAGTTGTCGCGGGATTGCTCAAGTCCTACGACAAGTGGTGGCTTGAAGTTCGACCGCTGATGGTCAACGAAGACGCACCGCTGGATGTCCCCAAGTCGTTCGACACGCAGTACAAAAAACAAAAAGCGGCCGGCGGAATCCCTGATTGGGTCGCACCTAAGCTGTAGGCTCCGGTCGATTCTCGTCAAACGCCAACACTTGGCCCTAACCGCCGCTTCGCGTTTAGGATCGATAAAGCAATCACGGTTCAACCAAGATGGAAGACCAAGAAAAACAAACCACCGATACACACGAATAAACACGGATCTCCGAGCACGAATCCGTGTCTACCTGTGTTCATCCGTGGTTAAAAACATTTTCGCTTCGGCAACATATGGCCCGAACGCCCAACGCGTCTTGTTACCAGCCCACATTCTAAGCCGGCCGATTCTTTTTAACCGGTACTCCTCGGGCGTTTCTTTCGACCGAGCATCGGCCCTGTCGTCATGCTGATAAACACGTACGCAAAACTCGCGAGCTCCACCAAGGAAAAACGATTCGATCGAGGAACAACCAACGCAAAAGATGTGCGGGCTCATTGAATTCTCATATCAAACGAATGAATGAATGGCTGAGTCATCACTCTCGCCGGCGCAACCCATCTGGTCCGTAAAACTAATTCTGAAACTGCAGGAACAAATCTTGCAGTCCTGGATGAGCCCGCAAAACATCCCTGACGATTGTCTCACCGGACGGTTGTCGAAGTTTCAACAACGCAATCCCCTTCATCAGTTCAGCCGTCGGTTTCAAATCACTCGCGAATTTTGAATCGCTTTCGACCGCGTCCAACGCTTTAATCGCACGCTCGAACTGCCCCATCGCGGCGGACGCCTTTTTCTGTCGCAACAACGCTTGCCCGAACGCAATCAGGTACCGCGGATGCCGGTCGGATAGCTTTACGGCTTCATAAAAATGCTGCAACGCTAAGTCACCGCGATTTTGCAAATCCAAAATCTCTCCCAAACGAAACTCATCCTTGGCCGTCGCCCCGTTGAGCTCCGAAATATTCAACAACGCGGAAAACTCGCCACTGACATCTTGAGTCAATCTCGATCGCACTGCCAAGTTACGAAAATCTATGACCACGTGTTGCTGGCGATTCATCTCCGGCAGGACTTCAATCGCATTCTTGAACCGAACCGTCGCCCGATCCAGCCAATCATCTTCGCGCGCGAACAAAATCATCTCCGCAGCGATCAACTCGGTCGTCGCTTGCCTTCCGTTACCGACCAAACCCACGATTTCTTGCGACTCAGTATCGCTCAACCGCTGACCATTAAACATCGACCCCTCGTCACCTTCTATCAACTTTTGAATCATCGGCAGTTGGGTCGGCAACTGCGACACTGAATGCCCATAAGAAGCCCAAGCGAAATTCTCAAGCACCGGTCGGTCAAACGTATTGGCCGCCACGTCGACGAGTGCGGTATCAACCACCGACTGATCCAGCCAATACATTGTCAGCAAATCATCCGCCGCGGCCCAACCGTACGACTTGAGCGTGCCTGTCGATTCACTGTTAAAATATTTTTCAATCACCGTCGGATCAAACGCCACTGGCGATCGCGTTCCCACCAGATAAACCGAATCCGGCGCTGCAACGGCCACGTGACCAAACGGAAACTTACCACTAAACGTTTTCAAGATCGTTTTTAATTCACGCTGATCACAACGCAACGAAACCCACTGCACAAACACGCCTTGCTCTGAAAGAGCGTTCGCACAAATCTGATAATACTCTTCGGAAAAGAAAGGCAGATTCGAAGCCGCCCCAGGTCGCGACTTACCATCGGAAACAATCACATCAAACTCGTCCTCGGCCGCCCTTAAGTATCGAACGCCGTCACCGTGAACCAGTTCGAACTTTGGCTGGGTTAAAACTTCGCGATTCTCATTAGAGAACCACTTGGACGCCTCGATCACCGCCGCCGACAATTCAACACAAACCACCGACTCAACTTGCTCGTTCGCCGCCAACTCGCCGGCCAAAATTCCCGTCCCCAACCCGACCGTAAGCACCTTTGTGCGTTTCGCGTTGCCGATCATGAACGGAAGGTGAGCCAACACTTGTTGCTTTTCGTCGACACCGCCGCCGCTTTCACCGATTGTAACACCGTCGATGATCAATCGTTTATCCGTAGGGGAATCATTTAGATGGGTAACCGCCACGGTATGACTGGCTTGTTCGACATAGTGATCGACCACCCATTCACCTGAGTCCGAGATCCCCGGTCGAATCGGAGAGCCCGCGATCACGACGGCCAATGCAACGAGTCCACCAATGGTCAACCAAAAACCGATCGACATCATCGCGTTCAAAATCGTCCGATTCTTCCGCGGGCTCAGCCAGGTCAAAAAGAAAATCCCGATACTGGCCGCCACACACACCGCAGCCAAAACAATCGCGGTGATTTGCAAACCGAACGCGGGGATCAACCAACACGCACAAACTAAAATCCCGAACACGTTTCCGATGATCACGCATCCATAGATCTGCCCGGCCCGCGTCCCCAATGAAGACTTCCCTTCGGACCAAATTTTCACCAACACCGGCAACGCGGTCCCAATCACGATCGCTGGCAACAACAACACCGCGACCGCAATCATCAACCTCCCCAGCAATGGCGATTGCCTTAGCCAGCCCAACACCCATTGCAGTGTCTCCAGTCGAAACCAAACTCCCAACGACCACACCGAAAGCAGAATCGAACCGCCGACCAACAATAATAGCCACTGGTACAGTTTTTGGCTGGCTTGATTAAAACGCAACAACCGCGACGCCAGCAAAGCGCCGATCGAGTTGCCGATCAAAAACACGGTGGCCACAACGGCGTAGCTATGAGAATCCGAACCGAACACCACCGCAAAATATCGCTGCCAAACCAACTCCATCCCCAAACTCGCACAACTACTCGCCAGCGCCGCGAACAACAGCAACCAACGGAGCAGGGCAGGCGAGTCGGCGACGTTGGAACTCTTTTTGTTTTGTGCAAATCCACCGTTATCGCAAGCGTTTACTTTGGCTTCATGCCCCACGGCAATGGATTTGTTCGCGCCTGCCAATAACAGCCCGCCGACCGTCCACATCAAAACGACAACCGCGGCAGCCGACAAAGACCCAATCGCTCCCAACAACGGCACCGCCACAAACACTACCAACCACGCACCGACCGCGGCGCCGAACGTTTCCCAAGCGTATACCCGCCCGAAAGCCCGTTGCACATCGTCATCGTTTTGGCTCAGCATCGCTTTGGTCAACACGGGCACGATGCCGCCCAGCAACACGTTGACTGGAAAAACGGTGACCGCCAAAAAGCAAACTACCTGTAAGGACTCGCCGTTCAAACCTGCCAGCGCTCCCGCCAACCATTGTCCCGTCAGCGCCAACCCCAACACCGCCATCGCGGCCAACAACAGCAATGCGTTGGCCAGCGACCAAGCACGTCCATCCTGCTGTCGATCGGCCATTCGCCCACCGCCCCATGCTCCCAGCGACAGCCCACAGAGCGCGCAAACAAGCACCGACGCTACCGTCAATTCGGACGCCGACAACTCTCGCGACACGACCCGCAAGCCAATAATCTGCGACACCAGAGACAAGGCTCCAGCAAAAAACGCCGTTCCACTGGTCAAAAAATATCGCAATCTACTTCTCATCCTATGAATAAAACCGAAGCTTCAGGCCGCCCGCATCGATATCACAATAGACCGTTTGCGGGATTGTGGAAATCTCGAATTCAAAAAATCCATTCAGTTACCGGCAATTACGCCGGCTCCGAATCAACAACAGATACGTTCGTAAACCA
>JALZWN010000185.1 GCA_023300235.1 Mariniblastus sp.
AGGTAACGATCGACTTCTTCTCGGCAGAAGTACGGCAAGATGATTGTGTGTTTGGGGCGGACAGACATGCAAAATCCATTTTGCGTGAGCGTGGTTTGAATTATCGTTGGCGGAGAGTAGGTGATTTCGGAGGGCTTGGTCAAGGCAGATCCGAATGATTTCGTGCATCCGGAATGACTTTTTGTGTGAGCAAAACTCGTCAACATACGTCTTGGGCGGTAACGTAAATTCCCCTACTATCGCCGCGAAATCAAATCCTCAAATCCAATCGTTCTCGCACGAAAACGCCGTGGCTAACCTCTATATCATCGACCATTCGCTCAAAATCTCCGGTGGTCATCACTTGGACTATGCTCGTTGCATTGCTTTGGCGGGGCAAGAGCAAGGCTTCCGGACGACCTTGGGGACTCACCGTTCCTTCACGCCGGAGATTTGGCAAGCAGCAACCGCCGGCACTGGCGTCGACGACTCAACGGTCGTACGGCCGGTGTTCCGCGAAACGGTTTATCAGGCCGACAGTTACCTGGCCGGTCTGCAAAAAACAACTCGCAGCCAGTCCGTAAGCGCTCTGATCGACCCGCCGAAATCGGGTTGGTTCAATCGTCTCAAAAGCGGCGCAGATGCGGTGCTGCATCAGCGTCGTCGCCAGTTGATTGCGCTTCGGTTTGCCGATGGCTGCGCCGAGTTTTTTCGTGGGGGCAATTTCAATGACGGCGATCATGTTTTCTTGGCCGGGATATCAGAACTTGAGCTAAACGGTTTGGCTTTGTTCTTGAAAAACAATCTGTATACCACCAACGCGAAATGGCACGTTCAATTTCATTTCAATTTGTTCGACGGTCGACCCGACGAATATCCTGCTCAACGACCGATTGCCAAAGCTGTTTCGGCCAGCATGTTGGAGGCTTTACGCGAGCTAACTCACTACTCGATTGACTTTTACACGACCTCGACAACGCTCGCCGACCAATACAACTCGTTGGGCGTGGTCGATTTTGGGTCGCTGCCGTATCCGATTGCCGCCGAGTTTCGGCGCAGCGACCGGGTTGAAACGCCGATTTCTCGCAGCTTCGCAAACTCGGCCCATTCACCTCGTTCAGCCGGCATTTCCTCTAAAACGAAGTCGACGCAAGCTGGATCAACCGACGACGCGCCGCGAGACATCATTCTGTTTCCAAGCGGCGAAGTTGATCGACGGCCAAAATCGAACTTCGATTCTGAGGGCATCAATTGGCCTTTGAAATTGGTTTGCCCGGGCGGCATCCGGCGAGAAAAAGGTCAGCAAGATTATTTGCAAACACTCGTCAACGATCTTTGGGAATCGCACCTGTCCAACGGCAAAGTCCAGTTGGTACTCCAACGCTCGGCCCCCAAGTGGCCCGCCAAAGCGCACAAAATCGATTTAACAACGCCGGCTGATTCCGCAGATTCTGTTGAAGCAGCCGAATCGTCATCCGAGCTACCAGTATCGCCAATCGAGTACGTCAATCACCCGTTGCCCAACGACGAGTACGTCGACCTGATCCATTCAACCGATATTGGATTGTTGTTTTACAACAGCCACACTTATTATGGCCGGCGGGCGGGGATCTTGGGCGAGCTGTTGGCTTGCGGCAAACCGGTGATCGTTTCCTCTGGCAGTTGGCTGTCGGACCAATTGGAAGAAGCCAACTTTTCTTACGCCGACCGTGTGGTGAAGTCTCGCGAGCAAGGAAGAGTTCTCACGGTTGAGCAGTTGGAATGGAACCGTAGCAATCTTCCGTTGGCCGGTGGTGTGGTTTCTTTTGACCAAGGCAAGCATTGTTTCGAATTCGATGTTTACCCAGAAGGCAAAGAGTCAGTCGCGTCGATCAGTTTCGCTTGGCATTGGCCTAAGGCTCCGGGCATCTACTGTCGCATCGAACTCGAACAGTTCGACGAGTCCGGGAGAATGCTTAACACGAACAAACGCGTGGTCGGAGTTCGCCAACGACGACGCAACGTAAATGCTCTTTTTAATCTGCACCCGCAAGCGACACGAGTTTGTTTTACGCTCAAAAATGCGTTTGGGAAATCCAGTGCAACGATCCACCATTTGACCGTTACCACACTGTTGATCACCGAAGCGTCTAACCAACCGATTCCCATCGGCGTGGTTGGTCTAGCGGCCGCGGACGTAGAGGACTTGGCGAGCTGCGTTTCGGAACTAGAATCAAACTATCACCATTATGCTCGATCGGCGAAAGACTTCTCTGTGGGGTGGAACGCCAATCATGATCCGGCTTTGACGATTGAACACTTGGTCGATCGTGACCGAGGTTTCCGCCGAATCGCGTAACGGCTGTGGAATTATCCAACGCATTGGGATGTCGAGTTGATCTGTTTGTTTGATAGCTCCGGTTTTTGCCACGGGCGACGTAACGGAATTTGGACCGGAACCAAGGACTTGTTGACTTGTGGTTTCCACACCACAGAACCGCAGCTTTCGCCAAAGCGACTAAAAACGAATTTTGAAATTCGACTAAATCGACAAGCCGCTATCGCCCAAATGGCTCAACGATTTACAATCTGGTCGTGTTGAAACCGCGTCGCGTTAAGAATCGCAGACAATTTGACACTGCTCAGACGTCGCAACTTTGCCAAGCAATCGAACCAATCGAATCCGCCTTAACCGAATCCGACTTATGAATATTCTTGTTGTTGGAGGAGCCGGCTACATCGGTTCACACACCGTACGCTTGCTGAATCAAGCCGGGCATAACGCCATCGTGTTGGACAATCTTTCTACGGGGTTTAAGGCAGCCGTTCCGGACAACGAGTTGATCGTCGGCGACATGCGTGACCGGACATTGGTAGAATCGGTCCTGCGCAAGCATTCCGTTGACGCGGTGATGCACTTCGCGGCGTTTGCTTTGGTGGGCGAATCGGTTGTCGAGCCTGCGAAGTATTATCAAAACAACGTGGTCGCCACGCTCGAGCTGCTGGAAGCGATGCGAGCCTGCGACGTAAAACGAATGGTATTCTCCAGCACCTGTGCTACCTACGGAGTGCCAGACAAGATTCCGATCACCGAACAAACTCAGCAAGCCCCTTGCAATCCCTACGGGTTCACGAAGTTAGTAATCGAACGAACGCTGGACGATTACGCGGCAGCTTATGGTTTTGGGTTCGCGGCTCTACGATACTTCAATGCCGCGGGAGCTTCTCCGGCGGGAGGGATTGGCGAGGACCATGATCCGGAATCGCATTTAATTCCGATCGTGTTGCAAGTGGCCTTGGGGCAGCGAGCAAATATTTCAATCTACGGTGACGATTGGCCGACTCCCGACGGCAGTTGCGTGCGAGATTATATCCACGTCGACGATCTCGGGGATGCTCATCTTAGGGCTCTCGAGCGGCTTGAATTCGGCAGCGGTATCAAAGTAAATCTTGGAACTGGCAACGGATATAGTGTGCATCAAATCATCGACGCGTGTCGTGAAGTAACGGGCTGCCAGATTCCTGCCGAAGTCGGACCACGCAGGGCCGGCGACCCACCAGCCTTGGTCGCCGATGCCAGTCAGGCCTTCGAGCAACTTGGCTGGGATCCAAAATACAAAGACCCGAAAGCCATCATCGAAACCGCGTGGGCGTGGCACCAAGCCAATCCAACCGGCTACCCAAAGTAGACTGCCATGAAAATCAACGTTTGTACCGGCTACCCGCTGGACTCGCCTCGCGGCAACACCACCACCGCGTTTCGGATCGCCGAACGTCTAAACATGGCCGGCCATCAAGCGACCGCGATGCACACCGATACGCCGCCAGTCGCCGACGCGCAGATTTCTTTGCACGTGCTTAAAACCGCTGCCGCTTCGGCGCACTTTGCCAAACATCAATCGGGCAAGTTGTTTATTCGTTTGACCGGAACCGATATCAATGGTGGATTCGAAAAGAATCCAGCTCTCTCCGAACAGACCATCGCCCTGGCTGAAAAGTTGGTCGTGACTCACCCGGCTTGCTTACCGCAAATCCCTGATCGCTGGCAAACCAAAACGTTAGTGATCTATCCCAGCGTGACGATACCAAAACCAAAAAACATTCCAACTCCGTCCTCGCCGCTGTTCACTTGCATTGGCCACTTGCGGCCGGTCAAAGTGCCTCATCTGATGTACACGGCGATTCAAAAAATACCGCAAGCCGATCTGGCGGCGGCTTCGATCGGCAACGCCTACGACGTCACCGACGGGCAACAAGCTTTGCTCAACGCGAGACAAGACGCTCGCTATCAGTGGCATGCCGGTTGTGATCGTCCAACCGCGTTGGCATGGATGCAAGCCTCGCTGGCAACCATTAACAGTTCTAACTCCGAAGGTGGAGCCAACACGGTGATGGAAGCGATTCAGCTTCGCGTGCCGGTGTTAGCGACCGGCATTGCCGGCAACCGCGGGTTCTTGGGCGATGACTATGACGGCTATTTTGAAACTGGCCGCGAGGATCAACTGGCCGAATTGATGCGTCGTTGTTTATCGGACGCGGATTTTGTCGAGCGTTTGAAAAGCCAGCTAGACCAGCGGCGTCCTTTGTTTTCGATCGAACGTGAATCGGACCAGTTGAGTAAACTGGTCAGCGGTGACTTCTAGCCTGCACGCCGGCTGGGTGTTGAAGTGTTGGATCGCCGTTTTGGCGAACGCCTAAAACGGCTGACAACGGTTTTTGAATTCGGCTAAATCAACAAGCTCATCGGAAGGAACCCGAGCTAATCCAAATCCGTACTCTTAAACGGCGCCACAACCTTCCTCGCTCGACGGCCTTGTTTAATTGGCATGTTCGGTAGCGGAATGTTATTTGATTTGTTGCCCGTTGGTTGCACTGCTGTTTTTTGTGCCGGCACCGCTGGCGGGGTTGGGGCGATGGGGATTGCAACGGGCTGATTGGGAACATTTGCCTTTGGCGGATCCACAGAAAGTGTCTGGCCTCCACCGGCGGCGGATTGTTTGTTCTGCTGAGCCGCAAGTAATTGCTGAGCAACCGCGATCGCCTGCGCGGCATCGACTTGATTGGCAACATTGGTCGCAAGATTGGAACGACTGGTCGCGACATTGGCCCCCGGTTGCGTTGCGGCATTGGGAACCATATCGATGTCACCAAGGTACTTCTGGCGAACTTCAGGATGAGCGACGATCTGTTCGGCGGTTCCGCTACACAGAATCCGGCCTTGGCTCACCACATAAGTCCGCTGCGTGATCTGCAAAATTTCTCGCGCGGCATGGTCGGTGATTAGCACCGCAATCCCCGCTTCGGAGAGTTCGCGAATCACAACCTGTACGCCTTGAACCGTTACGGGGTCGATCCCTGCAAACGGTTCGTCCAGCATGATGATCTTCGGATTGGCGACCAAGCATCGAGCGATCTCCAGCCGTCGCATCTCGCCACCGGACAACTTGCCGGCTTTGGATTTTCGAATGTGCCCAATCTTAAATTGTTCCAGTAACTCCTCGGTGCGGATTTTTTGCTGCTTGCGACTGAAGCCCAGCAACTGCATCATGCCTTTTAGGTTGTCCTGCACTGACAGCTTTGAAAAAACACTCGACTTCTGCGGCAAGTACGCCATCCCGCCTTCTCGGCTGCGGCGGTGCAACGGCCACTTGGTAACATCCACGCCTTGCAGGAAAACCGAGCCGCGATCTGGAGTCACCAAGCCACACATCATCTTGAAAGACGTCGATTTGCCCGCGCCGTTGGGCCCCAGCAGGCCGATGATTTCTCCGGCATGCACTTCCAAGGAAACGCCATCGACCACGCGACGCCGACTGTAGGTTTTGACTAAACCGTTCGCCTCCAGAATTTTCATGATGTGTCCTTCGGTGTTCTAACGATTTCCGTTTTGGCTGGCATGTGGTTCGCGGCTTCCTTGCTGGCAAGGCGCCGTATCCTGTACGCATCGACCGACGAAATGGACGACACAATTGGTTCAATTAGCGGATAAATCCCATTTCCCAGAAGTTGGGGCAGAACTTAAACGGCCGATTAACCGTATGCGGCCAATACACAAACGTCGCTTGGCCGATCAGCATGTTACGTTGCACGTAATTTCTTTTGTACCAGAAGCGTCCGTCGAGGCTGTTGGGGCTGTTGTCGCCCATTGGCAAAAATTGATCCCGTTCTGGCGTCTCGCCTTTGTCTAGTACGAACATCGGCTTGGTGCCGCCCTTTTTCGCGCCAAAATAACTCTCCGCATCCGCTTGCTCCCACATTTCTGGAGAACCCAGCAGTCGATAAATCCAATTTCGATCCGCCCGACCGGACTCGTTTGCGATGTTAGACTCGGTGGTCGCCGCGGTGTAATAGATATCGCGTAGCACCTTCAATCGCTCGACCGTCAGCGAAGCACCGATACTGGTAATCCCCAGTGGTTCGGCGTCGCCGGCATCGGTTGGAGAGAAGTATGGCAACGGAACATCCTTGCGTACAAACGTCGCAGCATCAAATTCAATCAGCGATCCATCGACCCATAAATGTAATTGGTCGTCGGCATTAATAAGCATCAATCGATGGCTGCCGGTGCCCAAACGGGTTTGCCCGGTTGGTTCGGCAACTACATTGCCGTCGGCGTCAACGAATTGCACCACCGATTCGGTTTCGGTTTTGGTGCTCAACTTTGCGATGCCAGTGGTCGTATCGATCGTGCAAATCAGGTGCACGCCGCCTTCAACGACATCTAAAGCGATCTGGCCACCGGCTTTGTCAATCTTGACATCGCATTCCATGCCAATGTCGCCAACCCAATGCAGGCCCGCATTCACTGACTGACGCGGCTGGCTCCACTGCAAGTCATTGTAAGCATACTGGTCGGAAATCAGCACGCCGCGAGGCAGTTCGCCCGCCATGCGTCTCGGCCTTTTTTTACCGACGGTGATCGTGCTCCACTCACTTACCAGCGGTTGGAAATGGCGGTACCGCAGCCAATTGGATCCGCTGCCACTGGTTGTGTAGATTGGATGCGAATCTGAATTGGTAATCTCCCAGTCACCGCCTTGAGAAAACTCTTGCCAACGCAGCGGCCAATCCACGTCCTCTAGCAATTGACCGATGTGGTGCGTGTCGTCGACTACCTGCAAAACGTGCTTCACGACCGACGATGGTTTTCGCGCGATTCGCTTGGTCCATCCTTCGCCCGCTTTGTCGTACAAGTAAATGTCACCGTTTTCGATGGCGATGTTATCCCCCGGCAAACCGATTAGTCGTTTGATGTAGTTTTGTTTTGCGTTGCCAGGGTTTTTGAAAACGATAACATCAAAACGTTCGGGTTCGGAAAAATCATAAGCAAATTTGTTGACCAAAATCCGATCCCCGCTATTGGAAACGTGATCCAGATTTCGTGTGCCGTTGATCGAAAGCCGCGTTGCGTGCCGGCAGATCGGACAGCATGTGCTAAAGTCGCTTGTCTTATTATTGCTGGGCACTGATGTGCCGGTGTGGTACCGCATCCCGCAGTTATCACACTCGAGATCGTAATGCTGCCCGTTCAACGAAGGGGCCATCGATCCGGTGGGGATGATGAACGCTTCACTCGCGAACGCGCGAAACATCAGCGCCAGCAATACCGCTACCAACAGCGATTCAATCGTCTCGCGAACTCCAATGTCCCGGAAGAAACCGAACAATCCCGGCGACGGATAATCGGCGTCAATTTGTTCTTTGTAACTCATCTCCGCCACCGCCTCGCGTCGACTGATTTCTGGGAATGTGTTTCTACGTGTTTTTGATTTCGACATCTTGATCCGCTTCGGCGTTCACGACTGGGACAGGCAGTTAGTTCGATAGTTCGGCAAATTTTACGTCATCGATTGTAACACTCGGCTCGCTATCGGCCTATGTCAACGACGCCCAGAATCTCCTTGGCGATGACCCTCGGACGCAGCCAAATTCGGCTATCCTGCGAAACGGGCAGATTATCACCGACCACAAAGTAGCCCTCGGTACCGGCCGTCCCGGAACCCGCTTGTCGTCGCAAGAGTTCCTGCCGCGAAACCGGCGAAAAATAATAGGCGTCCCGCCACAAACGAAGTCGCTTCAAATCATCGGCGTTGGACGGCTCAAGTGACAGCAACACCTCGACCGAATCGGCGTGGTCGTGAGATTCCAGCTCCAGTGATTGAATTTGCCGATCTCCTACGGCGATGATAATTTGTTGATCGATGTTAGAGATCCCGCAGATCGGCAGATCTCGCTCATGTTGATAGCTGGTCACTTTCGTCAAATGCCCATCGCGGCCAAACAGTTGAGCGTCAACCGAATCGGCTTTGATTGCAAATCGAGCTAGGAGCGTTTGCTGGCCCACCACGATTGCGACCAGTAATTCCATATTACCAGCTTTAACCGACGGGGCCGACGGATCGAATTCGAAGTCCAGGCACACTTCGTTGACCGAGTTCAGTTGTCGTTTGATGCTTTGATTGAATCCATAGGAGTCTTCAATCCGAGGTGTCCAATCTTGGTTGAGCGAATGTTCGTAGCACCGTTTCGGTTGAAATCTGAGCCACTGTCGCTGGTCGGTTTGGAACTGCTTTGGCAAGCTGGCGATCAGCGAATCAGTTGTGTCGATTGGCAACCAACGCGAACTTTGGTTTGAATTTTGAAAACGATTGTCATGCACGAGCAGTCGAGTTGCCTGCTGTTGTTTCCAGTTTTTTCTGAGCAGATTTCGAACTCCGTTTTTATCGTGCAAGAAAATATTTCCATCTTCAAACGATACCGCTTCCCCCGGCAAGCCAACAACACGTTTGACCGACGCCTGCGAATCGCCCTCACGTTGAAATCCAATCACCTGCCAGCGAGAGGGCAACTGGCCAGCCTTCAAGGCAACATGATCGGCTTCCACGGCATGTGCCGCGTTAAGTTCATCGCGAATCCCGCAATTAGGGCAAACCACAAAACGACTCGACGAATCCGCAACTTCCGCCACAATATCAAAGCGACAGCCAGAACAAACCGTTTGCTGGTGCTGTCCCAACAAGCTCGGTGCCATTGAATTGCCAACCACCACCGCTTCAACGGTCTTGTTTGATCGCTCAGGTTTACAGCCGGGCGTATGCACCAAAAATGCAATCGCAGCACCCCACCAGCCAGCCCAGGCAAGGCTTTTTATTGCTGTTCGCGGGTTCAAGCGAGCGGTGATACGTTTTATGATTGAATCGTTCAGGAAACTACATCCAGTTAAAATCGATTTTCAAATGAGCAAAGCCAACACCCTCAACCACCCGCTGGTCGACTGTCACCTAAGTACCTTGCGGGCACGCGAGACCCGTTCCGCAGGCTTCCGCCAATCGGTCCGGCAATTGTCTCAGCTTCTTGCCTTGCATGCGACCCAAAATTTGGCGACCGAAGACTTCCCGATCGAAACTCCGATCCAGCCCGCCACCGGCAAGCGGCTGAGCCAATCGATCGGCTTGATTCCGATTTTGCGAGCAGGCATTTCGATGGTCGACCCGGTGTTGGATTTGATCCCCAGCAGTGAAGTCTGGCATCTTGGCTTTTATCGCGACGAGGAAACCGCTCTGCCAGTCCATTATTATAGTAAGCTACCGGCGAAGCCCGTTGACATCGCGATGATCTTGGATCCGATGTTGGCCACTGGCGGATCGGCAGTGATGGCGATGGACGAAATCAAAGCATGGGGAGCGAAGAAGATCATGATGCTCTCGATCATCGCCGCTCCTGAAGGGATCCAGCACGTGCAAACGAAGTTTCCCGAAGTAGAAATTTACACTTGTGTGATCGACGAAAAACTCAACGAAAACAAATTCATCGTGCCGGGCTTGGGCGATGCTGGCGACCGGATTTTCAATACCGAGCGTTAACTTAGGTACGGCTTTGGTACGGTTGAGCTGGCGAGCGATTGGCGCAAGCCCTAAAAAACGATGCTTGCATTTGAAAAACCGCATTCATGCTTGAGCAACTTGGCTTGTGGGTAGACGCGGCCTGCTATACTTAGGAAGTCTCATGCAATCCTTGCCTTTGGTGCTTATGTCGTCTTCGAAACCAAAAAACACGCCAGCTACCTGCCCGAAGTGCAAACATCGCTTTGAATTTGAACGTGTGCCAAAGATGGTTTCGGTTGTGTGCCCGCACTGCGATGCGAAGATACGCCTGAAGCGAAAAAAGCGCGAAGCACCATCGGCAACGCGCCCGCCGAGTTGCCCCGCTGCAACTGCTTCCACCGCGGAAACCGAAGTTGCTCCCGAGCCGCGGGCGGACATCATCACTGGCGGTCGGCGCCTCCGTTCAAAATCGCGGTCTGCTCCGCCACCGGCGCCCAAACTACCTACCCCCGATCCAGTTGTTCCTCAGCGCCGGTATCCTCGGCCGTCCAACGCAACCGTTGGCAATGCCGATACCGCAGCACCGACGACTTCGGAAAAACTGCCAACTCCTTCACCGGTTGCCCCGCCTAAGCTCAGCACTCCCGATCCCGTAATTCCGGATCCGCTCGACGAGCCGAATCCGTTCAACCTGCCGGGTCAGGACGTCGTTGCGGCGGTCGCGGTAGCAGTTGCCAGTACCGATCAAGCCGAGCTCGCTGATCTGCCAGAACAAGTGCTTGAAAACGATCTGCTGCCACCAAAGTTTTTGGTGCCAGACATTGAAGCCGACGAGAACGCGGTCGTATTGCCGACTGCCGCCGGGGGGACTCAAGTAGTTGACCGAACCGAAGTCACGGTCACCCATGGCGGTCAAACCATCAAGCTGGTCGCATCGACGCCGGAAGAGCTCCGGAAAATTCGGTTGATCGAAAATCTGGTCGCGTTGCTGATTGCCGGGATCATGTTGGCGATCGCGGTTTGGTTGGTGCTGTAGCCACCTAGGGGTGGTCTCAAAATCGTTTTACCCAAAGCCGAGCGTTAGCGAGGGAATGTGGTGATGGGCTTCCAGCCTGTGATGCGCGCGCAGACAGGCTGGAAGCCCATCTCCACATTTTTTAGGCTTCGCCAAAACATGCGGGGCACCTATGCCGTGGAACCTGACTGTTAATCGATGAAGCCGCTAAATTCTTAGTCGAGCCACTGGGGAAATGGCTTTTTCCTACACCGTGACAAAAACCGCGTAGACGTTACACTCGTCGGTCCCTCAGCCCCCTTTGGACCAGAGTATTCGTATGCCCAAGATTGACCAGTTTGAAAGTATTTTCCGCGCGGCGTCTAAAGAGGCCTTTGAGCCAGCCGCGGTGAAGTTTGAGCGCGTGATGGTGGTGACCGACTTGGACGAAGGGGCCAGCCAGCCGTTTAGCGACGAAGTCAAAATGTTTTTGGGCGAGTTCACCGACCAAATCGCTCCGACTTGGAAGCTGATCGACGGAAAGCAGTTTTCCAGTGTGCCTCAACTGCTGGAGCAAATCAATGACTTTCGTCCAGACTTGATTTGCACTTACCGGAACCTGCACATCCCAGCCAACGAACATCCTTACAGCTTGGGCGTGTACGTGGACGTGCTTACCCAAGCCACATCGACGCCCATCCTGTTGATGCCACGGATGGAGCTGCAAACTGAATTTGAATCGGCCGAACTCGCTCGGACCGGCGCCGCAAAGGTCATGGCGATCACCGACCACTTGGCGGGTGATCATCACTTGGTCAATATGGCAGCCAGCTTGGTTCGACCAGACGGCAAATTGTTTTTGACGCACGTAGAAGACCAGGTGATCTTCGAGCGGTTCTTGAATGTGATCGACAAGATCGCCGAAATCGATTCCGAGACGGCTCGTGATGCGATCGTGAATCGGTTGTTGGCCGAGCCGCGAGACTATATCGAGTCTTGCCGATTGGTGCTGGAAGAACAGGCCCAAATAAAAGTCGAAGCGATCGTGACTTGCGGGCATCTGCTCAAAGACCACCAGAAACTGATCGAAGAACATGAAATCGATCTATTGGTGTTGCACACAAAAGACGATGATCAGGCCGCCATGCACGGGCTGGCTTATCCGTTGGCAGTCGAAATGCGAAAACGACCGATGCTGTTGATCTAGAACGTACCCCCTCGTTGAACGATTCGCCGGAAGGCGTTGGCGTTTCACGTTCAGCTTAAACGGCGCCGTCGCCAACATACGAATCAGAACCTTTGTTTAAACAAACCTTCATGACCATCAATCTATCCGAGATGTTTCTTGATCCTGCAATCCTAGCCAGTGGTCCCGCAGTTGGCTGGCCGATCACGCTTTTGTTTTCGCTATTGCTGGTGGGCTTGATCGCTTGCTTGGCGTTGGAGGAAAAAATCCACGCCAAAAAGTCGATCATCGCCGGATCGTTTGCCGTGGTTTGTCTGTTGGCGGGCACGCTGTGTGGGGTCCTGAGCTTCGAAGACATCGTGGTGGGTTCGCACGAAATCAGATGCCCCTCGGGATCGATCGAAGTTGATTTTGCCAATCCCGTGGAAATCGAGTACCAAGACAATGCGTCTGTCGAGACGACGCAGCATTTTGCGATCGTCGAAGGAGACGGTGACGCCGGTGATGAACAAGGTCACGCGGGCGAAGATCACGCCGGTGACGGGGAGGATTCAGCTCATACTTCATTGCACGTCGACGGCCATCGATTACGAACTCCGGTTTACATCCCGGGTATCGATTGGTCCGTGATCGCGATCATCTTGG
Source organism: Mariniblastus sp. (assembly GCA_023300235.1). Classification (GTDB taxonomy): domain Bacteria; phylum Planctomycetota; class Planctomycetia; order Pirellulales; family Pirellulaceae; genus Mariniblastus. The sequence goes on from JALZWN010000185.1 coordinate 12,608, forward strand.
GGTCGAGCTTGTTTGTGGATATCACCAGCAAGTCAGGTTTGTTTTCGTGGATTGCGATCAAGGTCACCAAGGCTTCGCGAGGTGATCCGCTTTTGCTGTTGTTTTTTTACGGCATCATGACGGTCGTGTTTTCGGCAGTTCTGAACAACGTTACCGCGATGATTATTGTCGGTTCGCTCACGGTCGTGTCGTTGGACAAACTCGGGCGCCGGGAGCAGTTGCTGGGGTTCTTGTTGATCGAGGGGCTCCTGACGAACATTGGGGGGTTGCTAACGTTGATCTCTAGCGTGCCGAACATCATTGTTGGAACGGTTGCCGAAATCAGTTTCGTGACGTTCTTTGTTAAGTCTGCACCGTTTGTGTTTGTGGCGACGTTGATCACACTGTTTATGGGGTCGATACTGTTCAAAATCAAACGGCTTAAAACCGACACGGAAAAATCCGAAGCTCGTCGGTTGGTCGCTGGCTTTGATGAAAACGATGGCGTTGAAAGCTGGGGATTTTTTAAGTTCGCTGCGGTGATGTTGGTGCTGTTTATTTTGACGATCGCGACGACTTCGGTATTGCCGGGGATCAGCAATCTTGGAATGGGGTTCGTCGCGATGTCGTTCGCGGTGATCATGCTCTGGCGATACAAATCCGATGTGAACCAATTTTACAGTGCGGTCGACTGGGATTTGCTTGGCTTTTTCGCGGCTTTGTTTGTGGTGATTTACGTGATGGAGCACGCGATGGTCCTGCACGCGATCGGCAACGGTTTGCAAGTGGTACTGCAAGATTTCAAAGCGTCGCCTGCCAACCAAGCCGACGCCACAGTGCTGCTATTTGGATCAGCCGTGTTCAGTAGCGTGACGGACAATATTCCGTTGGCGGCAATGTTTGGAAGTATTTTGCATGACCTAGGCACGCCAAGCGACTCAACGCTTTGGTGGTCGGTAATCTTCGGGGCAAACCTTGGCGGGAACTTGACGCCGATCGGATCGGCGTCGACTTTAGTCGCGGTCACGATCATGCATAAGCACAAAGTGCCGATGTCGTTCATGGGGTTTGTGAAGGCCGCGGTGCCTTACGCTGTAGTGCAAATTGTTTTGGCGGTGTTGTATGTAGTTTACGTACTGCCGTATTTTTAGCGAAATGGTTCTGGCCAAATCAGCCGAGTGGGCCGAGCTTAACCACCGGTTCGTTTGATCGAGAAAATCACCGGTGGGCTATCGTCGGCGGTTTGATTTCGCTCGATATGAATTTGATTTACCAACGCGTTAAAATCATCTGCTAGCCCACCCCAGTGATCGCCGTCTCGCAGGCGTAGGGGGCGGAGTGCTTGGCCATCGCGAAGCTTTTGGATCTCGCGGCGCAGTCGACGAATCGGTCCAGTGACTCGAGTGTTGGCGGTCAGTATTTCTCTGATCAAAAGAGGCAATAGCAATAAGCTAGCGCCAACCATGGGAGCCAAGTACCACAGGTTGTTCAACACGTGCCCAAGCGCAGGAGCGTTGGGTCGCATGCAAATGCTACCTAGGGAAACCAATAAGAGTGTTGCTACGATGTAGTTGCACCACTTGCGTATGGCTTGCAAAATGATTTTGCTTCGATTGTTTTGGTCCACTTGAGTTGTTCCGAAATAAGGGCTGCGATACCTGAGAAGAATGGGGTGGTATCGTCAAATTAATCGCGATCGGGTTCATGGAGCTGAACGCAATTGTTCCCAACTAATCAAGATTAGGTTACGTTTAAGCGAGCTTGGTAAGAAAGTTTGACTGCGGACGCAAGCCTCTTTTGGGCACGGTTTTTTGCGGGAATGCGGGCCGGATTACTACGCAGATTCCAATAATCGGCACAATCGGATGCCGCTGGCGCCCCGTTGCTTGTCAGTTCGGCGATCCGCCAAGTTGTAGTGCCGCTTGTACGGTAGCGAAGTGAATGTCCACGATATCTTCGATTTCATCGGCGTAGCCACCGGCCATTGCAATCGCCACCGGCACATCACGCCGGCCAAAGAAATCTAGCACGCCCTCATCTCGCGATTGCAATCCAGCCTTCGTCAGGCTTAGCAACCCTAGGCGATCGTCCACAAACGGATCCGCACCAGCCAAGTAAAACACGCAGTCTGGATCAAACCCGTCGACCGCTCGCTTCAATCCAAATCGCATTTGCGCTAAGTAATACTCGTCCTCGGTCGCCGGTGGTAACGCGACATCTAGGTCGCCTTCGGTTTTTCGAAACGGGTAATTTTTGGAGCAGTGCATCGAAAACGAGTAAACCGTAGGATCGTCTTTAGTAATAGCTGCCGTTCCATTGCCTTGGTGCACATCCAGATCAACAATCATCACTCGTTTGGCCAGGCCTTCGGTTTGCAGCACCTTCGCCGCCACACAAGCGTCATTGAAAACACAAAACCCTTGCCCGCTATCGGCAAACGAATGATGAGTACCGCCAGCCAGGTTAACCGCGACGCCATCTTTAATTGCTGCACGCGCTGCGGCAATGCTCGCCCCCGTCGAACGACGCGAACGTTCAACCATTTTCGGCGACCACGGAAAACCAATCCGTCGCTGCTCAACGTCCGTCAGCTCACCGGTTTTAATTGCTTCCAGGTACCCTCGAGTATGCACCAACGACAGTTGCTCGTCCGTCGCTGCTGGCGGCAACAGCAGTTCACAACGCCCTTCGGGAACGAGTGTTGCTTCGATTCTATTCCGGAGCCGAGTGTACTTCGCCATCGGAAAGCGATGGCCAGCTGGCAACGGTAGTTCAAAGGTGTCCGAATAAAATAGTTTCACGAGGCAGAGGCTTACGTTTGTTTTCAACAATCCTTGGGCTGGGTAATTCCGCGTCAAATATAAGCTTTTCATCTGCAGTCGTCTAACCGTGCCCTGCAATGGCATAGGGTAGATCAGGCTTTTAATTTAGGTGTTCTGATAGCCCGCTGCGTCAGCGAGGATCCCAATGTCGCCTTTCAATCCGTGAAAAAGCGCTCTCCGTGAAAGAGCGCTCTTTTACTGAGTAAAAGGCGACTATCTGCGCATGGCTAAAACAACAAACCCGTTAGCGAGGACCCCGAGGAAATCCTTGCTAACGCGTGGGGCTATCAATTATCAGGACTGCCTGATTTGTAAAACGGGTTCACCTTGTGCAACGGCATGCTGGCCAGCGTCTTCAATGTCCCAGCAATGGGATTTACCAGATCGATAGTTGAGCGAGCAGCTGGTCGCCTCTTTGGGAGGCTGTTGGAAATGGAGAGCTCTAGTTACTTCACTAAAAACAACGCCCTATACTCGATGCGATTTGTTTCGCGGGCCTACAGGCGGGCGAGGTAATTCTGGCAAGGGGAAATGAAGCCACGCGCTCAGGTCGTCGTAAATGAGGGCGGGCGGGCTTTTTATCAAGATCAAACTTATTCCCGATTCCCGCGCGGGATCGACGTGAAAGAAAAATTTAATCCATGCGAGGTTTGTGCGGTGGGTGTCGGCGGAAATCCAGCTACAATAGTTTCCGTTCAATTATTCACAAAAAACGATTTAAAAACTAAGCCTCGGTTACATCATTATGCAAATCCGGTTTGTCCAACAACTCGTCATCGCCACTGTGTTTTTAGCGTTGCTAGGAAACCTGTCTGCGCAAGAAAATCCCGTCAGCATTTCGGGAGTTTACCCGCACCTGGCGATGCACAATGATGAAAGCGAATGTGGCTCGGGCGGTCTTGTGCCATGGGCGGGTAGCTTGTGGGCCATCACCTATGCTTCTCACAGACCGAAAGGTTCCTTGGACAAGCTCTATCAGTTCACACCAGACCTAGAGCAAATCATTCGCCCCGAAAGCATTGGCGGCACGCCCGCCAACCGAATGATTCACCGCGAATCAAATCAGTTGTTCATCGGCCCCTACGCGATCAGTGCCGCTGGCGAAGTCCGGGCAATACATTTTGATCGTATGCCTGGCCGGCTTACCGGTAATGCGCGGCACCTCACTGATCCCGCTGGAAAAATCTATTATGCCACCATGGAAGAAGGCCTCTACAGTGTCGATGTCAAAACACTCGAGGTGGAAGAACACATCAAGGACGACCATCGTTTCAAAGAAACCGTCGGCAACGGGGTGTTGTCCAAGCTACATGGCTATCACGGAAAGGGGCTCTACTCCGGACAAGGTCGCTTGATTTATTCAAACAATGGAATGCGGGGCAGAGCGGCACAGGCGGACCCGACGACGACATCCGGCGCTCTAGCGCAGTGGTCAGGAGATGGCACATGGCAACTCATCCGTAAAAACCAGTTTACCGAAGTCACCGGTCCAGGCGGAATTTATGGGAGCGATCATCCGGCAACGGATCCTATTTGGGCCATGGGCTGGGACGAGCGTTCCTTGCTGTTGGCACTGCTTGAAGACAAAAAATGGACATACTATCGCCTGCCCAAAGCGAGTCACTCTTACGACGGTGCCCACGGCTGGAATACCGAATGGCCTAGGATCCGCGAAATCGGAGAGGATGACTTGTTGGCCACGATGCATGGAACCTTTTGGCGATTTCCAGCCAGTTTCTCTAGGAGCAACTCGGCCGGCATCGCGCCTCGTTCGAACTATCTAAAGGTCATTGGAGACTTTTGCAGATGGAACGACCGGGTGGTGTTAGGCTGTGACGATTCTGCGAGAGCGGAGTTCTTGAATACGCGAGCGTTCAAGGCAAAACATGCTTCAGCAAAGCAATCCAATTCCAATCTGTGGTTCGTCAAACCGTCCCAGTTGGACCAGCTTGGGCCCGTCATTGGACGCGGTTCCGTCTGGCTCCGTGACGACATCGATGCTGATGTTGCCAGCGACCCTTATCTGTTCGCTGGTTACGACCACCGCCAACTCACGCTGACCCACGCGGCGGCGACGCCGGTCACCTTCACCCTCGAAGTGGACAAAAAAGGAAGCGGCGAATGGACGGAGCTACGAAAGGTCACAGTCGATGGAAGCCAGCAAATTCTCTTTAATGACGACGATACGGGGGTTTGGATTCGTCTCAAAGCCGATCAAGCTGCCGCCAGCGTCACCGCCAACTTTCAATACCGAAATCTTGATCAGCGCAACACCCAAAACGATCCGTTGTTCAACGGTATTGCGACTACCGACAAAACTGCCGCCAGTACCGGAGTCATGCGTAGTCTCGCCTTCAATAGGCTTGGCCTAGCTGTCGATGGTGGCGGATACTACGAGCTGAATCCGAAGATGGAACTTACGAAGGTTGATGACGCCAAGCAGAGGGGCTCCTTGATGAAGGCCGTTGCTCAACCGGCAGAGGTCTTCAGCGTTGATGCGGCTTCGGTGATTTTGGAGGAAAATGGCAAGCGTTATCGTTTCCCAATGAATTCAGCCTACGGCGATAGTGACGGCTCACGTGTCTGTCGCGAAGTGGTGACCGAGCGTGATTTGCTGAACCTACACGGCACGTTCTACGAACTGCCTGCCCGCAATGCCCAGGGCGTGGCCAAGGTCCGGCCGGTGGCGACGCATAACCTTGCGGTTCATGACTTCTGTTCTCATAACGGGTTGTTACTATTCACCGGGGTCGACGCGGAAACCAAAAGCGCCCACATCTTCCGCAGTGCCGATGGAAAAGCCGCGGTCTGGGCAGGCGTGGTCGACGATCTTTGGAAGCTCGGCAAACCCCGCGGACAAGGCGGGCCGTGGAAGGAAACACCCGTCAAAGCCGGAACCTCATCAGACCCTTACCTGATGACCGCTTATGACCAAAAAAGCGTAGAACTCACGACCACCAGCTCCGCGGTTATAACGCTAGAAGTCGACGTGGACGGAACCGGACTGTGGGTGCCTTACCAAAGTTTCGAATTGGAAGCCGGCAAAACGATGACGCATGCGTTCCCGACTGGGTTCAGTGCTTACTGGATCCGAGCCGTCAGCGACACCGACACGACAGCAACGGTTTGGCTGGAGTACGAATAACCAAGGAAATAGGAAATGCATGTCCAAGCGAATCGTCGTCAGTTTATTGGTTCGTCTGGCGCGGGCCTGTTTGGTTTGCTTGGGCTGCCAGACGCGTTTGCGGGCAAATAGCTTCAGCTACGGAAGGGTTTCTGGTTGGCGAAGCCGCAGGGTTCGACGGCCACGACGGTTAGGAGCTGGGTCAGACCGCAGGCCCGCCGCGATCTGCGTCAAGTAATCCACTTCGCGTCGCGGTGTTTATGGAAATCGCTTGCCCAGCCTAAAGGCGATGATGAAGCAACCGGGATCGAATCGTGCAAGCTAGGCAGTGACCTTGCTAGGGTCGCGGCAGGCATGCGGTTGTCTTGTTTAATGCAGCCAACACGCGACAAAACGGTAACGCAGGCGATTTAGTTTTTGGTAGACCATCAATAAAAGAGAAGCATGAAACCTCACTTCACCAATTTGCTGTTTGTTTTATTCACTTTGTGTTGTTCTGTGAACGCGCATGCTCGTCAACCGTCGCATGAAAACGGCGATCAGATTTCCGCGTCGGTTGACTGGCCTAACTTTCTTGCTCAGCACGACATGGTTTGGGATCGAGTCCCCCCCCGTTGGGAATTGGCTCCTTTCACAGGCAATGGCAATGTTGGGTTTTTGTTTTATCAAGCCAAAGGTGATGCGAAGAATGTCATTTCGATTTTTGCTGGTCGTCACGACTACTCCGACCACCGCTTGCCCCATGAGGGAAACGAAAACCTCTGGATCTATCGCAGTCGCTTGCCGCTGGGGCATTTCAAGCTTAAGTCCAAAGGCGATATTCGATCGGCAGATCTTCGCCTGAGTCTGTGGAATGCGGAACTGACTGGAACGATTCAAACCGAGCGAGGTTCGTACAAGGTCCGTGGATTGTCGCATAGTGTCGATGACGTGATTTACTTCGAGACGGACGCTTTTGAGGGCGAGTCAGTGCAGGTCACGTGGCATCCGGCGGTTCCTTTTCCGCCGGTTCGCGAAACGTTAGATGCCGGTGGCGGCCCCAAGGGTGCTTATTGGGATAAAATGCGAACAGCCCCCGTACCGATGCCGCCGGCACCAACGCTGAGCAAGGCCGATGGGATAGAGTTTTGTTTGCAAATGTTGCATGACAATCGCGGCGAGACAACCACGGGCTGGGAGATCTCGGGAGACTCCGCTGGTAAGCAGGTTTTGACGGCCAGCGTGCATCACAGTTTCCCGGAGCACGATAGTCTTGAAACGGTCAAGCAGAATCTAATTCGCGCTCGTAAGCAGATTGCTGACCAGACGTTTGTTGCAGCTCACCAGCAGTGGTGGCATGACTATTACCCGCTCAGTTTTTTGTCGATCAACGATCCAGAGAAGGAGGCGTTCTACTGGATTCAAATGTACAAGTTTGCTTCAGCCACGCGAGGCGATGGTCCCATTATGGATCTGATGGGGCCTTGGTATCACAAAACATTTTGGCCGATGGTGTGGGGCGATTTGAATGTTGAATTGCAATACTGGACCCACCTGACAGCGAACCGACTGGGCGTTGGTGAATCGTTGCCAAATTCGATCGATCGCTACGCTGACAACCTTGCAGGGAATGTCCCCAAAAGTTGGAAAGACAGCGCCGCGGTCGCTGCTCTTTTTCCGCAAGACATGATTGCGAACAACCAAGCCAAAGTGCCTGACATGCTGGCGTGGATTTTGCACGATTACTGGTTGCACTGCAGCTATGCCGGCGACCGAGATCGCATGCGTGAGAAGCTGTTTCCGATCTTGCGCAAAACGGTCAATTCGTACTTGAACTATCTGCGTCAAAACGCGGTTGATGATGGCGATGGCAAAATTCACATCAAGTATAGTTGGTCCCCCGAATACCCCGGAGGTCGCGGCCGAGATATCAACTTTACGATCGCGCTGATGCAATGGAGTTGCCAGACGTTGTTAGATATCAATCGCGAACATGGTCTAAACGATCCGTTTGCTGCCAAATGGCAAAACATCGTAGATAACTTGGTCGAATTTCAAATCGACGAAAACGGAATGCGGATCGGCAAAGACATTCCTTTTGAACTGCCACACCGCCACTACTCGCACTTGTTGGCGTTCTATCCGCTGGCCGTGTTGACTCCTGACGATCCAGAAAAAAAGAAGTTGCTCCGAACTTCGCTCGATCACTGGCTTGACGTTTCAGTCAAAGGCAAGGTCAAGGTCAAGGCGATGCCAGTGACGGGCTATACCGCCACGGGGGCCGCATCGATGTACGCCATGCTGGGCGACGCAGGGAAAGCTTATGAGTATTTAGACTTTTTAATCCAGCACAAAAATGTGTCTTCTACCACGATGTATGCCGAAGGCAGCCCGGTGATCGAGAGTCCTCTTTCGTTTGCAACTTGCATCCACGACATGTTATTGCAGAGTTGGGGTGGTAGGATCCGTGTGCTTCCTGCGTCGCCTAAACGCTGGCCCGATGTGGTGTTTCATCGATTGCGAACACAGGGTGCGTTCTTGGTCAGTGCAAAACGGAAAGCTGGCGTAACTCAGTTTGTGTCGGTTGAAAGCCTGGTCGGTTCGCCTTGCGTGATTCAGACAGACATTCCCAGCCCAAAAATCTACATCGACGGCAGGGTCGTAACGTCTGGCAAGGTGCGGGAAATCGATGAAGGCCTTTATGAGATCAAACTGAGTAAAGGCGAAACGGCGATCTTAACTCCGGTCGATTTAAAGAGCACGGATTTGCAAATCGAGCCGATTCCGGTCAGCGAATCGAATCGAAATCTGTTCGGCCTGAGCAAGAAAACCGAACGCCTGCCCGGCCACAAGTTTTATGGTGGCGAAAAGGTTTTGCGGAAGGAGCGTACCAGCAAGAGGGGAATTGAAAATCCTTTTGGGGATAAGCCCAGCTACCCCAAGTTTAGCTGGGACACCACGCCGATGTACTTCATGTTCGGAGATACTCAGCGAGTTTTATCGGCAGCGGAAGTAAGTTCTATTGCGGCACGCACCGATTTTATCTGCATTGAAAAGTCGCATGCTACGAGGGCGTTGGGGGCAGCTGAACTGGGAGCTAAGCATGAGGCTGCAGCCTTTAAGAAGATAAACCCCGATGTCAAAGTGTTGTTCTATTTTAATTCCGCGTATGCATGGCCTTTCACTTCGTACAACACCGCCTTTACGCGTAGAAAGATCGACTCGCACCCGGATTTGAAAAAGCTTCTGTTAGTGGATCCTGAAACGGGAGAACTCGCTCGTCGCCAAAACATTTACTGTTTTGATGTGTTGAACCCGGAGTTTAGGCAATGGTGGGTCGACACGGTGGCCAAGGGAGTTGCGGAGTCCGGTTGCGACGGCGCCTTTATCGATCAAATGCATGGCTTTGTCTGGCTACGAAAAGATAGAAGCCAAGAGGTTCGAAAGGCGATGGGCTTAATGATGGCCGCGCTGAAAGCAAAGCTTGGCGACGACAAAATTTTGCTGGGCAACAACGCAACTCAGCCCGTTGCGAAGCATGTCTTTTCGGCGGTCGATGCCAGCCTGTTTGAGCATTACAACGAACAGAGTCTCAGTAAAGAACGTCTGTTGCAAGACTGGGACGACATGTTGCGTCTGGCCAAAGCTGGCAAAATATCGGTCTTTCGAATTGGCGTCGAGTCAGAAGGCAGCTCGGTTGGGCAAACGGATCAGCTAAAAGCGAAAAGTGAACCGACTGAAAAAATGGCGGCATTGGCCAAGGATAGGTTGGAGTATTACCTCGCCTGCTACCTGATCGGTGCTCAGCCTTATTCGTATTTCCAATACGGATGGGGCTGGAAGTTGTCATCGGGATCGCTGCGAGATTACCCGGAGTTGCATAAGCCGCTTGGCCCGCCCCAAGGGCCTTATCAGCGAACCGATCCGCGAGGTTGGGAGTTTACTCGCGAATTTGAGCATGCCAGCGTTTGGGTTGATACCAAATCCAAGCAGGCGAAGATCAAATGGAAAACTAAGTAAGCCAGCTTGAAATCCGTTTTGTCAAAGACGATCCAAGGTCGTTTAAGGTAGACGTTCCGAAATGGTTTACAGGGGCTTCACAGCACAATTGGATTTAAGCCAATTATTGGTAAATAAAAATGCACGTGGCCTCGTCTCGCTTATGTGAGCGTCACGTAGCCTCGCGTTGAGGAGTACGATTCACATCGGTGGTTACAAGCTGGTGCGGAAATACGACCATGTCGTCAATTCAAAAATCACCGAGCTAGCGCTTTGCCGCTTGTATGCAACGAAGAGCGGCAATTAAGTTCGGGGCGATATCGCGTCGGCTGAGAACTTAGCCGACGCGAACAAGTAATCTCTTGGCGACGACGTAGGTTGTTGCGGAGGTCTTAAGTAAAAGCTTATCCCACAACCTTTTCGAGCGATGCGCTTTCTGTTTTTGCAGTGCCAAGAAGGGCCTGCCCGAAAGCATATTGTAATTTTGAAACTTGGAAAACAAATGACAACATTGAAGTCTCTTTTTGTGTTGAGCGTAATTGCTGTTTCGTTTGCGCACGCAGCGGTTGCGACAGCGCAAACTGATCGGCCAGCAAAACCTAACATCGTTTTGATTTTGACTGACGATCTTGGTTGGCAGGACGTGAAGTGCTACGACATCGACCAGCCTTCGCCGATGGAAACGCCCAACATCGATGCCTTTGCGAAAACGGGAGTCATGTTTTGGCAGGGATACTCTCCGACGCCGGTTTGTTCGTCGTCACGGTGTGCAATCATCAGTGGCAACCATGCCGCGCGGGCTCAGAAAACGAGCGTCGTCGGAGGTGCGCCGCCGGTGTGTAGTAAGAATGCCCGCGTGATGGCGCCGTGGTACAGTGGCCGAATGCCTGCGGACGAATTGACGGTTGCCAAGGTGTTGCGGCAGAACGGTTATACAACCGGCCACTCGGGCAAATGGCATATTGCGATCAACCACCACGCTTATCCACAACCCATGGATGTGGGTTTTGATTTCACCCGCGCCACTCGCGGCGCGCGGAGTGGCATGAAGGATCGTTTGGCGGGATTTGCGACGACCGACAAAGACGATCCTTATCGACTTGACGAAAATGGCTTCCCGTTTCACCAAACCAACCATGACGCCCTCACCTTTTTAAACGAGAGTAAGGACAAGCCGTTCTTTTTGTATTACGCCACTTGGTTGGTTCACGCGCCGATTCATACACGCTCGGAGGCCTTGCTGGACAAGTACACCAAGCGGTTGGGGACGGATCCGAAGAACACTCCCACGAAAGCCACGCCGGGACAGAAGAATCCGTTTTACTGTGCGATGGTCGAGGAATTGGATTACTACATCGGGACGATCTTTGACTATCTGGATGAAACGGAAGACCCGCGTTGGCCTGGGCATAAGTTGAGCGAAAACACTTATGTCATCTTTACCTCTGACAACGGTGGGATGGAAGGCAGTTCGAAAGAACGCTACACCGATAACGAACCGCTGGTTCGCGGGAAAATTTCGGCCATGGAAGGCGGGACACGAGTGCCGCTTTTGATCGCAGGTCCGGGCATTGGCGCGGGCGTGCAAACCGACGTGATGGCCAACGGTCTCGATTTCTATCCCACGATCCTGTCGATGACCAACACGCCAAAGCCAGCGGAAAAGAGTCTCGATGGTTGTGATCTCCTGCCACTGTTGCAGAACAACCCTCAAGATGCACAACTGGTCAAGCACGCCGATGGCACGACTCGTGACACGATGGTTTGGCATTTCCCTCACGGTGTAGCGATGGAAAGTACGATTCGGATTGGCGATTACAAACTGGTTCGCAATTACGACCACGTGAACAATCCTAGGAATCCTCATTTGGAATTGTTTCAGCTATACGATTCGACCAGCGGCAAAGCACAACGAGTGGACATCGAAGAATCGAAGAATCTGGTCGATTCGATGCCTGAGCGGGCGGCCAAAATGGATGCTCTGCTGACCGCGAAGCTGGACGCGATGAAAGCAAGCTATCCATATTACAATCACACATGCACCCCGCCATTGCCGGGCGCCGATAAGATTTGCACCGTCGAGTCTCATGAGAGAAATGGGCAGGACGTTGAATTTGCTTTTCGCGAAAACGGAGCCAGCGTTAAGCGTGCGGATGTTCTCTATACGCAAAATGGTGGTGATAAATACGAAGAGTGGTTCCGGTTGCCAGCGACTATTAAGGATAGCAGTAAGGTAACCGCGACCCTGCCCGCGGGGACCACGCACTATTATCTCAACCTAGTGGATGAGAATCAGTTTCTTCGCAGCTACCCAGAGGTTCGCAAAAAGGGCAAGTCGTATATTGATTCAGCGATCAGCACTCAGGCTGCCACGCCGGCCCCTGCCAAAAAGGAAAAGAAGGACAATGCGGTTCAGGCTAAACCTGCAGCCAAGAAAGGCGGCGCCGATCGAAACGTTCCTTTCACCCATTGGGATGTAAACAAGGACGCTTCGCTTTCGCTTGAAGAGTATCAAGCTGGAATGGAAGGCAAGCCTAATCTTGAAGCGAGGTTTAAGCGTTTTGACGGCGACCAGGACGGCCAGATCAGTCGCGAGGAGTTCGTCGGCGGGCCGGGTGAAAAACAATAGACCTGACGCCGTAGCACCTGACGCCTTAGCACCTGACGCCTTAGCAGTAGCCAGCTTTTGCAGATGACTTCGGTAGCCCTGAACGGACGTCGCTAAATTCCCGGAAGCACCTAGCGCAGGGGACTAGCGCAGGGGACTGGCGGGGGCTTGTCAGTTTAATTGTCGGTTGGCGTTTGAAATCCTCGCCAGCGCGTCGGGCTACCGTTTAATTGTACAGCTGATACCCGCTGGGCTTGGTCGGTCTAGTCTGGTCTGTCAGTCCGAGCACATCCATGCTGGGTGCTGAGATTGCGAGCTTTGGCACCAAGCCACATGAATTCGAGCGGTTAGGCAAGCCGCCTGCCGTCGGAGGCCCCATAAATCGGGATCTTTTTGGAAAAACCGGCGGAATCAGCCGTTATTTGAATTTCTAGTTTCTGGTAACCTGTTGGGCCGTCTTGAGCCCTCAGATTCGCTGAAGCGTTCTCGGTCACCTGTTTTATGGGAAATCCGTTGAGCATGCATTTGAGCATCTCGCGATCAAAACCGTTGGGCCGAGACAATGATGGGCCGAGACAATGATGCCTTACCAATTTTGAATTCAACATAGATAAATCAATGCGACGACCACTGATTGCAGGCAACTGGAAAATGAACTTGAACAAAGCCGACGCCGTTGCGTTGGCTCAAGGCTTGGCGGCGGGATCAGCTGACAAGTGCGATGTACTGGTTTGCCCAGCCCCGGTTTATGTGGATGCCGTGAGTGCTGCCGTTGCTGGATCGCACGTGGCCGTGGGTGGTCAAGACGTTTACTTCGAAGGTAACGGAGCCTTTACCGGTGAAACCAGCACTGCAATGCTGCAAGATCTGGGTTGTACTCACGTGATTTTGGGGCACTCAGAACGCCGCAACGTGATGGGGGAATGCGACAAGCTTGTCAACAAAAAAGTTCACGCGGCGTTGGATGCGGGTTTAGTGGCGGTATTGTGCGTGGGCGAGTTGCTTGAAGAGCGCGAAGCCGGCAAAACCATTGAAGTCGTTAAGTCCCAGTTCGAAGGATCTCTGGCTGGCGTTTCTGCCGAACAAATGAAGAATGTTGTGATCGCCTACGAACCCGTTTGGGCAATCGGAACCGGCAAAACAGCGTCTCCTGAGCAAGCTCAAGAGGTTCACGCTGATCTTCGCAAAATCATGGCCGCCCACTACAATCAAGAAACCGCCGACTCAGTCCGAGTGCTGTACGGCGGTAGTGTCAAACCTGCCAACGCCGCCGAACTGATGTCCCAACCGGACATCGACGGTGCTTTGGTCGGTGGTGCGTCGCTGAAGGTGGATAGCTTCACCGGAATCATCGACGCCTTGGCCTAGTAGATCGCTGCCGCTGGTGTGGCAGCTTTCGTCAATTTTTTCAAAACACAAGTCCTGGATTATTTCTAACCGTTGTTTTTAAATCGACGGCTAACCGGATTTCTAACCTTAATTTTCATTAGTGATTTCAAATGATCAGTTCGCTTTTATTGCTTGATCTTCCTCAGAACCTACTGCTGGCTGACTTCCATCTGGGCAGATTCGTATTGATGATCTTGCTGCTCGTCCTGTCGGGGTGGTTGATCTTTTTAGTGTTGATTCAACGTGGCAAAGGCGGCGGCCTGACCGGTGCTCTTGGTGGCAGCGGTGGTGGCAGTGCGTTCGGTGCCAAAGCCGGAGATGCGTTCACGAAAGTCACCATCGTCTCGGCGACGCTTTGGATCTTTTTGTGCATGTTGACGATCGCTTTTATCAATCCACCACCAGCACCTGAGCCATCTGCAGCGAACAACGGTGCCAGCATGGGTAGTGCTGAAGGTGATGCCGAAGCGGGCGAGTCGGCCATGAGTGGCGATGATGCGAGTGAAGGTTCGTCAGAGGCTGGTTCAGCAGCCAGCACCGAAGCGGATACTTCAAACGATTTCGTTCCCGGCGATGAGGCTGGAACGGATGAAGCCGCTGCGACGGATGAATCTTCAGCGACCGATGATTCTTCAGCGACCGATGAAGCCGTTGTCGTTGAAGAGGCAGACGTTGCCGACGCTGCGACAGAAGACGAGTAAATCAATCAAAGTCGATCGCAACGTTTTTACGTTTTTGCGTTAACGCTCGCTTAGTTCAGGAGCCAACATTGGTTAATAGCATGACCGGCCATGGGCAAGCGTCCGTGGAACAAGATCAGTTCCGAGTGGCGGTCGAAATACGGACCGTTAACAATCGGTTTTTGAAAACCTCGATCAATACCGATTTAAGCACCGAGCTTGAGTCGCGGGTCGAGCAACAGCTAAAAGCCGGGTTGCGACGAGGTTCGGTTTCGGTTCGCATCAAAACCGAAAACCTGCAATCGGGCCAGCGAGCTCGACTTAACCGGGACATGATCCAGTCTTATTGGACTCAGCTTTCTGAGATCGCTGGTGGCAGCCAGTCAATCAACGTCGAATCGTTGTTGGTCTTGCCCGGCGTCATCGAGGACACCGACACTACCGACCAAGAAGAACTTTGGCCGATCGTCAAAAAGGCGTTGGACGAAGCACTCAAGAGTCTGGTCGAGATGCGGGGGACCGAGGGCGAGGCGATGGAGGTCGACATGCTCTCCAACATCGACACGATCGAAACTGAACTGGCTAGCATCGAAAAGCTTGCGCCAACGGTTTCGGAAGCCTATTCAAAACGACTGACCGATCGAATCAACAAGTTGCTGGAAAAATTCGAAGTGACGGTCACTGCCAGCGACGTGATCAAAGAGGTGGGTGTGTTTGCTGATCGTACTGACGTCAGCGAGGAAACCGTCCGCCTAGCCACTCATCTGGAACAGTTTCGACTCGTCATCCAGCAGTCAACTCCGGGCAAGAAGCTAGACTTTTTGATCCAAGAGATGCTGCGGGAAACCAACACCATCGGCTCCAAGGCCAACAATTCCGACATCGCCAAGCACGTGGTTGAGATCAAAACCGCGATTGAACGAATTCGGGAGATGGTCCAAAATATCGAGTAGACGAGCAGTCCGCAGTTGGGGCGATTGCGACTAAGCGCCCTTCAAACGAACCTCTGCCGAGCGTACTTATCATGTCCACTGGAAAACTTATCATCGTCTCGGGGCCTTCGGGCGTTGGGAAAACGACCGTCCTGAGGCAGCTCTACGAGACTTGCCTACTGCCGCTGGAGCCCAGCGTTTCGGCGACCACTCGGCCCAATCGGCCGGGCGAGGTGGACGGGCAGAGCTATTATTTCCTTGACGCTGACGATTTTCAGCAGCGTCGCCAGGCGGGAGATTTTCTGGAGTGCATCGAGGTTTTTGGCCACGGGCACTGGTATGGGACGCTGCGAGCACCGGTTGAATCAGCTCTCGCGACAGGTAAGTGGATAGTTTTGGAGATCGATGTTGAAGGGGCTGATGAAGTCTTGAAACATTATCCAGATGCGATCACAATCTTCATCCATCCGGGCAGCCTCGAAGAGCTCGAACGCCGACTCCGCGGTCGCGGCACCGAAACCGAAGACGCGTTGGCTCGACGACTGGAAGTCGCCAGTCGAGAATTAGCCGCCGCCGACCGGTATCGCCAAACCGTGATTAACCAGACGATCGACCAAACCGTAAATGACATTTGCCAGCTTCTACAAGCACAAGAGTAAGTAAAAGAATATGTACGACGAACTAAAAGAAGAAGCCATCGTTCGAAAAGTTGGCGGCCGTTTCAAGCTGTCGACTCTGATCCAAAAACGTATGGTCCAGTTGAACAAAGGGTCACGCCCGCTGATTACGACCAAACTGGAAGACAAGATGGCGATCGTCTTGCAAGAGATCATGCAAGATAAGATCTACTTAGACACCGACGCCAACGTAGGTGTCTCGGGATCTCCTGATTTCGATGACGCACCAGAATTGAACTTGGACGATCTATAAACCGATCTTATCGGAGTAAGATTTTGTT
This sequence comes from Mariniblastus sp., assembly GCA_023300235.1. Taxonomy (GTDB): domain Bacteria; phylum Planctomycetota; class Planctomycetia; order Pirellulales; family Pirellulaceae; genus Mariniblastus. Next base: position 29,078 of record JALZWN010000185.1, read on the forward strand.
TGAGTGCTGTGGTTAGGATTTTCCGAGCATTCCCTGACGTCGAAAATGGCAACCGATGGCTAACGCCCTGTTGCTTGCAATCGTTTGTTGGCGAGCTGTATGCGTTGTTGAATTGTCTAACCCAGCCACATGATAATTGTCTGTTTTGGAAGCTAAAACATCATGGCGAAAAAGTCGATCGTGGTTGCGGTAACCGGAGGCATTGCGGCGTTTAAGTCTGCCGCGATGGTTAGCCGTTTGGTTCAAGACGGTTTTGCAGTGCGCGTCGTGATGACTCAGTCCGCGACCAAGTTTGTTGGTACGGCGACGTTCCGAGCGTTGACCGGCCAGCCAGTCGTCACTGATTTGTATGATGACAGCTTTTCACTGGGCGCGCATATCGAGATCGCTCGTGATAGCGATTTGTTGTGTGTTGCGCCGGCGACCGCGAACTTTCTTGGCAAAGCAGCCGGCGGTATCGCAGACGATTTGATCAGCACGCTTTATTTGTGCTTTGCCGGCCCCATCTTGGTCGCGCCGGCGATGAACGTTGAAATGTGGAACCACGTAGCCGTTCAACGTAACCTGTCGCAATTGAAAGAGGACGGCGTCAAGTTCGTTGATCCGCAAGAAGGTTGGCTCAGCTGCCGCACCAAAGGCCTCGGCCGCATGGCCGAACCGGAAACGATCAACGCAGCGATCGCCGACACGCTTAAGTAGGTTGCGGACTGTGATGTGTGATGGTGTTTTCAGCGTCCAGCTGGGGTTGTTGTAGCTCGGCCAGGTGTTCACGCGTTTTATCATGTGTCGGGTGCTATGCTTCACGGCTTTGAGGGCAAGGGTGTCTCCTGCATGTTGGCATGCTTACGCGTCGGATGTGCTCTCGGGGAAATCCCGTGGGGATGTTTTTTAAAGGGGCTTTCTCGAATTAGTCTTTTGCTGATCGCGTAAGCATGGCACCCTCACGAAATCAACAAGCCTTCACGCAGCGGGCTGTCATTTGTTTCTGCCGATGACAGCTTTCGGTTCCGGCGATCTTGAACCTGCGCCTTAACTTTGTTACGGTCGTCACCTCTCCTTTCCTCATTCTCCGCCGTTCTTTGGTCTAGCATGAATATTCTTATCACTCAGCACCGCCTAAATAATCGCGGTGATAGCGAACTCTACACGCTCGAGCTGGCTCATCGGTTGATCCAGCAAGGTCACTGTGTGATCGTTTACTGCCCGCGGTTGGGGCCGATGGCTGATGCTTTTGAAAATGCCACGATTCCCGTCGTCGATTGCCTAAGCAACCTCGACAACGCGCCAGATATTATTCACGGTCAGTCAGGTTTGGAGACGCTGACGGCGATGATTCGCTTTGCCGAAACTCCCGTGGTCTACGTGATGCACGATTGGGCTTGTCCGTTTGACCGACCGCCATTGCTGAATCGAATTCGAAAGTACATCGCGGTTGAAAAAACTTGTTTTGACCGAATGGCGATTAAAGTTGGTTGCCCGAGCGAACGAACGATGATTTTGCAGCCAGCTGTCGACACCGGAAGATTTTGGAAGCGTTCGGATCTGCCGGGCAAACCCCAGCGAGCCCTGTTCTACAGTGACGACCTGGATCAATCATCGCTCGCCGATCTACAGGCCGCTTGTGACCAGCATGGTATTTCGCTTGATCGTAGCTCGGCTGTTTTGCCTGAGAACGACAACGCTGCCGAGACCATGCTGCCGAAATACGATTTGGTTTTTGCCCACGGTCGTTGTGCCTTGGAGGCACTTGCTGCTGGTTGTGCAGTGGTGTTGTGCAGTAAAACCAAATCCGGGCCGATGATTTCTGCGAAAGAGGTTGAGCGATTCAGTCGATTTAATTTTGGCATGCGATTGGTTCCTCATAGCCACTCTAAAGGCCGTTTGAGTCACGTGATTGGGACGTACAATGCCGACGATGCGACTGAGGTTACCAGCGTCGTTCGCGAACAGGCCGGAGCGAATCGCTGGATGTCGCAGTTGGTCGAGTGCTATGAATCGGCGGTGGAAGAGTTTAAGACCACGCAAGATTTTTGGACGACGACGGCCAAGATCCAGGAGACGCAGCGTATGGCAGAGTTCCTAGCTGCGTGGTCAAAGGAAGTGGATTTAGTGGGTGTCGTGGGTGATCAGCCAAGTGTTGAGGAGTCACCCGAAACGCCAGTTGAGGATCCGACGAGCGATGGTGATTCGCTGAGTTAAGGAGAGTTGTTTTAAGGCGTGTCAGTTTTAAGGCGTGTTGGTTTAAGCTTTGTTCAGCCAAGCTGAACAAAGGTGCCGTCAGCAAGAAACTGAATGTCGCCTTTTACTCGGTAAAAGAGCGCTCTTTCACAGTGCA
>JALZWN010000186.1 GCA_023300235.1 Mariniblastus sp.
ACGATGAGCCCTTACCAGCACGGCGAAGTTTACGTGCTGGACGACGGCAGCGAAACCGATTTGGATCTGGGGCACTACGAACGCTTCACGCACAGCCCTCTTTCACGCCAATCGAACTACACGACAGGCCAGATCTACCTGAAGGTCATCGAAAAAGAACGCAGAGGTGATTTCCTTGGCAAGACCGTTCAAGTGATCCCGCACATCACCAACGAGATCAAAGACTGCATCGCAGGTTTGGCCGGCGACGATGTCGATGTTGTGATCACTGAAATCGGCGGCACCGTTGGCGACATCGAGAGCCAACCATTTTTGGAAGCGATTCGTCAGTTCAGTTTGCAAGTGGGCAAAGAAAATTGCCTGTACATCCACTTGACGCTCGTGCCGTACCTAAAAGCCGCCGGCGAACTCAAAACCAAACCGACTCAACACTCCGTTGGTCAGATGCGCGAGATCGGTATCCAACCAGACATCCTGATCTGCCGAACCGAACGAGAAATCTCCAACGAGGACCGCGAGAAAATCGCGTTGTTCTGCAACGTGCCAACCGAAGCAGTGATCGAAGAAAAAGACAAAGACTTTTCGATTTACGAAGTGCCGTTGAGTTTGGTCGATCACGGTTTGGACAAACTGATCGTCAACAAATTCAACCTTCCCAAAGGCCCGGTCGACCTGAGCCCTTGGCACGAGATCCTACACAGCTTGCGAAACCCGACGGCAGAGATCAGCATCGCGGTTGTCGGAAAGTACGCCGAACATAAAGACGCTTACAAATCTATTTACGAATCGATCGACCACGCCGGCATCTCGAATTTGGCCCAGGTCCGCATCGGTCGGATCCAAAGCGAAGACGTTGAACGCGAAGGGCCGGAACGCTTACTGGCCGGCTACGACGGGATTTTGGTTCCCGGTGGGTTTGGCGAACGGGGAGTTGAAGGCAAAGTTCAAGCCATCCGCTGGGCCCGCGAAAAAGGCATCCCGTTCTTTGGAATCTGTCTCGGCATGCAGTGTGCCGTGATCGAATTTGCTCGGAACGTCGCTGGCCTAGAAGGAGCGAACTCGACCGAGTTTGACAAAAATGCCAATCATCCGGTTATCTGCTTGCTAGACGAACAGCAAAACGTCACCGACATGGGCGGCACGATGAGGCTTGGAGCGCAAGATTCAACCGTGGTCGAGGGCACTGAAACCCTTCGCTGCTACGAATCGACCGAAATTAACGAACGACATCGTCATCGCTACGAATTTAACAATACGTATCGCCAGCAGTTAGAGGCCAACGGCTTAACGATTGCGGCGACTAGCAGGGACGACAAACTGGTAGAAGTTGTTGAAGTTGCCGACCATCCCTGGTTTGTAGCGGTACAATATCACCCGGAATTTAAATCAAAACCAACCCAATCTCACCCGCTTTTTGCAGGATTCGTGAAAGCGGCTATTGAGAAGTCTAAATCTGGAAACCGCCAAGCCCAAGAAGTTTAATTAGTATTCGAATAATTTGAGTGTACACTGGCTGCACGCTCTACACTCGGGTTAGATATAAAGAAAACGAACAGGAATCAGATGTCTGATAATAACGAAGAACCTAAGATCATCGTCGACGAAGATTGGAAGTCACAAGTCGCTCGGGAGAAGGAACAAATCCACAACGCCCCAGCCGAAGATGACCAGCCCGAGGCACCTGAAATGGGTGAATTTCCACCGGCGAACATCTTGGTGTTTATCTCAATGTTGGGCAGCCAAGCGATGGCAGCGTTAGGCCTGATGGCTGATCCGCTTTCGGGCGAAGTGAATGCCAACCGTCCGTTGGCAAAACACTGCATCGACATGCTGGGAGTACTGGAAGAAAAAACCAAAGGCAACCTAACCGAGGACGAAGCCGGACACCTGCGAGACGCTTTGCATCAGTTACGAATGGTCTACGTCCAAACTGAAAACATGGCGAACGAAACTCCCAAGCCCACCGATCCGCCGTCGTCAATCGAACTGCCGTAACCGGCGATGCGCAACCGTCCCCCAGAGCAAGCTGACACGCAAAACGACCAGCTTGCATATTCGCTGTTTTAAAAACCGTAGTTTGCTATGTCTTCCCGCAGCCCGTCATCCAACCGTCGTTCATCATCACGACGCAGCTCAAGCCGCAGTGGAAAATCCAAAGGCAAAAAGAACTCGCTCGCTAAATCCGCCGCCAAAGATGGCGTGAATTTCTGGGCGATGTTTGCCGGTTTCATTATCGGCCTAACGCTTCTGTTTTTGATCATTAGCTTGTTCACAAAAGATCAAATCAATCCAGATTTGATCGCCGCCAACGACGAAAACCGAGCTGAAGTTGCCACCCGAGCCGAGAAACAAGACTTTGACACTTTCGTAAAACAGGCAAACGTTGACCAACTGGCCGACACGCTGAAAAGCCTTCACGAGATTCGACAGTTTAGAGAGGATTCGGATTTCCGAACCAATTACCAACGGAAGCAAAAAATCATCGACGCCATGTCCGATGAAGCGCTTTCTAAAGAGCACCATAAACTATCGACATTAGTAAACATTCAAAGCACCGCGTCCGCATTCTGGACCGACCAAAACTCGCCACTCGCCTTGGGTGATCTGGGAATGCGATTGCGAGAGATCACTGAACTGCACGAGGAAGCCTCGGATCCAGAAATCGCTTTTGAAGCTCGATTAGAATTGGCGTTATTGAATTCAGTCGGGCCCATCGAGGAAACCGCGTCCCATGCGAGAGAGCTATACCAATTGCTGGTCGATTATCCAGAATCGAAACGCGTTCACGGGGTGATTAAAACATCGCTCAACCGAACAATCTCGAGTCCTGAAAAAAGCCCGTCGACGCTGAAGATCTTGGACCACTTGCTCAACCAAGGGAAGGTAACAGGAAATCAAGACACGAACGACCTGTACTTACTTTTGACGGATCTTTGGAGCCTTTGCGATCACGAATTCTTTAGCGCTAAAGAGAACCTCAAATACACAGCCAAAGCAGGAAGAGACCAGATGCGCGACGTGTGTGCGGAGCTTTCGCAAGTCCCCACCGCAGGTCGAGAAATTGTTGGGCACATCAGGGAGGCTGCAAACTCGATGGAGAACAATGGACACTATGCCCACGCGATCGAAATTTACAAAGCGTTGCAGGCTTGCTCCGCCCGCTTACCCAGCAGAGACATGATCACATCGATGCAACTGCACTCCTCTCAGGGTCTCCGCCGCTGCCAGGCCGTTGGCGAACCGTTTAACTTGGAAGTAGATACCTTTGATGGTCAACCGTTAAAATTACTATCCCTTGAATCGATGCCTGTCTTGATCGTATTCTGGAGTAAGACAGACGGCACCGAGGTGCTGCTGCCTGCGATTGAAAAGTCAAGCGAACGTTGGCAACGAAACTCCGTAAAAATCCTGGCGGTCCAAGTTGAAAAAAACAACTTAAAATTCGACAAAGCAGCCACGAGTAACCTGAAGAAACAATTCCCAAAATGGGATTTCTTCTACGACGACGGAACCGGCACCGGTCCCATTTTCTCGCAAGTCCCTTCGGAATACAACGGCAGGATCGTGCTGCTTGACCGCGGCCACCGACTTTACGACGTCAGTGTCAGCATGGAAGAACTGGTAACAACGGTGAAAAAAGTACTTGCGATTCGCCATTCTGAGAACTAAAACAAGCCCGCTTTGCTGCAACGCCAGTGGCAAAATCGCCGGATTCTAACGCGGCAATCCCGTCGGTTCGATTTCGTCCGGAGGCTTTCGGGGTGTCTTGAGTACGGATTTCAACTAGCATAACGTCCACGAGAATGCGTTACTGCGATCGATTGCCCGCGGCCTTGCTACCGGGCAGTATTCCGACATCCCATCCTTCCAGTCTCACTCTAAAACACAGAACTGCCATGAAACGTATTTTCGTCTCCGGTTGCTACGACATCATCCACGCCGGACACCTTCAGTTTTTTGAAGAAGCACGCGCTCTTGGCGACCACCTAACCGTTTGCTTTGCATCCGAAGATGTTCTGTGGCATCACAAACAACGTCGGTCTTCGATCCCAGACGTTCACAAAAAAGCTGTCCTCGAAGGCATGAACGTGATCGATGAAGTCATCATCGGCACCGACCACGACATTGGACTCGACTTCAAAACATACTTCCTAACGCACAAACCAAACATGCTAGTCGTCACCGAAGACGACAACTACGCCGATGCAAAAAAGGCACTCTGTGCCGAAGTCGGCGCAACGTACTATGTGCTACCAAAGACTCCACCAAAATTCGCACCCGTGTCAACCAGCGGCATCGTTAAATGGGTCAAGGCACCGACCGAAGCACCACTGCGAGTTGATTTCGCCGGTGGCTGGCTAGACGTGCCACGTCATTCACGCGAAGGGGCGTTCATCGTCAACTGTTCGATCTCGCCGATGGTAAGCCTGCGAGACTGGAACTACGAACAACGATCCGGCTTGGGCGGCAGCGGCGCCTGGGCTTTGCTCAACGGCGAAAACGGAGTCGACGCCGAACTGGATTTGGGAGTCGGCTGGCAAGACCCCGCCGTGATTCGCGAATCTGGATTGTGCGTTTGGCGCAGCGGCAACCTGCCGGTTTTGGATTTCAAACAAAACGGCGAAATGCTGGCCGGCCGAATGGCAATCTACTGGACCGGTATCGAACACGACACCCCCAGTAACTGCGACCTCAAACGAGACTACGACCTGATCGAAAAAGCCGGCAAGATCGCCCAGCAAGCCGTTCATGCTCGAGACTACGACATGCTGGCCAAAGCAGTCGCCACGTCGTACCAAGTACAACTCGGCGAAGGCATGCAACCGCTGGTCACAATCGACGGCGCCGTTGCGAACAAGTATTGCGGAGGCGGACACGGTGGCTACGCGTTGCATATGTTCAACGACCAAGCGGCCAGAGACGCGGCGGTTGCCGCTAACGAACCCATGCGACCGATCGAGCCCTATTGTCGATAGAGCTTGCGCCGCGTTGATCGCCCTACCGAAATCAGCCCCCCAGATTTCACGCTTCACTTCCCAGTCATCCTGGGGATTTGGTGTAATTTGATTAGGTTCCTCAATGCCGATTTGTTATCATGGATGATGAAGGCGCTGGGCGTTTTTCATCATCGTCTTTCGCGTTGCGAAAGCACACCGCTTCGGCGAAACCAAAGGCGTCAATCGTAGAAACTAATTTTTAAATAGAAAACGGAAAAGCTAATGAGAGCTCTATTTATCATTGCTTGGCTGTTCATTGGGTTGGCGGCGGCAATTTACCACTACGGCCCTGGGCAAAAACGGCTCGAGATGGATCGAGTGGATTCGATGCTCGACCAAGCTCGTACGAACGTCTCGCTGAAAGACTACTCAACCGTGATCGATCAATTTGATGCGATCATGGCTGAATTGCCATCTGCCAAACGAAATCTTGCGCAACGACTGCAGCTTGAAAAAGCCAAAGCCCAAATGCACGACGCCAAGTTGCCCGATGCTCGTGACAGCCTTGAATCACTACTGACGGACCTTCACAACGAAGCGGAACCCGACCAGGAACTGATCAACGAAACCCAAAACACGCTCGCCAACGCTCAGTACTACCGAACATGGCTGATGCGACTGGAAGGTTTACACGAAGACGTTTGGAAACCTGAAATCGAATCCGCTCGTCAGCACTACACGCGACTCAACGAAATCGCAGTTGCTGCCGGAGACACTGCCGCCGCAGAGAAGACTGCGGAAGATCTCGAATCCGCCGTGCGACTAGCTCGCATGGATCTCGAACAACTCCAAGGCCTACCGCTGCCAAACCAATGACAGCGTACCTGAAGTGGTTCAGGCAAAAAGCGCGGTCGCGCTAAACCGAAAAAGTCGAAGAAAAAAGGCCAGGGTGATGGTGCGGGAATGATCGAAGTCCCATCAGGCTATGGTTCCTAGGAACCGCCCCTTGGGGAACGCCCGTGACCGGGGTCCACTCGCGGAGGTCTTCCATGATGCCTTGATCAAAAAATAACTTGATCAGTTTTAACATCCGTGAATCTGAAATGTGTTCCTTGACCACGGCCGACAAGCCAACTGTCAACGTCGCTTAGTGGACTGTCCCGGAATAAGTTCCGCTTTTCCTAACCCGAATGCGTAAGCGAGGGATCATCTTGTCCCGCTAAATCCCTCGCTTACGCATTCGGG
>JALZWN010000187.1 GCA_023300235.1 Mariniblastus sp.
CCTTGCTTCGAAGCAAGGTGTTGAGTTTTTGGTCGATTGTCGCGGCGAGGGTTTACTCGTCGCCGGCTCGCATCCAAGGTGTCAAGCAAGGAGTGTAACCGCAGATTTCGTTGTCGTTGAAATACAAAGCGATCTCACGAGTTGCGGCTTCGGTTCCGTCAGACGCGTGAACCAAGTTCATTTGACGGCTGCTGCTGTAGTCGCCACGGATCGTGCCAGGAGCGGCTTGTAGACCGTTGGTCGCGCCAAGCATTTCGCGGACGACGCGGATGACTTCGAGGCCTTCCAGGACAATGGCTACAACGGGTGCGCCGGTGATGAATTCTTCCAAGCCAGGGTAAAACGGCTTTTCGACGTGCTCGGCGTAGTGCTGTTTTGAGAGCTCTGGAGTGACTTGGATCAGCTTCAGGCCAACAATGTTGATTGCTTTGGCTTCGAAGCGGGCGATGATGTTTCCGATCAAACGACGCTGTACGCAGTCAGGTTTGAGGAGGATGAGTGATCTTTCCATGGTTTTAATGGCCTCGTGGTGAGGCGCGTTCGGGGTTGAGGGTTACCAAAAAGTGATTTCGCGGGTGAATAGCCACCGGTGGGTGAGCTAAAACCACAAACGGGTTGTTTTGTTGAGCGGCGAAAAACGGCGCGAAAATCTCGACTGGCGCGATTCTAACACGGTTTAGCCCCTTCCGAAAACCGGCGAAGTTTGAGAGACTATAACGATTGTCGAAGGTTTGGCAATGCTGACGAATTAAGCGGTCGATAAACCGCTTAGCTACCACGCAACGAGACTTCATCGAAGGTCGTGGTAGCCGCTTTATAATTGTTAGTTCAGTTTGGCCGCTGGGGATTAATTGGTCAAAATGCTGTTGGGAAATGATAATAAGCGGATTAACGACTTTCGTTGCTTGATTTATAGATATTAGACGCATTAATTGTCCTGCTGCCGTGATAACGGAAGTTCATCGCTTCCGCGGCTCAACCAGAGTTCGATATGACCACAGTTACCGATCAGTTTCTTCCACCACAAAAACCTTCAGAAGCCGTTTCCGGCGTTACCGTCCGGCTTGCCGGGGATTCGGGCGACGGAATGCAGTTGCTGGGGACACAGCTAACTAACACGTCTGCTTTGGCGGGTAACGATGTGGCGACGTTCCCGGACTTCCCGGCGGAGATTCGTGCTCCAGTCGGAACGCGGGCTGGGGTGAGCGGTTTTCAGGTGCAGTTTTCGGCCGAACAAATTTTCACGCCTGGTGATGGCGTGGATGCGTTAGTGGTGATGAACCCCGCGGCGTTGGTTACCAACATTGGCGATTTGAAAAAGTCGGGCATTCTGATCATTAACTCCGACAGCTTCGGTCCCAAGGATTTGAAGTTGGCCAAGCTCGATACCAACCCATTGGAAGACGGCACGATCGAACCGTATCGTTCGATCAAGGTCTCGATGAGTAAAATGACGTTGGCGGCGGTTGAAGAAACGGGTTTGTCGACCAAGTTTGCTGGCCGTTGTAAAAACTTCTTTGCGATGGGGCTCGTGTTTTGGTTGTACGGACGAGACGTTGAGCCGACGTTGCGTTTTATCGAAAAGAAGTTCTCCAAGAAACCAGAGGTTGCCGAAGCGAACCGTCGCGCGTTGAAAGCGGGCTGGAACTACGGCGAGACGACCGAAGATTTTGCTTCGACTTACCAAGTCCCAAAAGCTGAATTGACTCCGGGTACTTACCGTAACGTGATGGGCAACCAAGCGTTGGCGTGGGGGCTTGTTGCAGCGTCGAAGCTCAGCAAAAAGGAATTGTTCTTGGGCAGCTATCCGATCACGCCGGCGAGTGACATTCTGCACGAGTTGAGCAAGCATAAGAACTTCGGCGTGCGAACGTTCCAAGCCGAAGACGAAATTGCAGCGATTTGTAGTGCGATTGGTGCTGCCTTTGGCGGTGCGATGGCGTTGACGACCAGTAGCGGACCAGGCATCGCACTTAAAGGTGAAGGCCTTGGGCTGGCGTTGATGTTAGAGCTGCCGATGTTGATCGTTGATGTTCAGCGTGGTGGGCCCAGTACTGGTTTGCCGACCAAAACCGAACAGTCAGACTTGATGATGATGATGTACGGTCGAAATGGCGAATCGCCGCTGCCGATCATCGCCGCTCGAAGCCCAAGCGATTGTTTCATGACAGCGATCGAAGCGTGGCGTGTCGCGGTGAAGTTCATGACGCCGGTGATCATCATGTCCGATGGTTACATCGCTAACGGTGCAGAACCTTGGCGGATTCCCGATGTGTCAGAACTGCCGGAGATTAAAGTGACCCATCCAGCCGGTGCGGTGGAAGGCGAAGAGTTTTTGCCTTACTCACGCAACGAAGATTTGGCTCGACCGTGGGCCGTGCCGGGGACTCCTGGTTTGATGCATCGCGTGGGTGGTCTTGAAAAGCAAGACGGAACCGGTAACGTGAGTTACGATCCAGACAACCACCAAAAGATGGTTCAAACCCGAGCCGAAAAAGTCGCTCGCGTGGCTGACTTTGTGGACCCGATTGAAGTCGAAGGTTCCGATTCGGGGACGCTGTTGATCAGTTGGGGCGGGACTTACGGTGCGTGCCACACTGCGATGAAGCAAGCGGTTGCTGAGGGGGTGAGCGTCGGTCACGTTCATTGCCGATGGGTGAGCCCGTTCCCTGCTAACTTGGGCGACGTGATTGCCAAGTACGATCGCGTGTTGGTGGCTGAGTTGAATTCGGGGCAGTTGTTGACGTTGTTGAAGTCGACTTACTTGGTGGATGCCAAGGGTTTGAACAAAGTCAAAGGAAAGCCTTTCCAGGTAAGCGAAGTGGTGGATGCTTTGAAGGCGATCTCCAAATAGTGATTTCGCTTTAAGTTTTCTCGCCCCCCCCCAAAAAAAACAAACACACATTATTGAAGTTGATAAAGAAACATGAACGCTGAACTTCCTGTACTAAAAGCAGCTGACTTCGCTTCGGATCAAGACGTCCGTTGGTGCCCTGGTTGCGGTGACTATTCGATCTTGGCCCAGATGAAAAAGGTTTTGGCTCAGACCGGTGCGTCGCAAGAGAATACCGTTTTCATTAGTGGCATCGGTTGCTCGAGTCGTTTTCCGTATTACATGAACACTTACGGCATGCACAGCATCCACGGCCGTGCTCCTGCGTTCGCCAGTGGTCTCAAGTCGACTCGGCCTGAGCTGGATGTTTGGGTGATCACCGGTGACGGCGACGCGTTGTCGATCGGTGGTAATCACTTCATGCACATCATCCGTCGTAACATGGATGTAAACATCGTGTTGTTTAACAACGCGATTTATGGTTTGACCAAGGGGCAGTACAGCCCGACTTCGAAGCAAGGTGCGGTCACCAAAAGTACGCCGCGTGGATCGATTGACTTTCCTTTGAATCCTTTGTCAATCGCGATCGCCGCTGAAGCGACCTTTGTCGCTCGTTCAATCGATACGAACATCAAGCACCTTGTGAAGACGCTGACTCGCGCGTCCGAGCACAAGGGGACTTCGTTGATCGAGGTCTACCAGAACTGTAATATCTTTAACGACGGGATTTGGGATTACGCCAAAGGCAAAGATACCAAAGACAAATCGACGGTCGTGTTGGAGCACGGTCAACCGTTGGTGTTTGACGGTGGCAGCAAGGGGATTCGTTTGAACGGATTCGCACCAGAGATCGTTGACGTGGTGGATGATGATCATGAGGGGTTGTTGGTCCACGACGAGAAGTCACCGAGCAACCAGTTGGCGTTTTTGTTGTCGCGCATGCGGCATCCAGAGTTCCCGGAGCCGATTGGTGTGTTCCGGGCCGTTGAGCGTGCGACTTACGATGATCAGATCAATGATCAAGTTGACGACGCCCGTGCCGAGCAGCAAGAGGGTGATTTGACGAAGTTGTTTAATAGCGGCGACACCTGGACGGTTGAATAGTTTTAATGCAGGCCGTCGGCTGACTGAGTTAGGCGGTGGTGAACGTGGTGCCGCTGGCAGTCGGTTCGTTGCTTTGGTGCGGCTGGCGAGTTACCTGGACGATCACTTGGGCATTTCAAAAGTAAGCTGATGCGGTCGTTGTAGGTTTGGCAGGCACTTTTTTTTCGGTTGGATCGGCGAGATGAATAGCCAACCAGAACGTTTGCAATCGCCGCCGCAACGGCCCGTGTTGGTGGTCGGCGAGTACGGTGTGCTCAACGGTGGTGAGCGTTCTTTCTTGACGGTTGCCGAGCGTTTGATTGAATGTGGTTGGAGTTATGTTGCGGCGGTTCCCAGTGGCAGTCCGTTCGAAATGGCACTGCAAAAGATCGGTGTTCGCAACGTAGGTTTGACAACTCACCTACCTGATGGGACTCGGCTGAGCCAAACTGGATTGCGAGAGCAGATCGCAGGCTTGGTTGCGGAAGTTCAGCCGTGCTTGATCCACGCGAACAGTCTTTCGATGTCGCGGTTGGTGGGGCCACTTGAGACGGGCGTGCCGAGCGTTGGCTATCTTCGAGACATCTTGAAGCTCAGTAAAAAAGCGACTGCGGACATCAATCAGAACGATCGTGTTGTTGCCGTGTCAAACGCGACTGCTCAATGGCACGTGTCACAGGGGTTGGATGCGGATCGGGTAGTGACGGTTTATAACGGCGTAAACGACCAGTTGTTTTGTCCATTAGGAATTGCGGACGACCCCAATGCTGAAGTGGGGGCTCAGCGGGCAGCGACGGTGGAGCGGTTGCGAGCGGAGTTTGGTTTTGCGGCGGATGATTTTGTGTTGTTGTACGTCGGGCAAATTGGAATGCGAAAAGGTATTCGCGATTTGGCTGAGATTTTTCTGCAGGCGGCTGAGCGGGTTGCCGAGTTAAAACTGCTGGTGGTTGGTGAACGTCATTCGACCAAAGCGGAAGCGATTGAGTACGAGCGAGAAATTCACGAATTGATCGATGCGTCGCCATTTGGCCAGAATGTGAAGTGGCTTGGTCGCCGAGAGGACGTTGCGGATTTGATGAGGCTGGCAAACGTTTTGCTTCATCCGGCTCGTCAAGAACCGCTCGGCCGCGTTTTGTTGGAGGCTTCGGCCAGTGCGTTGCCGATCGTAACGACCAACGTGGGTGGCTCGGCTGAAATCTTAAGTGGCCCTTTGGCGGCTGGAAGTTTGTTCGCGGTCGGTGATAACGGGCAGATTGTCCAGCGGATCGTGGATTTGAGTGGCGATTTGAATTTGCGCTGCGAAATCGGCCAAGAGCAACGCCAGGTGGCTTTGCAACGATTTTCAATTACCCAGTGTTGCGAATCGCTTTCTTGTACCTATTTTTCCGTGCTTGATCGTTAGTGATACGCGGCCCAAGTGCTTGAAGGGATTCGGTAAGCAGGCAATAATGGGTTAGGTTTTTAATCCCGATTGCCCTCCAAGAATTTTTTCAAGGCCGTTCGATCATGGCAGATATTTCTCACCATCAATTTATTGCTTTGCTTAAAAAAAGTAATGTGATTGACGCGAAGAAACTGCAGCCGTGGCTTGAAGAAAACACGAAAATTGAAAGCGCGCGAAAGCTGGCCAAGTCGTTGGTGCAGCTGGGTTTTTTGACCACTTGGCAAGCCAAGTTTTTGATCAGCGGTCGTTATCGTTTGCGAATCGGCAATTACTTTTTGCTATCGCGTTTACGCAGAGATGAGCTTGGGGCTCGGTATCTTGCGATCCATGCTACGTTGAAACGCAAAGTTGAACTGCAAATCTTCTCGCGTGATTTGACGAGTGATACCAAACGCTGGAAGGACATGATCAAGAAAGCATCGTTGGTCGCCAAGCTGGACCATTCGTCGTTGGTTCATGTGTACGATATTGATCACGATGACGATCGGTATTTCTTGGTGGTGGAGCACGTGCCCGGTCGCTCGTTGGATGTTCAGAAAGAGATTTTTACGACCCCACAAATTGGCAAATTGGTTTTGCAGTGTGCTGAGGGCGTAGAGTTTGCTCATCAAAACAATGTGGTTCATGGGACGATTGATCAATCGGATATCGTGTTGACGGAGAAAGGTACCGTCAAATTGCAGAACCTGACCGTGTCACCGATGCGGAATCAAAACAATGACGAACCCGAAGCGAAGCCGTCTGCCGATTTTAAGGCGTTGGCCAAGTTGGGGAAGAAATTGTTGAGTGCCAATCCGGGGGCTGATGGCGGCGCGGGGGCTGAGCTTTTAAAAATCTTTGCGTTAATGAATGCTAAGGGCGTCGTCGCGATGGCGAAGCTAAGGAAGTGGGTGGAAGGCACGCCGGACCCTGAAGCGACAAGCGCGCAAGTTACGAAGTCGGGCGCCAATCCAATTTTCCAGTCGAGCAGTTCAGAGGTTGATTCAAGCAGTACATCGAAGGTCACCTATGCACCTGATGCGCCCGACGAAGCCGAGGAAGCTGGGACTTCGTCGGCATCGATTATTGCTGCCGCCAAAGCCAGTCCGCCGTTCTTGATTGCCTGCGCGTTAGGGTTGGCCGTGTTCGGCGGGATCGTTACCTACGGCGTGAGTCGTGCTTATAGTAAAATGGCGGCTGAACCGGCCGCTAAAGTATCCGCTGCAGACGCCGAAGAAGCGAAGGCGGAAAGAGCACGGGCTGCAAAGCACGAGGAAATGGAGCGGAAACAGGTTGAGGCTTGGGAGGCGGACCAGAAGAAAGATGCGGCTGGGAAAGCGGGTCAGTCTGGAGGACACAAAAAAGCACGAACGCCAACGAATGAACGCGTTCGAGCTAATCCTAAACCGGACGCGAAGAATGATGAAAAGCCAGCGTCGCAGGATGCGGCACCCGACAAAGATGCAAAAGCTGGCGCAATGCCCCGTGAAGCAGTTGAGTCCAAGCCAACGGTAGAAGAGGACGGTGACTCATCAGGCGAAGCGACTGCAGAAAGCGATCCGCCGAAAGAGAATGCAGAGGGGAACAAGTTCCTTAACATTTTTGGTTACAAAAAGAAAAAGGGAACGACCGAGAAAGATGAGAAGGCTGATCCGGCGAAGGAGGGAGCGGTTCCTGAAATCGCTAAGGATGTCGAATCCGATGATCTAGAAAAGCTTACGCACATCGGAAAAGTAACCGAAAATGCGCTTTACGCGGGTGGTGTCCGAACTTACAAGCAAATCCTTGAAATGAATCCAGAGGCGTTGGATAAGGTGCTGGAAAAGAGTGGAGGTAACAAGTTGGGGGCGAAGTGGGAACAGGCGATTGCTGACGCGAAACCGTTGGCCGAAGAAGTTGCTGAGTTGGCGAAGGAACATTTCCGCAAGGTTCCGGATGCATTTGATTTGCCGTCGATTAAGTCGACTGATGCGAAGGTACTCACAAAGCTTGAGATTCCTGGGAATTACTTTTTGTCAATTGAGTTGGTGTCGCCAGTCGGTATTGGGCAGCGTCGTCTGTTTTTTGAACTCAGTGAAGATTCTTCTGTCGACGAAAAGTGGATCGTTTCTTCCAAGAAGAGTCGCAAAAGTAAGGTTGGCGTTGGAATTGCTTCGTTTCAAAAGAAGGGCAACGAGTTTGTTTTTGCATGGACACCCGAAGCGGCCAATGACAAAACTGCAGTTTACTTAAAAAATTGTTTTGTTCGGTTGAGTACGCCCGATGGCCGAACTCGTTTTTCGAAATTGCGAAAGCCGAACAAGTCGATCAGATCTTTACGGATAAGCAAAGAAAACTTGATTGACGAGTTAAGTTTCGAGATAGATGCGTTGCCTTCTGCGGATCGGATTAAAATTCAGTTGGGGACCTTGAGCAATCAGGAACGTACGATCGAGGTGCATAAGCCGGCGATTACTTTCGAAGCGCCCGCGATCGTCAAGCTTAAAAGCCGAGAGTCCGGCGGGTTCATGAACATGCAGGTTTCGGCAAAACGCTCCGCTAGGTCGATTAAGCTGACCGCAGGACTGTTTTTGAGAGGGACGCCGATTAAATCTTATGACCAGCTAGTCTCATTTGAGAAGCAGTTGGAGGCAGCGAATGTGAGTGCTCAGCTACGAGCAAGAGGCAAAAAGGAGAATTCTCCGGAGCTGAAACAGGCAAGTATTGCAAAAGCGAACGCGGACCGAATGGCTGACTACAAGAAGTCAATCGATTGGTTGTTGGATGGCGGTGGCGAAGCGATCGATTTTGAAGTCGTGGCTGATTTTGAAGACGGGCGAGTCATGTTGGCGAAGTCTGATAAGAAGGTAATTCACCAAAGTAAAAAGAAGAAAAAGTAAGTTCTATGATTCGAGTCGGTATCGTTGGGGCGACTGGGTACACTGCTTTGGAGTTGCTAAAGCTGTTGGCCCGTCACCCGCATGTCTCTGTCACAAAGATCACGTCTCGAGATACTAGCTGCCCAGTGTTGGCGGATGTTCATCCCGGTCTGCGTGGCGTATTTGATCTGCGGTTTTGTGAACTGGAGATTGAATCTTTTTGCGAAGCAGTGGACGTCGCGTTTTGTTGTTTGCCGCATGCGGCTTCGGCGGAGATCGTTGGTCGGTTGCTCGATCGCAACATAAAAGTGGTCGACTTCAGTGCCGACTATCGGTTGAATGACGTGGCATCGTTCGAGCAGTGGTATTCGGTGACGCATCCGGATCCTGGTCGCGTGGGCAAGGTTGCTTATGGCGTGCCTGAGTTCTTTCGCGACGATATTAAGTCGGCTCAGTTGGTTGCCAACCCAGGGTGTTTTCCAAGTTCGGCGTTGCTCCCGTTATTGCCGTTGTTGGGTGCTGGTCTGATCGATAACGATTCGATCATCGTGGATTCGAAGACAGGTATTTCAGGTGCTGGACGAAAAACGAATCTAAAGTTTCACTACCCCGAGTGCAATGAATCGATCGCCGCTTATGGAGTGGGGACTCATCGGCACATGCCAGAGATCGATCAGATCATCGCTCGAAAAACGGGTGTTGAAACGGAAGTTGTTTTCACACCACACTTGACGCCGATGGACCGCGGGATCTTGTCGACGATTTATGTGAAACCGACTGCGGGAAACGATGCCAAGTCGATCAACGCTTTTTTGAGTAAGCACTATGCGAATGAAACCTTCGTTCGGATCACCGATTGCCCACCGAAGACCAAGGATGTGGCGCACACCAACTTTTGCGATATCCATGCCGCCGACAGTCGGTCGATGGTAGTGATCATGAGTGCGTTGGACAATTTGATCAAAGGCGCCAGCGGAGCGGCGGTCCAAAATTTCAATGTGATGTGCGGCTTTGAAGAAACAACAGCGCTGATCTAAACGTTTGATAGGCCGCTGGTCCTTTGTTACTTGCGGGGCATGGATTCCAATAAAAGAAAAAGAACGACAATGAAGATTCCGGTTGGTTTTAAATTTGGTGGTTTGGCTTGCGGTATCAAGGCGTCCGGGAAAAAGGACTTGGCTTTGATCAGTACGCAGCAACCCGCTGTTGCTGCCGGTGTTTACACCCAGAACGTGGTCTGTGCCGCCAGCATCGATTGGAATCGCAGCATCACGCCCAGTGCCGACTTCCGGGCGGTGCTGGTGAACTCGGGTAACGCGAATGCGTGCACGGGCGAGCAAGGGGCGAAAGACAATCAGGTAATGGCCAGTTTGGTGGCCGAGTCATTGAGCACGGTTGCGGCGTTGGTGAAACCCGAATCCGTTGCAGTGCTATCGACGGGGGTGATTGGTCACGCGTTGCCGATGGATTTGCTGACGACGGGTATTTCGTCGGTGGCTGGAACGGTGGGCGATGGCGAGCAAAACTTTATCGATGCTGCCGAAGCGATCATGACAACGGATCAAGGCCGCAAGGTTGCCAGTCGCGAAGTGCAAATCGGTGGACAAGCAGTCGCGGTTGTCGGGATGGCAAAAGGCGCCGGCATGATTGGTCCGAACATGGCGACGATGTTGGGAATCATTTGCACCGATGCAAAGGTTAACGCAGATCAAGCGGCGGCGATGATTAAATCCGCTGCCGATCGATCATTCAATCGGATTTCGGTGGAAGGCCATACAAGCACCAATGATGCGTTGGTGTTGATCTGCAGTGGGCAGGTTGGAGAGGCGATTCAAAGCGATGCTGATTTGGCGGTGTTGCAGCAGGCGATCGATGAAGTTTGTTTGGAAACGGCCAAGATGATTCCCGCCGACGGCGAGGGTGCGACTCACTTGGTGGAGATCCAAATCGAAGGCGCCAGCTCGGACGACGACGCCGAAAAGATTGCGCGAACGATCGCTAGTAGTAACTTGGTAAAAACAGCGGTCACGGGAGCGGATCCTAACTGGGGTCGAATCGTTTCAGCCGCAGGCTATGCCGGCGTGCCGATGGACTTGAGCCAAACGCGGCTTGAGTTGAACGGCTTTCCCATTTTCGATCAAGGCGAGCCGCTTAGCTTTGACGCGAAGCAGGTCAGCGATGCGATCAAGGACAACTTCGAAACGAAAGTCGCTTTAGTTGTCGGTTCTGGATCTGGCAAAGCAATTCACTGGACCAGTGATCTGACGGTCGATTACGTTCGGTTCAATTCGGAGTACACGACTTAAGTTGATCGTGTTGGGACGTCGAACAATCCGTTTAAAACGTAGGTCGTTCGCAATATCCCATCGTGTTTGTCCCAATACTCCGCGACAAGCTAAGCTTTGCAAGTGTGGTTATCGTTTTCGCAGCGTCCTAGGCTTCACGGTCTCGCGTTCCTTTGTGTTCGAAGTGCTTTCCGCGTTTAATTTGGGCTCTACTGGTGATTTGGTGGCAAGGGCCCGTTTGGTGAGATTTACGAACGCCACTCGCCTCGGATGGGAACGTCCTTAGTAGCTCGGGTCTCCATCGCGGGTTAACGAAGTCGACCCCATCCGGGGTGAAAACAACCACTTAATTCCGTCAAGAACCTCAGTTTGACGGTTCCAACGTTACTGCAATCGCAAACCCGTTGGCTTCGGTGGCAACGCGGTCGAAATCTACTTCTAACGCTTCGCCATTTTGAGTCCATGGTAGGTCCAGGTTTTTGCTCAGTAGTCGGACCTTGGTGACTTGGCCGGCCGATTTTTTCAGCGAAAGAATTTTTACGCGACCTTTGCCAGGCACCAAAGACATCACGTAAACGGTGTTGCCTTTTGCGCTAAACCAAAATTCGGTCGGCAGAGACCCATCGCGTTTGACTTTGGTGACGCCTTCGCTGAAAGTGGTCCACCGATCGGTGCCGAAGATTGCTTCGGAGTTAGCTTTCACCCAGACTCCCATGTCTTGGAAGTTGTTCACGCATTGCTGTTGGACTTTCCCTGCTCCGTCGGGGCCGATGTTTAGCAGGTAGTTGCCGCCTTTGGATACGATATCTACAAAGTGGCGAAGCAGTTGATTGGTGCTTTTCCAGTTGTTGTCATGAGCCTTGTAGCCCCACGAGTGGTTGCCGGTGCCGCACGTTTCAAAGTGCTTCGCTGCGAGGTCAGCGCTTTCGGGTGTTTTGTTGTCGCCGGCGTCTACGTAATCGCCGAAGTCGTATCCAATGCGACGGTTGACGACAATGTTAGGGTTGAGATCAAAGATTTGCTTGTAGAAACGAAAGGCTTGTGCTTCTGTGATCAGGCCCTCTCCATCAAACCAAATTAAACTTAGCTCCGGCATCAATTTGATAAGTTCAGCGACCTGAGGGTAGGCTTTGTTCTCTAGGTAGTCAGCATAGGAGTTCGGGCTGGGGTCCCAGAGGTTTTTTCCATTGGGGCGAGTGGGGAGTCCCAAAGGATCGCGAGCTTGTTTTACATTGGCGTAGTTTGCATCTGTGCCGTCAGTCCAGTCGTGGCCATGCGAGTAGTAGACGCCGAAGTCGAGCCCTTGGGAACGACATGCGTCGTATAGTTCTTGGATCAGGTCGCCGTTGTATGGGGAAGCATCCGTGACGTCCCAGTCCGAGCATGCAGAATCAAAGAGTGCAAATCCATCGTGGTGCTTGGCGGTAATCACGACGTATTTCATGCCGGTATCTTTGGCTAGTTTGGCAATTACTTGGGCGAATGATTTATCCGGATTGAACTGTTTGGCAAGTTCACGGTATTCCTCACGCGAGATATTGAAGGTGAACATTAACCACTCGGCTACTCGCGGACCTTTGAAATCGGATTGCTCGATTTTGGTTCCTTTCCAGCTTCCGCCTGCAACCGAGTAGGCGCCCCAGTGGATGAACATGCCAAAGCGGTTTTGTTTGTAGCGAGCGAGTGCGGCTTGTTTGGCTGGCGAGCGATGCATTTTCAGCCATGGGCCATAGAATCGATCCGAACTAGTCAGGATCCGACTCTTTTCATACGCCTCCGACGCGAGACGTGCTTTAGAAAGGGGGAGTGTCGTTTTTGCGCTGATGTGGTGGTTGCCGGCTTTCAGGTCCGTCGCGTTGGACGATTGCCAAACAATTCCATCTTCGATTTGGTAGGATTTTTTGAATGACGCCTCGAAAGATTCACCATTGATCGTGACCTGAACGGTTGGGGCCGAATCGGCGTTCGCGATGGGGCTGATCAGTTGAAGTACGTACTTGCCGGGAGTCGTTAATTCGAAATTCCAATTGTGTGTTTGGTCAGCTTTTCCATTAGCGACATCTAGTACTACGCAGGAGTTGAGCCTCTGGGGGGCAGCGAGCAACGTCGTAGAAGCGGCTAAAACTAAAATCAGTACTGAGGCGATGTTTTTTGCAAGTGGAATTGGTTTCATTGGTAATAAATTTCGTGTGTGGAAACTTGTCAGTGAAAGTATCTTAGATTCGAGATTGGCCGTCGCATGCGAGGCTACTGGCTAGAAAGGTCCATTAAAACCTTCGCAGTCAGGATGATCGCTGGCAGTTATGGATCAATTTCTAGTAAGAGATACCCATCTTAACCATCATGGCTTGACATTGTCACGCTTCCACCTAACCTTTAACACCTTATAACCGCGCAGAATATATCGGAACATCCGGAGACATAATCGACATGGCTGATGAAGAGAAATTAGTCGATCCACTGCTGGAACCTTCAGAAAACAATTCTGATTTGGACCTAGAAGATAATTTGGCTCCGCCGCCCACTGACAGCCTCGACCTTGAAGTCGTTGACGAGTTCGATGTAGCGGACTTTGACGAGGACTTCGACGACGATTTCGAAGAGGAGATCAAGGGCGAGTACAATTTGCAGGACGATCAGTATGGCGAGGACTTTGAGAAAGAGTTCGGCCACTTTACCGATCCTGAAAAAGCTGCCGCTCGGAAGGCTGAAAAGTCGAAAAAGAAAGAGTAACGTGGCGAGCATGCTTGGCGTTTGAGGCGAGGCATGCAGTGAATACAAAATGACAGGCGAGTGCGACTACGCGTTGCATTCGCCTGTTTTTTTTTGATCGTAGCCTTTCGCTTCGACGCAGGCATCTGATCAAAGTGTCAATTTTGAGAATTCGTTTTAAAGCGGTCCACCGGAAGTAAAATCGATCGCAATGCAATCGATCGCAACGCGTTACGGGGTGGTTTCAAGCTTGGCTTTCTTGCCCCGGTTTTGGCGAGCGGGCAATAAGCGTCAGTCCCTGCGTTAAAGAGCGGTCTTTCAGGGAGTGAAAGGCGACATTCGGATCTTCGCTGAGGAGCCTATTGATTTATGGGGCCGCGGTTTCCGCTTCGCAAAACCGTGGCTAGCGCCAAAACGGCTAACCACGTTTCTTCAAATTCGAGTAAATCAATAAACCGTGCCTCGCCAGATTGGCCAGGCACGAGTTAGTTCGCTTACTTGATTTCTTTGATGCTCAAGTTTCGAAATTCGACTGGAGCATTGTGACCGGCAAGCCCAAAGTGTCCTTGGGTTAGATCTTTGCCGGTGTGTTCGGAGCCGTCTTTGAATTCTGCGGGATCCAATTTCGATAGGTCCGTGTCCAAAATCACGCTGCCGTTGAGTTCAACTTTGATCGTCGATCCCTTCACGGTGACTTCTTGGAAGTTCCATTGGCCAGCCGGTCGTAGGTAACCGGGAGTTGCGGCGGCCATGCCGTAAGCCGAACCGTGGTGCTGGCGTGCGTCGAGTTTGGCGTAGGAGGTGTGCTCGGAATCGAGGATCTGAAGTTCGCACATTCCTGCGTAAGCTGGGTCACCCGAACCTGGGTAGCGGATGGCGAGCCCGTTGTTGCCGGCTGGTGGCAAGCGGAACTCAAGCCGCGCGACGAAGTCAGAGTATTCTTTGGCCGTGTAGATCGTTCCCGATTGCTTGTCCTTGTTGCTCAGGATTCCGTTTTTGACCTCGAACTTGTCGGTCGCTCCGGCAAGGCCATCGAAATCTTTTCCGTTGAAGATCGGGGTGAAGCCTTCGTTGGTGTGATTGGCCAGGATTTCATTGGCAGCCTCGGCATCGATCTCTTTGATAAACACGTTCCGCCAGCGGATTTCGCCGCCGTGGGTTTGCAGTTGAATCGGTCCGTTCGGGAAATGAGCTCGTTTGCGATCCCAGAAGTTTTCCATCGCCGCCCAGTCGACGACAAGTTTTTCGTTGAGCCAGACGGTGGTTCGGGCTCCGACTTGTTGGATGCGTAGTCGGTTCCACTCGCCCATCGGCTTGTCGGCAAGTACCAACGGGTCTTTGCCGTTGTTTTCCTTTTGGTTGTTCCACAATCCGCCGGAGCCTTTCTGCGATCCGTGCTTCCATTGGTCTTCGTCTTTGACGTCCCAGATTTGAACTTGCGGGTTCGCTCGCAGGTAAATCCCGCTGTCAGAACCTGGAACGGCTTTATAATCAATCCGAAATTCGAAGTCACCGTACTCGCGGTCGGTTGTCAGGTAGACGCCTTTGCCGTCGTTGACCAGCTCGCCGTTGTCGACGGACCAGTGTTGCTGCGCGTTCTCCCAATCGGTGGCTCGTTTGGCTTTGCGATCGTCCTCTGACATCTCGGCCAGTTTGACCGGGCTGAAGTGTCCCATGCCGTGCCATCCGGCAAGGTCTTGGCCGTTGAACAACGCCGTGAAGCCGTTGGGGGCTTGATTGTCTTCTTGAGCGTTCGCGAAGCCCGGCAGAGTTACTAGTGCCAGTAGTGTAATAAGGGCCTTGAGTTTAATTGCGAGCGAAGTCTGGGTTTTGTGATCGATCATAAAGGTCTGTTGCCAGTAAAGTTACAGGTTGGTTTATAGAGCCCTTTATGCTAATCGATTTTCTCGAAAAATGCGAATCCCTACAACGGAAATACACGTTCGATCGTGACGTGTTTGAGGTTCAAGCGTTGATTGAAACCCATTTGGCCGTTTACGCCGACACGTTTTTTCAGATAGCGGCTCAGGTTGATACCGGGCATCGGAGTTACGTGATAAATGATTTTTCCAGTCTCGTCTTGCAGCACGTAAGTTGACTGCTCGGTGCCTCGGCTTTGTTTGAGTTCGTTCAACCAACCGGTAGCGTCGAATTGAGCGTTGTTGGTGAAGTTGTTGCCGGCGGTGCGAGAACCAGCAGATGCGATGCCAGTGCCAGTTCTGTCGTTTGAGCGGAAGCCGAATTGGTCATTAGAGGTTCTGCCGTTGCCTGTGCTTACGAATGAGCCGCGGTTGGTACTGTAGCCGGTCGCAACCTGTCGGCAATTGGCAAGCTTGTTTAGAAATTGCTGGGCCGCTTGTTGGTGGGTGTAGTCGGCGTTGGTCATGTACTGACGCGTGGCAGTTTCGAGCGGTTCCAGTTGCCATTGCGAAGGTGCTTTAAGCATTTCGACGGTCAATCGGTTGTTGAGCGTTTGCAGTGCGTTGGCTGCAATCGGCTGTCCGGTGAACGTGTTGGTATATCCATTGGACTGATTTAGCTGTTGAGCGAAGTGGCCGCGATCGGGGCTCGCGTTAGCCACGCGAATCTGCCCGCTGTAACTCTGCTGTGTCTGACGAGTTGGGTTCGGCTGGTAAGGTTGTTGTTGGAAGGAGCGGTTCGGGTTCTGTGCGGTGTTGGTGTACGACTGGTTGGTTGCTTGAGAGTGGTTGCGGTTGTCGTTGTAATTTGAAGAGGAACCGAAGTTATTGGCTGCGCTTTTGTAGGCGTCATCCGATGGAATCGAACGGGTGGATCGACGCCATCCGCTACCGCTGTCTTGAAGTGGCGGCTCTGTGGTTTCGGCGGGGGCTGCGGGTTCAGGGGCACGGTTTGGGGTTGCAGGAGTAAAGCTTGCTTGCTGAACATTTGCTTGGTCGGCAGCAAAATCGTTTGCGGCTGGGCGACGTGGTTGAACTGCGAATGGCGTGGCCGGTGGGATTGGCCGTATCGCTGGTTGGTGTGCGGTGGCGAAATCTGGATTCGGTTTAATTGGGGTGAGTGTAGAACGGTCAAGAGTCGGCGGTTGTTGCGCTGCTACCGCGATTGGTTTGGAAGTTGGCTGTGGGTCGATGACCGATGCCATGGTTGCGCCGGACAGCGACTCAAGGTTGTCGACGTTGATCCAGCGGAATTCGCCTGCAGGTGGTTTGATTTGATACCAGATCGTGCTGTGGCCTTCAGGGCTGGGCCACGAGAGCTGGCCGATCAGAGCGACCTTTTCTTTTTCGCGAAGTTTGACTTGCCAAAGTGGCTTTTCAACCGAACCAAGCTTGGTGCCAACAAACGGAGTGGTGCCCGCAAGTTTGATTTCTCCGACGCCTTCGCCAGTCACTTCGACGGCGGATTCGGGGATGATGCAAAAACTGCCTTCCACTGGGCGAATCGCACACCAGCCATCGGGATCATGCCGGTAGACTTCGACGACTTGCCCGGCGGCGAGTTTTTGTGTGCCGTAGTGAACTTTCCCTGGGCCACTTCGTACCAACGCGTTGTCTTTGGAGACCAAGGCTTGGTAGGGGAATTCGATCGACGAGCTTTGCGCGGCAGCGGTTGAGGTAACCGCGATCGCGGCAAGGCAGCCGAGAGCAAACGTGAGAAGGGCGTGGCGAGTTGAGAGGGTCTTGATAATCATCGCGAATCATCCTTGATGCGATTTCGAATCGTGGCTGCTGTTCAAGTGTTGAGAAGTAGCCCCGGTTCAGATATTTTTTCGATGATTTTTTTACCCAAAAGCCAAGTTTCGCTCAAGATCAGTAATGCTAGCAGGCGGGAGGCTTGTGGAAGCTGCAGAGTGGATGATGAGCGAGTTGGCTTGTCTTCCGGCCGAATTGGCCGGGTTCAAGGCTCGTTCGCTTGCCCATTCGAGCAGGTATTCTCTGGCTTAAAACAACCGGTTGATGCCGTTGAGTGCCGCGACGCGGTAGGCTTCGGCCATCGTTGGGTAGTTGAAAGTGGTTTCGGTAAAATATTTTAACGAATTGGAAGCTGCGTCGCCGTCCATGACGGCTTGGCCAATGTGAATGATCTCCGCCGCGTTGGCACCGAAGCAGTGAATGCCTAGCACCTCTAATGTTTCGCGGTGGAACAAGAGCTTCAGCATCCCGACGGTCTGTCCGATGATTTGGGCTCGAGCTAGGTTTTTAAACTGAGCCACGCCGACTTCGTAAGGGACTTTGGCTTCGGTGAGTTCTTTTTCGGTTTTGCCGATGCAAGAAATCTCTGGGCTCGTGTAAATGCCTGACGGCATCGGTTTGGCGAGTCCACACGAATCGTCCAGCGTGTTCAAAATCTTCATCGCTGCGGCGCGGCCTTGCGTGTACGCCGCACTTGCGAGTGATGGGAATCCAACCACATCGCCGACTGCGTATACGTTTTCGACCTTTGTGCTGTAGCACTTGTCGGTTTCAATGTAGCCGCGGCTGTCAGGTTCGATGCCAATCGTGTCCAAGCCAAGGTCGCTGGTGTTTCCAGTTCGGCCGGTCGCCCAGAGCACGCAGTCGGTTTTTAGTTGCTTGCCGCTTTTTAGGTGAGTGATCACGCCGTCTTCGCAGGGTTCGACTTTTTCGTATTGCTCGTTGTGCCGGATCACGACGCCGCGTTCTCGCATGTGGTAGCTGAGAGCATCGCTGATTTCGTCGTCTAGGAAATCGAGCAGTTCGCTGCGTCCGTTGACGAGGTTGATTTTGATGGCCAAGTTACGGAACATCGAGGCGTATTCGCAGCCGATCACTCCGGCGCCCAGAATCGCCATCGAAGATGGGCGGCGGTCGAGGCCGAGGATGGTGTCGCTGTCAAAGATCCGTGGGTGGTTAAAGTCAATTCCGCTTGGGCGGTAAGGTCGAGAGCCGACGGCGATGATCACTTGATCGGTATCGATTCGCATTTTGCCGTCGTTGACGGTGATCGTGTTGGGGCCGTCAAAGCGAGCGTGACCAAAGATCACTTCCACGTTGTTGCGTTGGTAAAACGTGTGCCGCATCGATTCTTGGCTGGCGATGACTTGCTGAGCGGATTTGTTTAGTTCAACGACGCTGGGTTTGGCGTCGACGCCGCAGGCTCGTAGCAGCGGGTTGTTTAACGCTTCGGTCAAGCGGTAGATCGCGTAACGTAGAGCTTTGCTGGGGATGGTGCCCCAGTGGGTGCATCCGCCGCCGATTTTTTGGTATCGCTCGATCACGACGACCTTTTTGCCTTGTTTGGCCAGCTGCATTGCAGCGCCTTCTCCACCAGGGCCCGAGCCAATTACGACGACATCAACTTTGCGATCGCTCACGATTTTCCTCTTGTTTTGCTTGTTAGATCTACGAGTAGGGTAGGAATCTGAGGCGGCATTTTCGCATAATGCGGCCGATGCGAGTAGGGCTATCTGAGAAAGCAAAAAAGGATGATTGCCGGGCAGTTTGGGGTGGTGTGGCCGCGGTGGCGTGGCCCCGATTGCAACCCGATTACGTTCGGGTTGCGTTCGGGTTGCGTTCGGGTTGCGTTCGGGTTGCGCTCTGGTTGCGCTCTGGTTGCGCTCTGGTTGCGTTACTCCGCCGCTTGCGAAAACCGCGGCTATCGTCCAGCGTCTCAATTCAATCTTCGAATGGGGAGGATAAACGCACAAGCTCTCCGGGTCGTGCCCCCTGCCCTGCTGCCCCGCGGGCTGTTTAGAAAAGCTCGCCTTGAACGTCGTGGTTGATTTCCACTGGAGCGATACATTCAGGCTGATCAAAATCCGGGCGGTTCATTGCTGGAGAAACGGGATGCAGTTGCAGGGCTTTTGCCGGCCAAGGACGAAACAGATCGGTTGGATCCGAAATGGAGTCAGGTTGCAGCCAGCTTTCCAGCGAGTTCTCGCTAACCATCACCGGCATGCGATCGTGCAGCGGGGACAAAGCAGAGTTGGCCTGCGTGGTTAGGATTGTTGTGGTTTCGATGGCTTCGTTAGTGGGGCTCTGCCAAGATTCCCATAGCCCGGCAAAGCACATCAGCTGGCCGTCGTTGCGATGGATGTAAAAAGGTTGCTTGCTGCGAGTTGATACCTTTTTCCATTCGTAAAACCCGTTGGCCAAAATGATACATCGCCGCGATTTGAAGGCCGATCTAAACGAAGGTTTCTGCGCGACCGTCTCGCAGCGCGCGTTGATCATCCGGGCGCCGACGTTGATGTCGTCCGCCCAAGGCGGCACCAAGCCCCAGCGTAAATGAACTGGTTCTAAGTTCGAATCGGCCGTGGATTTCCTTAAGGCCAGTAAGCGTTGAGTCGGGCAGATGTTGTAGCTGAATCGAGTACCTGAGAAGTTGAGCTTATCGAACAGGTCGGCAAAGTGGTTGGGAATGGTGTGTAGGTCGATTCGTCCGCACATGGAAATGATCGGGTACTGGCTGGAAGCATTGTGGGTTGTGGCTTTGATTATTGCGACTAACTCGGTGGCTGTCGAACTGGAATCGCCTGGGCGTCGGTCCTGTAGGGCGATCGGGCCGCGTTAAACCTTAACGGTTGTTTGTGTTGGTTAATGTTTGCGAGTTGGCAAAAAAGTTTCGTTTGACCAAAGCGTTTGCTCTGCATGATCTTTATTGGCCGTAGGGTTTGTGTCGAACGAAGTGGTTTTGTTTGGTCGATGAGACGAGCATGCGGTATCAAACAAAGAAAAACATGCGTACGTTCACTTTGATGGCTTTCGGTTTCGGGGTGGTGGTGAGCGGGCTTGGCTCACAACCGATCTATGCTCAAAGCGGCAGTCAGGTACGTCTTCGTTCGGCCGCTTATCAGCCCAGTTCACCGGTGACGGAAAATCGCTTGTTTCGCTTGCAAACCGGGCACTACGGATTCGCTTACAATTGCGACGGCGAAGAGGCAAAACGGAACAACCTCGCGATCGGTTGGTGTCGATCTCATGCATCGCAGTTGCCTAAGAGGATGAGTTGCTTGGAGCGAATCCGGCACGAAGCGGCGCAGGTCAGTCGCAGGCTTTTGGATGGTATGTGTGATTCCGGTTGCGATGCTTTGCAGGCGAAAAACGAGGAAGCGTGTGGTTGCGCCGAGTGTGTGGGTCAGCAGTCGTTCGAGCCGGTGATGGAGCAAACGTCGGAAACGGTTGAGCCGATGGGAGCTGAAATTATTCCGCTTGCTGGGCAGCTTTTTGCGACGAGTCGTAGATCTGGATTGATTCAATTGACGCAGTTTGAGTCAGTCGCTGAAGTGACAGGAAGTAGTGAAAAAGATTTTGATCAAACGCGGCAGGTGTTGGTCGAAGCGTCAGAGGCGGTGGCCGCAAACGAGCGAGTTCATGCCGTTGCTGCCAATATGCATCAGATGAGTTTGCTAGAGCGTTTAGAAGTGGCGCAAGCGTCCGAGGCGAAGGAGCAATTAGAGCAGCAAGGAAAGCAGCAAGGCTTGTTGGCGCGTTTGAAAGCTGTTCGAGCCGCGCAGGAATTGCATTTATTGAAGCCGGAAAAATTTTAACTAGCTGGGACTTGGCAGTTATAATTTGGGGCAGCGTTTGAGTCTTTAAATCTATCAGGAAGCTGTGATGTATTTCTGCCCCGTCTGCCGAGTCGGCCCAGTCTGCCGAGTCGGCTTAGTAGTGCTTGCGTTCGTATCGATTGTTTCGAGCAATGTTGTGTGTGCCCAGCAACCGTCCAGGACGCCCAATATTTTGTTAGTTTTTTTGGATGACTTTGGCTGGAAGGACGCCAGCTACATGGGGTCGGATTTTTTCGAGACCCCTAACATCGACACGCTGGCAAAGGACGGCATGGTGTTCACCAACGCGTATGCTAGTGCGGCCAATTGTGCGCCAGCTCGGGCTAGTTTATTGTCGGGACAGTACACGCCCCGACATCAGGTTTTTAACGTTGGGACGAAACCTCGAGGTAAGGCTGCTCACCGGCGGCTCAAACACATTCCGGGGGTGTCGACGTTAGATCCCAAAATTAAAACTTGGGCTCAGCAACTGCAAGCCGCTGGTTACCGAACGGCGACGATCGGCAAATGGCATTTGAGCGACGATCCGATTCCGTACGGTTTCGATGTTAACATCGGCGGGAGTCATAGCGGCGGGCCGCCCAATGGTTATTATTCGCCGCATGGCAAATCGCCCGGTTTGCAGGACGCTCCTAAAAACGAATACGTGACTGACCGGTTGAGCGATGAGGCTTGTAAGTTCATCAATGCCAGTAAAGACAAACCGTGGATGTTGTACTTGACGCACTTCGCCGTCCACACGCCGATCCAGGCCAAAAAAGAATTGCTGGCCAAGTACGAAGCCAAAGCCCCCGGGCAGCTTCACAATGACGTGGAAATGGCAACGATGATTCAAGCCGTCGACGATGGCGTGGGTAAGATCGTGGCGACGCTGGAAGAGCTTGGGATTCGCGACGATACCGTGATCATGTTTTACTCCGACAACGGTGGTTACGGACCGGCCACCGATATGGATCCGCTCAAAGGCTATAAAGGAACTTATTTCGAAGGCGGGATTCGCGTGCCGTTTTTCGTTAACTGGCCGGGAGTTGTGAAATCAAAACAGCGCAGCGAAGAACCGATCATCGGTGTCGATCTCTACCCGACGTTGTGTGAGATCAGCGAAGCCGACTTGCCGGTTGGGCAAGTCGGTGATGGTGTTAGTTTGGTGCCGCTGTTCAAAGGCGAGGTGTCGAACTTAAACCAAAACGGACAGCCACGATCGCTCTACTGGCACTTTCCGGCTTATTTGCAATCGTATAACCGCATCAATGATGAACAACGCGATCCTTTGTTTCGTTCGCGGCCGTGTGGCGTGGTTCGTAAAGGCAAGTGGAAGCTGATTCAGTATTTTGAGTCTGGAGACTTGGAGCTGTATGATCTGGAAAACGATTTGGCAGAAACCACCAATTTGGCGTCCAGCAATTTAGCGATCGTCGACGAGCTGTTTTTGGAGCTGGGGAATTGGCAAGGGCAAACCAATGCTCCGATTCCGAGCGAAGTAAATCCGAAGTTCGACCAAGCCAAAGAGCAGGCTGCGATCGAAGCGTTGAAGTCAAAAGCTGGTGGGACGAAACAAACAAAGAAGAACAAGAAAGCCGAGCAGTAGCGTGGGACTTGATTTGAGCGTTTTGAATTCAACTGACTGGTTGCTGGGGGCGGCTGAGGTGGTTTCGTGGAATTCGATCGTCGATTTCATAACCTCCAACCCGGTGCTGGGCTATCCCATTTGGGTCGTGGGCATCAGCGTGGTCGCGTTTTTGTTCTACGGTTGGGATAAGCATCAGGCGAAGAACGACGGCTGGCGCGTTCCGGAAAAACGTTTGCACGCGTTAGCTTTTTTGGGTGGTTGGCCCGGAGCGATGTTGGGCCAGCAGTTTTTCCGACATAAGACACAGAAGACCGATTTCAAGATTGCGAATTGGCTGGCCGCCGGATTGCATGCCGCGTTGGTGGTTTGGTATTTGTATAGCCGGCTTACAGGTTAGTTGGTTTTGTGGCTTGGGCTTTTGCTTCGGTGCGGACGTTTTGGCCGGTCGTTTTGGCCGGACGTTTTGGCCGGACGTTTGGGTGACGCTGAAATGTCGCGGACGCTCGATAAAGCGGATCAGCAATCCCCTAGAAGTGGATTGTGGGGGTGGGCGGTCAGTTGCTGTTGGGTGGCGAGTTGAGTTAACAAACGGGTGGATTTTCGGTTGCCGTCGCGGAAAAATTTCTTGCCATCAAGTGGATGGATTGCTGATGTTGGCCTAAGTAAATTTTGGACAATTGGTTAAATTGAGCTGGCATCTTTCCGGCCAAAGAGAATCATTAATCTGTCGCCAGTTCATCGCACCCAAATAATCTCAAAGGACCAGCACCCTGAAGACTCTCGAACGTAGACTCGGTCTAGGTGCCGTTGTCGCTATTAGTATTAGTGCCATGCTTGGCAGTGGTATCTTTGTGTTGCCAGGTTTGGCAGCTTACAAGACCGGGCCAATGGTATGGTTGGCTTATCTCGTGGCCGGGCTGAGTGTCCTGCCGGCGGCGTTGTCCAAATCGGAATTGGCGACCGCGATGCCGACTTCGGGAGGAACGTACGTTTATCTTGAACGGACGTTCGGGCCATTGGCTGGAACCGTGTCGGGGCTTGGGCTGTGGTTGTCGTTGTTGCTTAAGAGCGCTTTTGCGCTGGTTGGGTTCAGTGCGTACCTGGCCGTTTTGATTCCTTCGATCACCGAAGGCAATCAAATGATGTTGGTTTCGCTGGGGTTGCTGTTCGGGATTACGGTGTTGAACATCGTTGGCGTCAGCGTGATCGGTAAACTGCAAAAGATAATCGTGATGGTCGTGTTGGTGGCGCTGTTGGTGCTTGCGTTCATGGGATTGCAGACGATGGATCTGGACCGTCTTAAAGGTGGGTTCTCGAAAGGCAGCAGCGGCTTCATCGCAGCGGCGGCGTTCGTGTATGTGTCCTACGCGGGCGTAACCAAAGTCGCCGCGATCGCCGAAGAAGTGAAAAACCCGGATCGCAATCTGCCACTAGGTATTCTCATCTCGTGGATTAGCGTGATGTGTATCTACGTGTTCGTGGTGTTCGTGCTGGTGACGAACGTTCCGATGGAGGACTTGATTGACTACCAAGGAACTCATGAACCTGATTTGAGCCCGATTTATACGTTGACCACGATCATCGCTGGAAAGACGGCTGGTTTGCTGGCGGCCGTGTTGGCGGTGTTGACGATGGTTTCGATGGCGGTGGCTGGGCTGTTGGCGGCGTCTCGGTTTCCGTTTGCGATGAGCCGCGATAGTCTGTTGCCTCAAAAACTGCACGAAGTTAATCAGTCGTTTATGACGCCAGTGTGGAGCATTTTGTTGACGTCGACCGTGATGGCGATTGCGATTGTGTTTTTGCCGGTCGAGCAAATCGCTAAGCTCGCGAGTGCGTTCATGATTTTGGCGTTTATGTTTATTTGCGGAACGGTTTTTGTGCTTCGAGAGAACGCTGCGTCTTGGTATCAGCCGCGTTTTCGGGCTCCGCTTTATCCGTACCTGCAGATCGTCGGGATTCTGTTGGGCCTGATGCTGCTGGCGGCGATGGGCCTGACTGCGATCGCTGCGATTGCCGGAATTATATTCCTCGGGACATTGTCGTACGTGTTCTATGGTAGGCGGCATACGAATCGAAGAGGCGTCGTCGGCAAGATGGGGCGGCGACGAGATTTGATCGGTAGCGGCGTAAGTGACTCGGAATCGGACGCCGGTGGAATCGAATCGGAAATCGAAGAAGCTGAAATCGAAGAAGCTGAAATCGCGCATTCGCTGACTGAGGAATTGCCCAAGGAAGCCGCGGTGGTGGTGCCGCTGTTCGGAAGCGAGAGGACTCCCGAGACACTGGTCGAAATGGCCGCTGCACTGGCTCATGGGCGAAAGCTAGAGGTGTTGCATGTGACTGCCGTGCCCGAACAATTGCACTTGGCCGACGCGCTCGAGGATGACAAACAGACGAACGCGCTTTCTCGCCGTATCCATGTGATGGCTGAGGAAGAAGGCGTGCAGATGGAGTACAACAAAACGGTTTCTCGCGACGTTGTGCATACGATCCACGAAGTCGCCGATCAGTTGCACTGCGAGTGGGTCGTAATGGAGTCCTCGCAGCGCCGGCATCGCGGCGTGACGTTTCAGAATCCGCTCGGCTGGTTGCAGGATCACTTGCCGTGCAATTTGGCTGTGTTTAAAGACGCTGGGGTGCGGTACATTCGCCAGATTTTGGTTTACGCTGAACCGGGTCCGCACGATTCGCTGGTGGTGAGTACGGCCGACCACTTGGCGCAGATTTACAAAGCAGAATTGAATTTAGTTTGCTTTATTAAAGATGATTCGGATGCTACTTCTGCTCAGGCTCGAGTGGATTACATCGATCAGTTGATGGAGATGTGTGTTTCCAAAACCAAAGCGGTCGTCCTGCATGGCACCGACGAGCTGAAAGCCATCGAGGCGGCGACTCAGGATGACGACTTGTTGATCATGGGTGCTCCGCCGGATCGTTCGGTATTGGGCCGATGGTTTGGGACGCCCAAAGACCGGCTGACGCGGAATGCGGCTTGTAGCGTGCTGTGGCTTAAAACCGCTCGGACGCAGACGCACGAGGCGTTTGATATGGCGAATTTTAAGGTCGAACACGATTTTGCGTTGATGGATTTTCTTTCGGAAGAGACGTCGCAGGTAGGTTTGAAGTTTAGCAAAAAGGAAGAGCTGTTCCGGCATGCGACCGAGTTGTTTGCGGGGCAATATCAAGAAGAGATCAGCCCGATCGTGATCAGCACGGCATTGTGGGAGCGTGAACAGATGCAGAACACGTCCGTTGGCAACGGCGTCGCGATGCCTCATGCGACGCTCGCGCGGGCTCCGGAGGGCGGATCGCATATTGCTATTTTGACGACCGAGAAGCCGATTGATTATGGTGCGCCGGATGGCAAGAAGTGCGATATCTTCTTCTTCACGCTAGGGCCGCCGAGTGCTAGGACGACGCACTTGAAGGTTTTGGCGGAGTTGTCGCGGTTGATGTTGAATACCGATTTGTTGGATCAGATTCGCAATGCATCAACGAGCCAGGAGTTGATCGAGCGGACTCGTGAGCGATTGAAGCAGGTTCATTAAGCGTGAGGAAGTTGTTGGTGGCGTGGCCAAGCGGTATAGCGGTATTGCGCTCATGACAGGGTAGAAGTGCCACCTCCACACTCTCTCGCAGACGCTCGCGAGGTGGGTGGTTTATTGCTCGTGAGTTTGGAAGGTGTTTGAGTGGAGTCCTGGCTCGCTAACGTTGGGTTTCTTGCTAACGCTCGGTTTCTTGCTAACGCTGGGTTCCTTGCTAATGCAGCGGGCTACCATTTCGGTGAACTCGATTGTTGGGGAGCGAGGTTCGTGTGATGTACAGGGCATCGGCTCTTTTGCTGCGGGCGAAGGTGGACCGCGGTTTATCTAGCTCTCCCTTGGCCCGAGTGCCAAGGGACTCAAATCATGGGCCTAAGCCGCTTTTTTGGATGCTTCGTATCCAAAAGTTATTTAGCAACCCGGATCCAAATGGAAACATCGTCGTCGCCAACTTTGACTTCGGTTGGTTCGACGCCGGATTGGTCGCAGGCGGATTGGGTGATTGAAACGGCAAGCGTTTCGCCTTTCAGGTAGTCGCTGTTTTCTTCGATCGCTTGGTTGATGTCTGCGCCGTCGGTTTTGATCCAAACGTCGATGCGGTCCGTTCGCTCTAAGTCCAGCTCTTTACGGCGGTCTTGGATGTAACGGTTTAGTTCGCGAGCGTAACCGCTGCGGATTAGCTCGGGTGTCAACTCGGTCGAGAGAACCACAACTGCTTGGCTGCCTTGCGCGGCGGCCCAGCCTTCGTTGGCTTTCAGACGAACTTCGATGTCTTCGGAATCCAATTCGATTGTCTCGGTTTCGACCGTCAAGCTAGTTTTGCCGTTCGCGGTCAAATCGGCCAACATGGCGGCGCCGTCGGCAGCAGCGAAGGCTTGCTTGAGCTTCGGCATCAATTTGCCAACGCGTGGGCCAAGGCGTTTGAAGTTGGGAACCGTCACGTAAGTTACGAATTCGCCGGCGTCGGTGGTGTAGGTGACTGACTGAACGTTCAATTCGGTTTTCAAAAGCTCGTCGTGGGTTTCGAGCCATTGTTGGTCTCGGTCATCGTTTAGGACAACGGTGACGCCCGAAAGTGGTTGGCGGACTTTGAGCTTCGCTCCCATCCGAGCTGACAAGCCTAACGAAGCGATCTCTCGCAAGACGCTCATCCGTCGCGATAAATCGTCGTCGATCAGTTTCGCGTCAGCGGCTGGGTAGTCGCATAAGTGAACGCTCTCACGTCCACCGCCAGCGGCTGCGGTCAAATTTTGCCAGAGCGTTTCGGACATGAACGGTACGAACGGAGCGATCAATTTCGCGGTGGTGGTTAAGCACTCGAACAACGTCCAGTAAGCGTCCAGTTTTTCCGGAGCCGTTTTGTCTTTGGCCCAAAAGCGATCGCGGCTACGACGTACGAACCAGTTGCTCAAGTTTTCTACGAAGCTGGTCAGTTGCGTGCAAGCGGCGTAGTTGTCGTATGCGTCCATCGAGTTAACGACGGCGTCGACGGTGCGATGTAGTTCGCTGATCACCCAGCGATCCAATTCGCCACGCTCGGCGACTGGCCGGTAGCCTTGTCCCGATGCTAAGTTTTCTGGATTGAAGTTGTCGCCGTTTTCGACGGTCGGTGAAAATTCGTCGATGTTGGCGTACAAGACGAAGAAGCTGTACACGTTCCAAAGCCGTAGCAGGAACTCGGGCATCGACTCTTTGATTTGTCGTTCGCTGTAGCGGATCGAAGTCCATGGCGGTTGGTTGGCGAAGAAATACCAACGCAACGCGTCCGCACCGTACTTGTCGAAGATGCCTTGTGGCTCGCGATAGTTACGCTTGCTCTTGGACATCTTACCGACGTGGTGTTCGGTTTTTTCGTCGGCCGCGTTGGCTTCGGCGGGGGTGAGGTACATGCCGCCGGTATCGCCCTGCCCTTTCCACCATTCCGAAAGCATCAGGCCGAGCACGATGCAGTTTTTGAATGGGTGCGGGAAGTCAAAGTTTTGTTCGGCCACGCCTTCTTTGCCAAACAGCAACGTGCTGATGGCCAGCTGTGAGTAGAACCAACCACGCGTTTGGTCGATCGCTTCGCTGATGAAGTCCGCTGGGAATTGTTCTTTGAATTCTTCGGCACCTTGGTGCGGGTAGCCCCATTGCGCGAACGGCATCGCGCCGCTGTCGTACCAGCAATCGATGACTTCGGGCACGCGTGTCATGCGTCCGCCGGTTTCGAATGGCGAATCGTAGACGATGTGATCGATGTAGGGTTTGTGGATTTTTAGGTCGTCAGAAAGATCGGGATCGGCCGCTTTGGCTTTGTCCCAGACTTCCATTCCGGTGACGCCGGGCTTTTCCAAAAGTTCGTCGTACTTGCCGACGGCCTCGGACTTGCCGGTTTTGTCGCAAACCCAGATTGGCAGCGGCGTGCCCCAGTAGCGTTCGCGGGACAAAGCCCAGTCGACGTTTGATTCTAGGAAGTTACCAAAGCGACCGTCCTTGATGTGGCCCGGCAACCAATTGATTTGTTGGTTGTTGGCGATCATCTGGTCTTTAGACTTTTTCGTTCGAACAAACCAGCTCTCGCGCGGGTACTGGATCAGCGGATCCTGTTCGGCTCGCCAACAGAACGGGTATTCGTGTTGGTACTGTTCTTGATGGTACAGTTTGCCTTGATCTTTGAGCAAACGCGAGATCGCTTTGTCGGTGTCTTTGACCCATTGGCCTTCGAACTCTGGCACGTCGCTGGTGAACTTGCCGTTGGGAGCGACCGGGCAGATCATCTGCGGTCCTTCGCCCATTTCGAACCGTTGTTGTTCGGCGACTAGCAATTCATAATCGACTTCGCCGAAGGCGGGTGCTTCGTGGACAGCGCCTGAACCGCTGTCGGTTGTGACAAAGCTGGCCTCGGTGACTCGCCAAGCCAAGTGTTGGCTGCCGCCGGATTTGAGCGTGCCGGTTTGGTCGGCTTGGTCTTTATAGTAGTAATCAAACGGCGGAATGTATCGCTCGCCGACTAGGGATGTTCCTTGCTCGGTCGATTTGACTTCGAGTTCGCGTTTGACTTTCTCGCTGATCTTTTCGACCAGGTCGGACGCGAAGACGATGTTTTGGTCGAGTTCGGCATCGTAGACGGTGGAGTATTCGATATCTTTGTTGACGGCCGCGAACTGGTTGCTTGGCAGCGTCCAAGGCGTTGTCGTCCAGACGAGTAGGCTGGTGTTGGGTCGATCGACTAACGGAAACAAAACGTAGACCGACGGGTCCATGACGGTTTTGTATCCTTCACCGACTTCGCCGGAGGACAAAGCCGTGCCGCCTTGAGCCCACCACCAGATGATTTTGTGGCCTTGGTACAGCAAGTCGTTGTCGAACAGAGTTTTCAGCGACCACCAAACCGATTCGACGTAGCTTTTGTGGTAGGTCACGTAAGCGTCGTCCAGCTTCACCCAGAACCCTAACCGTTCGGTCAGTTGTTCCCAGTTCTTCATGTAGGTGAAGACGCTTTGTTGGCATTTGTGGATGAAGGGTTCGACGCCGTATTCTTCGATGTCTTCTTTTGAGTGGATGCCGAGTTCTTTGCAGACTTCGACTTCGACGGGTAGGCCGTGGGTGTCCCAGCCGGCTTTGCGGCGGCAGTAAAAACCTTTCATGGTTTTGTAGCGCGGGAACACGTCTTTGATTGCGCGGGTCAGGCAGTGACCGGGGTGCGGTTTGCCGTTGGCCGTTGGTGGGCCTTCGAAGAAAACATATTTCTCGGCGCCTTCACGTTGCTGAAGCGAGCGATCGTAAATGTCTTTCTCGCGCCAAAACTCCAGAATGTTCTCTTCCAGATTTGGAAGGCTGACATTGTTTTCGACGGGTTGAAATCGTTTGCTGGCCGGATCGGGCATGAGTGATTTTGGGTGAAGGGTTGGTTGGGTAGATTGGGTCGTGCGGGCTGGTGGAATCTTGGATGGCACCAGACGGCGTGTTTAAAATGGATGGTTGGATTTTGCAGGCCCAGTTTTGCCGCAAAGTCAGCCACGCATTATCGAGAAACGTGGTCGCCTGTAAATACGCTCCGTTTTTTTCGACAAAATGTAGATTCGAAGCCAATAAAACGCGCAAGATGCCTGAAGTGACGCCGAACCCGTAGCAAATCCCCGAGCTTGCCTACACTTCGTTATTGCTTTGAATTGTCTTTCTGCCCATGTATGCTTTGTTAGAACATCCTGCGATCTCGAACATTGATGGGAAAGTGAGCCAGAAAGTCGCATCAAAGGGGCGTTATCAGCGATTCTCGGATTTCGGTCATTACGGAGTCAGACTAGACTGTGCGGGGATGGATCCCCATGAAAATTCAAACTCTCGGACCGAGAACGTGACAACCTCACCAGCCACATTGTTCACGCCAGAAGTAGATGCCTTTCGTCAGGGCATTGATGAAGCGTTGGACGGGTACACTCAACTAGACCAAGACTGCCCTGATCACCTCTGCGAGGCGATCCGTTATGTGTTGTTGGCCCCCGGCAAACGGCTGCGGCCACTGTTGGTGTTGGCGGCCAATCAACTGTGCGGCGGCCAGATTGAAGACGCGATGCCGTCGGCTTGTGCGGTCGAGATGATCCACAACTATTCTTTGATTCATGACGACTTGCCGGCGATGGATGACGATGAACTTCGTCGTGGCCGGCCGACTTGCCATATTAAGTTTGACGAAGCGACCGCGATTTTGGCGGGCGACGCGTTGATCCCGTTGGCGTTCGAAACGATTATTGCCAACACAAACCCGGCGACGGTTGCGGCGGCTTGCGTGGGCGAGCTGGCGGTTGCGTCAGGGCCCAGCCAATTGGTGGGCGGACAGGCGGATGATCTGCGGTTGCAATTCGCGACACCGGATTTGGCATCGCTTGAGAAAATTCATCGCCGCAAGACTGGGGCTTTGTTGACGGTGTCGTTGAGGCTAGGTGGTTTGACCGCGGGTGCATCGGGGGCGCAGTTGGACTGTTTGTCTCGGTACGGCCAGCATCTTGGTTTGGCTTTTCAGATCGTTGATGATTTGTTGGATTTGCACGGCGACCCAGAAGAAATGGGTAAGAACACCGGCAAAGACGCCGAAGCAGGCAAGCAGACGTATCCGGCCGTGATCGGAGAAGAGGCCAGCCGACAGCGTGCCAATGAGATGATCGAACAAGCCATTGCGGCGATTGAGATGTTTGGTGATGCGGCGGCTCCGTTGAGAGCTCTCGCGAATTTTGTTATCAATCGGACGCACTAAAATAAATCTGAATCAAAGGCTGTTTGTGTAAAAAAAATACTCACTCGCCAAACACTGCTCCCACTCGTTCCAAACTTCCGTTTTAGCAGAATTTACTAGGTCATCGCTATGACTCAAAAACTTCTACCGACAATCCAATCTCCGATGCAGTTGCATGGGATGAAACTGGATCAGCTTAACCAAATTGCCGAAGAGATCCGTGAGACGCTCTGCGGATTACTGAGCACACGAGCGGCGCACTTTGCGTCGAACTTGGGCGTGGTCGAGTTGGCGTTGGCGTTGCACAGCACGTACGATTTTTTGGAAGACCGTTTGATCTGGGACACGGGTCATCAGGTCTATCCGCACAAATTGCTCACTGGTCGTTACGGCGAATTCCATACCATCCGGACCAAGGGTGGTTTGATGGGGTACCCGAACCCTGAAGAGAGCGATTACGACTTGTTCATGACCGGTCATGCTGGAGCGAGTGTGTCGACGGCGGTTGGGCTGCGTAGTGGCGACGAGATTCTGGGCCGCGATAATTACAGCGTGGCCGTGATCGGTGATGGAGCGTTTCCGTGCGGAATGGTGATGGAAGCAATCAACAACGCCGCGTTTTTGAAAACCAAGATGCTGGTGATTTTGAACGATAACGAGATGTCGATCTGTCCGCCGGTGGGTGGAGTTTCGCGATATTTTGATCGTTTGCGCAGCGGTCGGTTTTATAAGGGCGTTAAAACGGAGCTCGTGCAAATGTT
Organism: Mariniblastus sp.; assembly: GCA_023300235.1. Lineage (GTDB taxonomy): Bacteria > Planctomycetota > Planctomycetia > Pirellulales > Pirellulaceae > Mariniblastus. The sequence goes on from JALZWN010000187.1 coordinate 31,790, forward strand.
GGGCAAGGTGCCGGTGTTGGGGGATCCGACGGAGCGTTTGTTGTATCAAATCAAAGCAGGCGTCAAAGCTGGCCTGCACGGCGGCATGATGTTTGAAGACCTTGGCTTTAAGTACTTTGGTCCGATCGATGGCCATGATATCGGCGTCGTTAAAAAGTACTTGAAGATGGTTCGCAAAATCGATGGCCCCGTGTTGTTGCATGTGGTCACTAATAAGGGTCAGGGTTTCAAACCAGCGGTCGAAGATCCGGTTTACTTCCACACTCCCGCGCCGTTTGAAACGGTCGGTGACGAAGCGGTTCACAAACCCAAGTCTTCCGCCATGGCCTATACGAATCATGCTCGTGACGCCATCGCCGATCAAATGGACCACAACGATAGAGTCACTGTGATCACCGCGGCGATGTGCCAAGGAAACAAACTGGAGCCGGTTCGCGAAAAGTATCCGAATCGATTCTTCGATGTTGGGATCTGCGAGTCGCATGCGGTGGCGTTTGCGGCGGGGCAAGCCAAAGTTGGTTTGCGACCGATTGTGGATATCTACAGTACGTTCTTGCAGCGAAGCTTTGATCAAATCTTCCAAGAGGTTTGCCTGCAAAAGTTGCCAGTAACGTTTATGCTCGACCGCGCCGGTTTGACGGCTGTCGACGGGCCGACTCATCATGGCACGTTTGACTATGGTTATTTGCGGTTGTTCCCCAACATGGTGGTGATGGCTCCGGGCGATGCGAATGATATCGGAGCGATGTTGGACTTTAGTCTGTCGCATGATGTCGCGTGTAGCATACGTTATCCAAAAACCAACGCAGCGGAAATTCGACGCGATCTGCAGCCGATCGAACTGGGGAAATCAGAACAGATCCGCGAGGGACATGACGGCACGATCATTGCTTGTGGTACTACGTTGGAAGCGGCAATGGACGCGGCGGAAGTTCTGGCCCAAGAGGGTTTGAATTGCCGAGTGGTTAATGCTCGGTTTGTAAAACCGATCGATACCGAGATGATTCGCACGGCGATCGAGGGCACGGGGTTTGTCGTGACGGTCGAAGAGGCGATGTTGATCGGCGGATTCGGCAGTGCGTTGCTGGAGGCGGCTCATGAGATGGGCTTGGACACTCGCAAGGTGACACGGATCGGGATTCCCGACGAGTACGTGCAGCATCAAAGCCGACCGGAGGTTTTGGCGGCGATGAAACTGGACGCCGCGGGCATCGCGGAAGTCTGCCGAGGTGTCGTGGCGAAGAGTTCGGTGAAGGTTTAGCGGTAGCTAAACGCTTGACGAGTCACGTTCGACCAACGATAACGTAGGGGATGCGGTATGCTCCGCTGATCTGCTTTACGACTGCCTATTGAATTGACTTCTGATAATGAACTCATCAAGTAAACCACCCAAAGCGATTTTGTTGGGATCGGGCGATCGTCGTCCCAAGATCTTGGCTCAGCTGGATCAGTTGCGCCCGATTATTGAAGCGCATTGCGAGATCGTTGCCGAAGATTTTGCTTACCAAACCGATTTTAGTTCGTTGGCTTCAAAGCCTGATTTAGCGATCGTTTTGGGCGGCGACGGCTCGGTGTTGCGAGCGGCGAAGCAGATGTGCAATCATCAAGTGCCAGTGCTGGGGGTGAATCTTGGAAAGCTTGGTTTTTTAGCAGACGTCAGTGCGGAAAAATTAGACCTAGCGCTGGCCAGTTATGTCGCTGGTGATTTCCGGCTGACTCAGCATTTGATGCTTCATTGCCAAGTTTTTGAGGGCGAAGACAAGACTCACGATCTGATTGGTTTGAACGAGATCGCGTTTCTTGGTGGGCCTCCGTTCACGATTCAGCAGATTAATTTGTCGATCGATGGTGAGCTGGCGACTTGCTACTTGTGCGATGGTTTGATTGTTAGCACCCCGATCGGGTCAACGGCTCATAACTTGTCTGCCGGTGGTCCGATTTTGCGTAAGGATTTGCAAGCGGTTGTGATCAGCCCAATTTCGCCGCACACGTTGACGGTGCGTCCGGTGGTCGACACGGCAGACCGAGTTTACGAAGTCGTTGTCGCCAAACCCAATGAATCGACTTGTGTTGTTTTGGATGGCCAGCAAATATCAAAGCTGACGGAGAAGCATCGAGTCCGTATTTCGCGAGCGAAAGCGGTTTTTGAGTTGATCCAGGTTGAGGGGAACAGCTACTACGGTACGTTGCGAGAGAAGCTCGGCTGGGGCGGCCGGTTTGATGCGGTGAAGAATAAAGTAAAGAAGGCAGAGAAGTAAAGAAGGTAGAGGTAGTTGGGGCTGGCTTGCCAGAAATTCTCAGTGCATTCTCGCTCCACTCTCCCCAGAAATTCGGACGAGCGGGGTTTTCATTAGGTCAATCTGTCTCCGAATTTCTGGGGTGAGGGGAGCGAGTTTCGTGGGCGGTGCGCGTGAGGGTCAGTGCGGTGCGCGGAAGCCGGTCTAAAACTTGTGGCCGTATTGTGGTCCATTTTCGGTCAGCGTCATGATCTCGGGGCCGTCTTCGGTCATCAAGATCGTGTGCTCGAATTGCGCCGAAGGCTTGCCGTCTTTGGTGCGGACCGTCCAGCCGTCGCGGCTGTCGATTTCTGATTTGATCGTGCCGCCGTTGATCATCGGCTCGATGGTAAAACAAATTCCCGGATGCAAGCGGTCGCGACGAGCTTGAGCACTGGGCACGTGCGGAACGTTCGGAGCTTGATGGAAGTCGGCGCCGATTCCGTGGCCAACGTACTTTTCTACGATCCCAAAATCACCGTAGGTTTTGCGAACGTGGTCTACGATCACCTCGCCGATCGCCGACACTCGACAGCCGGGCTCCAAGGCTTGGATCGAGATGTGCAAGCAATCAAACGCACATTGCGTTACTGCTCGGGCTAGATCGTCAACGTCTTCCGGTTCGCCGATGATGAATGTTTCGGATTGATCGCCGTGCCAACCGTCAACGATGGAGGTTAGGTCGACATTAACGATATCGCCTGGCTTCAATTCGTAAGCTCCAGGGATCCCGTGGCAAATCACGTCGTTAACGCTGATGCAGCAGCTTTTGGGGAACGCGAACTTTTCACCAGGGTATCCCAAGCAAGCCGGCACGTGGCCGTGGTCGAGCGTGTACTGGTGAATCATCCGGTCCAAATCGGCTGTTTTGACTCCTGGCAGCACGTGCGGACGAATGAAGTCCATCACTTCGGCGTTGAAACGACAAGCCGCTCGCATCAGGTTTCGTTCTTTTTCTGCCAGTCGCAATCGTGAATTTCTTTGAAGCACCGCAAACGCCTTCTTTAAACGTCACCCAAAAATTTGAGCGACTCTAGTTCTAAATCTGCTTTTCGCTGGCCTTGTCAAAAAAACACCTGCGATGCATTGCCACATACTTTAACTAAAGTTCGCCAAGAAACCTACGGGTGGCCGTTTGCAAGTCCTTGAAAATTGAACCTTCGGAGGGCAAATCGGTCCTAACCGAACTAGAGTTGATTGGTTACCATATCGGATCGAAAAAATCAGACCGATAAACTCGAGTCGCTTCAAGATCTTTCACGACTGTGGCAACTCGATTCACCCACAAGGACACAGCAGTGCCCAAATATAATCCGGCCGAAATTGAACCTCGTTGGCAGCGATACTGGGACGAAAACAAAACCTTCGCGACCGACGTGAAGGCCACGGGCCCAAAGTTGTACGCGCTGGACATGTTCCCCTACCCCAGCGGCGAGGGGCTCCACGTCGGGCATCCCGAAGGTTACACCGCCACGGATATCGTTTCGCGGCATGCGAGGATGAATGGCAAAACGGTTTTGCATCCGATGGGCTTCGATGCGTTTGGGTTGCCGGCTGAAGAGCACGCGATCAAGCACAACGCTTCACCGCGTGAGTTCACTGAGAAAAACATCAAAACATTCGTCCGTCAGTTGAAGGACTTGGGGTTCAGCTACGATTGGGATCGGCAGGTTTCGACGACGGATTTAGATTACGTCAAATGGACGCAGTGGATCTTTTTGGTGTTGTTCGATACTTGGTTTGATGTTGAGCAACAAAAAGGTCGGCCGATCAGCGAGTTGCCGATTCCTGCTGAGGTGACGGCCGAAGGTGAAGATGCTGTCCGTGAATACAAAGACGAGCATCGGTTGGCTTATGAGTCTCATGCGCCAGTGAACTGGTGTCCGGGATTGGGCACGGTGATGGCCAACGAAGAGGTCACCGATGGCTTTGCCGAAGTCGGTAGCATCCGTCATCCGGTTCAACGCGTGCCGATGCGGCAATGGATGCTGCGGATCACGGCGTACGGCGATCGACTCGAAAACGAATTGAGCGAAGTTAATTGGCCAGAAGGCATTAAGAAGTTGCAACGCGATTGGATCGGTCGCAGCGTGGGTGCTGAGGTTGATTTCTTTATCGGTGAAGCGGATGCAGTGGACGCTTGGAAGGCTGGCCGCGTTAAGACTGGTTTTCCGAAATCGCAAGCTGAGGATACGCTTCGCGTTTACACGACTCGACCGGACACGTTGTACGGTGCGACGTACATGGTGATTGCTCCTGAACACGCGGCTGTCGAAGCATTGACCACCGCCGATCAAGCGGCATTGGTCAAAAAATATCGTGATGATGCGGCGATCAAGAGCGACCGCGATCGTCAGGACGATCGAACAAAGAAGACCGGCGTGTTTACCGGTAGCTATGCGATCAACCCGGTCAACGGCAAGCCGGTTCCGATTTGGATCGCGGATTACGTGTTGGCGACTTACGGCACCGGCGCCATTATGGCCGTGCCGGCTCATGATAAACGCGACTTTGAATTCGCTAAGACTTACGATTTGGAAATCACGCCTGTCGTGCAACCTCCTGAAGGCGTTAGGGACGTTGATTTGGCGAAGGTTGCCGCTGGTGACGTCTGTTTCGCGGGCGTTGGTACGGCCATCAACAGTGGTGACTTTAATGGTTTGACGACTGACGAGTTCAAACAGCAGATCATCGCCAAGTTCGCTGAGTCTGGATGTGGTAGTGCAGCGGTCAACTACAAGTTGCGTGACTGGTTGTTTAGTCGTCAGCGTTTTTGGGGTGAGCCGTTTCCGATCTTGCATGAGTTGGACGAAGCGGGAAATCGAACGGGGCGTTTGCGTCCAGTGGCTGCCGAAGATTTGCCTGTCAAACTTCCGGAGTTGGAGGACTTCAAGCCGCACGGGCGAATGGAGCCGCCGTTGGAAAAAGCCGACGACGATTGGTTGTACCCGGTGATCGATGGCGTTAAGTACAAGCGTGAAACAAACACGATGCCGCAGTGGGCGGGGTCATGCTGGTATTACTTGCGGTTCATCGATCCGAATAACGATCAAGCCTTTATCGATCCGGAGCTTGAGAAAGCATGGATGCCGGTTGATTTGTACATCGGTGGTGCCGAGCACGCGGTGTTGCACTTGTTGTACGCTCGTTTCTGGCACAAAGTTTTGTTTGACCGTGGGTACTTGAGTACCGTTGAGCCGTTTAATCGGTTGGTGAATCAAGGCATGATCTTGGGAGATGTTGAGTTCACAGGTTATCGTGGGCCGGACGAGCAATGGGTGAGTTCGGATTTGGTTGCCGAGAACGATGAAAAGAAACCGATTCTTGAATCCGATGGCACGTTGTTGCACGCGGTCAAGTTGGATCCAGAACAAGCGGAGAAAGCGACTGCGAAGAATTCGAAGACGGAGTTTGTGCTCAAGTCAGATCCGTCGATCGGCGTTGCGAGTCGAGCCTATAAAATGTCCAAGAGCCGCGGGAACGTGGTCAACCCGGACGTGATTGTGGCTGAATACGGTGCGGATGCGTTGCGGTTGTACGAGATGTTCATGGGCCCGTTGGAGCAATCCAAGCCTTGGTCGATGTCGGGCGTGAACGGCGTGCGTGGTTTCTTGGATCGCGCGTGGCGGATGATCGTTGATCAAGACGCTGACGAGACGGTTTTGAATTCGGCGGTTGGTGATCATGAAGCAACCGACAAGCAAACTCAGACTTTGCATCGGACGATTAAAGCGGTTTCCAGTGATATTGAGAATTTGCAGTTTAATACTGCGATCTCGCGTTTGATGGAGTTCGTTAATTTCTTTACCAAGGAAGACAAGCGGCCGACTTCGATCATGTCGCAGTTCGCGTTGTTGCTTTCGCCGTTGGCTCCGCACTTGGGTGAGGAGTTGTGGAAGTTGTTGGGTAACGAGAATACGTTGGCGTACGAGGCGTGGCCGGAGTATGACGAATCGTTGACGGTGGATGCGTCGGTTGAGATTCCGGTTCAGATCATGGGCAAGTTGCGATCCAAGATCGTGGTGCCGCGAGGGACTGGTAAGGATGATTTGTTGGCGCTTGCCAAGGCCGATCCGAAGATCGCTGAGTTGCTGGAAGGGAAGACGATTATGAAAGAAATTGCCGTGCCTGACCGAATGGTAAACTTGGTGGCGAAGTAGGGTGTAGTCGGTGTTGCATCCGCCCGATGCATGTAGCGGACTCGAGGCTATGTGCACCGCGTTTGGCTTGCTGTCGCTCGGATCCTTGCTTACGCAGCGGTCTTCCATTTGAGATAGTCGCCTTTTACTCGGTAAAAGAGCGTTCATTCGGTCGCGGCGACTCCGACTACTTTGATGCGATGTAAACAACCTAAATTTGTTTAATCAGTTTTTTTAATCAGTTTTAAGACGACTTAGATGCTTTTTTTTAGACGATGAAATCACCAGATCGATTGATGTGCTGCTCTTCGCGAAAGTCCGTTTAGGGTAGCGCTACTTTCGCGGAGCGAAAGGCGACATTGTTCCTTGCTTACGCAGCGGGCTTCCATTTGAGATGGTCGCCTTTTACTCGGTAAAAGAGCGTTCATTCGGTCGCGGCGACTCCGACTACTTTAATGCGATGTAAGCAACCTAAATTTGTTTAATCAGTTTTTTTAATCAGTTTTAAGACGACTTAGATGCTTTTTTTTAGACGATGAAATCACCAGATCGATTGACGTGCTGCTCTTCGCGAAAGTCCGTTTAGGGTAGCGCTACTTTCGCGGAGCGAAAGGCGACATTGTTCCTTGTTGACGCAGCGGGCTTCCAACGGACGACCTGACAGACATCGAGATTAGACCAACTGCAAACATGCTTTCTCCTAGCTCCCATAAAACGCTTCAAAAACGACTTCTCGCTTGGTTTGATGAAAATCAACGCGATCTGCCTTGGCGTAAAAACAAAACGCCGTACCGGATCTGGATCAGCGAGATTATGTTGCAGCAAACGCAAGTTGCGACCGTGATCGATTACTACTTGCGTTTTATGAAACAGTTTCCGACGGTCAAGAAACTCGCCGCCGCGGATGAAGCGGAGGTGCTGAAACTGTGGGAAGGACTCGGCTATTACCGCCGAGCCCGACAGTTGCACGCGGCGGCTAGGCTGGTCGTGGAGAATCACAAAGGCAAGTTTCCGGAAACGTTTGATGATGTGTTGGCGTTGCCGGGGATCGGGCGGTACACCGCCGGGGCGATTTTATCGATCTCGAAGGACCAGCAGTGGCCGATTCTGGAAGGCAATACGATTCGCTTGTTTGCGAGGCTGATGGAGATGAAGGCGGACCCGAAAACCGGTCCCAATCAAAAAGCCTTGTGGGAGTTTTCGGAGTCGTTGTTGCCTAAGAAACGCTGTGGTGATTTCAATCAAGCGTTAATGGAGGTTGGCAACCAGGTTTGTACTCCTAAGCGACCGAAGTGTTTGATTTGTCCGATTCATGATTTGTGCCCAACGGCGATTAAAGGACTACAGGAACAGATTCCAGCGGCGTCGAAGAAAATGAAGTACGAGGATCTTCATGAGGCGGTGTTGTTGGTGCGACGGAAGAATAAGTTCTTGATTCGCCAGTGTGGGCCGGGCGAGCGTTGGGAGAACTTGTGGGATTTTCCCAGGTTTGAAATTGAGACGAAGATTCCTAAGCGAACCAAGCCGCAAGGCGAAAAGCTGACTGTGGTTTTAGAGCAGCTGACGGGGAATCTAGAGGCGATGACCGGGTTGAAGGCTTCGCTTGTGGCGACCGATATTCGAATCAAACACGCCGTGACACGGTTTCGAATTACGCTCGACTGTTTTGTGACGGAGTCGGTGACCGGGCGGCTGAAAAAGATGCCGGGCGAGACTCAATGGGTTTCTTTGTCGCAGATTGCGGAGCTCCCGATGAGCATGACCGGGCGGAAGATCGCGGATCAGATGGGTGAGCTTGGGTGATGGTGGTTTTTGAGACCGCGAATGGACGTGAATGTTGTCACGGCAGTACGGGTGTGGCGACGGCGCTTCCAGCTTATGGTCCCGGACCAGTTTAACGGTTAGCTGGAAGGCGCTCGAGCAACTCCACTGCCACACACCGACGCCTTCAGGCTATGCGTTAAACTGATGCCGTGGCAGATAGCTTAAGTTTCGAAAGTAAAACCGGCTTTAAGTCGGACGCGGGATTCACAGG
>JALZWN010000188.1 GCA_023300235.1 Mariniblastus sp.
ACGATTGTTGAAAATCAACCAAATAGGAGCCGAAGTGATTGGGTCACCACCATCGGCTGGCACCGATTCAAACTGAAACAACAACCCATAGGCACCCGCGACATCTTGGTCTAACGAGAAAACCAAGTGGTTGTGAATCTCGCCTGCCCCCAATACTTCAGTCGGGCCGTCTGGAGCATTGCTCATCGTTGCCCCATCGGAACCAATACTCAACAGCACTGAATCAACACCATTGCTCACACTCGCGCCATCTAACACAGAGTTAACACCTGTCTGTGGATCGATTGTAATTTGGCCGGCACTCTCGAGCTCACCCGTAGCAGCGTTGTAAAAATTGACAAATCCAACGCCTCCTTCGGAATTCTGGCTGGCATCTAAAAACCTGACAAACACCTCATCGCCAGCATTTACTCGCTCACCACCTTCAACTTCGGTAGCAATCGTGATAAATCCTGGATTGTTCGCAATCGGCTGGTCTCCGGGGAAAAGGGAGATTAATTCTCCCTCGATAATTTGAATCCCATCGGCGGTGAGTTCATCAGACTCGACAATAATCGTTGTTGGATCATTGAAATCATCGTAGCCAAACTCGATTTCCGAATGCATTTCATCATCTTGACCAAAGCTAACGCTACATGCAAATGGCACCAAAAATGCCGCAAAAATTAATTTCTTCATTTGTAAACTCTTGAAAAAAATTTGTGTAAATCTAGTTATAAAAAGATAAATTGAAATTGTTGTTAATTGACGCGCCCATCGTCTCGTGATCCCAAAGCCCACCAGACCTCTTCCTCAATGTCATCACTGATAAATGAGACAGAAGCATCTACACGAGCTAGGTTGACTCCGCCGGTGTGGCGACTGCTGGGGGAAACCAAAAAATCACCCGCGGTAGCAGTATTGCTGAAGTGTCCAAGAACTGAGTTTGGAGCTGAGACATGAACAAATGTCGGTGCCGTAAACGTATACCCAGAACTCCAAGACCGGCCACTATATGCCGATTCAATAGGATGTGGGTGCGTTGGAGCGTTCAGCAAACTGTCCAACACGGAAAGTGTTCCAGTTGCTCTAGTGATGTGAGTTGAGCCAAGTCTTGGCTCAACCACAAGATTATCTTGAATTTCCTTAAAGCTCGTGCCGGTTTGGATCAAACATTCAGAAACCAACGAAGTACTCGATGTTCCATCCGTAACGTCACGGAAACCGACCTTGCCTTGATGCCAGTCAACCGGATTTGCCGGGTTCTCGAGTGGAATAACGCCATTATAACGTCCCGGCGCTCGCTCCCCAGTAACCCCTGTAGATCGCTCTGGCCAACCGATGTTACCGGCGTAATTGCTGGACGCTGGATTGCAATCGCCCATCAGTCGGTTGTCATCGGATGCTTCATCCGACGGACACAAAAAACTGTCCACAACAGTTGAAGCGGCCAGTGCATTTGGATGCGAAGTGCTGATTTTAAACCCGCTTGCATCGCCATTGTTCACACTCAAGTCAAACTGACTGTACACGTTTTCTTGCTCCATAAACGGCAGCAATGGCACCAGCCAACTGTAATAACCAGGCCCATTTGACTTCCCCGGACCAACTTGGCTGACCGGGAATGTCATGTGAGCTGATTCGTAATTGTGCACCGCTAGTGCCAGTTGCTTCATCTTGTTTGCACAACTCATGCGTCTGGCTGTACTACGAACCGCTTGTACGGCTGGCAGCAACATCCCGATCAAGATGCCAATAATGGCAATCACAACGAGTAACTCTACTAGCGTGAATCCCGATCGAGTCTGCTTAGTGATATTCATCCCACATACCTATCTTTAAAAGATAAAACCAAAATGGCTCAGCTGCATAACAAAGCAGCTTCGACACAAGCATCATGTCCGAAGCAACGCGGTCCACGCGCACTCAAGACCCTAGCTATCAAACATTTTGGAAACGTGGTTCTAGTTCGCAGGCCAGCGCGATGCGTCATGCAATCCGTTCGCCATCCAGACCGAAGTCCAGCAAGCTCAGCAAACGCCGCGACACAAAATCCAAACAAAGCGGATCAGAGTGCCAATGGTTTGCCACGGAAAATCAACGCTCGTGTGTCGGCACCACATTTAGGTGCGCAGAAACTAACGCCACCAAACGGCGCAGCAATACAAGCTGACTCAAACAGAACCTAGGAGCCTATTCCACATACTTCTTGAGCGACGTATTTTTTTTTGTCGCGAAGCACTCGAACAAGCACTAAATTAAATAGCTTTTAGCTAAGCACTGGTGGTCCGCGAGCGCGGGAAGAAAGCGTCTTCGAAGGAAAGAATCTGTCGTTGCTAAACGCAACAAAGTTGGCAGACTCATGAGATGACCACTGAATACAATCAGTGGTAGAGTAACTCAGGTACTTGAAAAACTCGCACAACGAGCAATCGTGGTCAGCAGATGCTTCTCTGTCCGTCGGAGTATCAGCAACGCTGTCGCCAGCACAACACCCTGAACTGCAGCAGCTTGACGAAGCCTTGGCCGAGTGAGCGATACCGCAATCACAATGCAACCCAAAGTAGCTATGGGTATGCAACGATGGCCCGAAGTTTATTAATAAACTCCAATAGACCAGTAAAAAGATTGTCAGCCGAAACTGCACGGTAATCACGCGGATAGGGAAAAATACAAAGCGATGAAACAATATCTCGGTTCACCAAGAACGTCAAATAGAATTTTGTCGGTAAAAGCGGAAAACACCGGTGATAAAGTCCCGCTTCCAACCGCGAAAGCGATCTATCTCACCCGACCACCGCAAACAACCAAACAAATGAGGCAGATCTAACCGTCGCAAGATAGATCTAGCCAAAACGTTCTAATCTAACGTTCTAATCTACTGCTCGTGAACTTTACTGTTTATACGCAATTTTCTAGCAGACAGTTCGCACGTTTTTCTCATTTCGCCGCTACCTTCGTCGTTACCGGCAATCGCCCAGCCGACGAGCTTATTCCTGCGGTTCCTTCAGCAGGTTTGCACTGGATTGAAAAATCTTATCGCGACGACTGGTAGTGGATTGCTTTTCATTTTCGTCTTGCTGGCGAACCAAGTCGTCGTACATCGCTATCGTGAAGGGACACTTCAGCTTCGTCATTCGGAAATCGATGTAGTCCGATTCCTCAGCCGTCGTCACCCCCAAAAGATAGTTGCCCAGCATCTCCGGCGACGGAACACCGATCTGGTTACGACGCCAAATTTCGCCAAGCGTATGCACGCCCGCATTACGTCGCTCGTTGATACGCGTCAAACGCTGCAACAATTCCTCATCAGCCTGCAACGCTTGTTCGATCTCGTTAGACCGATCAGGGTCCAGCGTTTCGTCCAAGTAAGCTTCGAGTTCGGCGTCGGGAAAGTTTTCTGACACGGCTGAGCAATCATTCGGAATTCGTTCTTTGTGACAACGATCAAGACAGACACACTTAATTGCCCTCCTCGATCGACACCGATCATCATAAATCCGATCTGCCGGCGTAGCAATCCAATCTCTCAAACTTGCAATTCAGATTCAAATCCACGGAGCCCGACCATCGACGACGCTAAAATAAGTAAAAGGGTTCACCCCTTAGTTCACCCATTACTACCCAACACTTACCCACAACTGATCAAACGCGACAAAAACGCTCAACGCGAGATGACGCAACCGGCGGCCCCTGAGGCACTGGGACGCCTAGCCAGATCAAAGCTTTTACGTGGCAAGAAAGAACGTACTTTTCGATTTGCCAGATAAGAAAATCAACCCCGGACGAACACCAGTAAAACCGGATCTCCAAACGCACTTCCGTGCCTATCAGTGCTCATCGGTGGTTATAGATTTTTCCACAGCACCCAATCCGTAATAGAAAATAGTGCTCACAGAATCGTTGCCTCTCCCCAGGCTCATCGCCCACCGTCGCGGCCTGTCCAGACCGAACCGCCATAAAAAAAGCGGTTATCGACCATTGAACCGGGAGTCCAAGTGATCACAACTCAGCCTTCGCCCAAGCGAAAACCCTGAAAAGTAACCCAAGATTCGCCCTTAGACGATTCGCTACTGCCCAAACACGACTTCGTTTTTTATACTACGTCCATGCGAACGCTGCTTCGCTTGACTGACAAATGAGTTATCCCGGGTCGGAACTGACGGTTCGATCGGAACCAAGCGATTGCGGTTAAACGCCTTCGTCTCACCATCCTAGGACAACCCCGCCTTTAAAATTTTGACCGTGCGAAGTCATTGTGAACAAAAAACAACTTGAAACCGAAGTCGATATTCCAAAACTCCAGGACGCAGTTCGCTCAATCCTAGAAGCCATCGGCGAGGACCCGGATCGCGACGGCCTAAAAGAAACACCGCGCCGCGTCGCACACATGTACACGGAAATGTTCGCCGGACTGCGACTCGACCCCGCAAGGCATCTGGAAGTCACGTTCCCTGAACACTACGACGAAATGGTGTTGATTCGCGACATTAGCTTCACCAGCATGTGCGAACATCACTTGTTGCCTTTTTACGGTAAAGCACACGTGGCCTACATTCCTGATGGCAAAGTCACCGGCTTGAGCAAGATTGCTCGGGTGGTCGAAGAGGTCTCACGGAAACCGCAAGTTCAAGAGCGAATGACTCAAACGATCGCCAAACTTGTTTCCGAACACTTGGAATGCAGCGGTGCGGCGGTCGTGATCAGCGCCGAACATTCTTGCATGTCAATTCGAGGGATCCGCAAACCGGGATCGAAGACAATCACCAGTGCGCTGATGGGCGAGTTCAAAACCAATCTCGCGACGCGACAAGAGTTCATGTCGTTGATCAATTCAAAATAAGCCTTCGGCGATGAAAGCCGGCTTACTGCGTCCGTTGGCGAAGAGGACGCAAATACTATCACGAATGGCAACCCGACGCGTAAGCGAGGAAATGTGGTGATGGGCTTCTAGCCTGTCATTTGCATGGGGGTGCGCGTAAGACAGGCTGGAAGCCCA
>JALZWN010000189.1 GCA_023300235.1 Mariniblastus sp.
AGCCCCACAAACGCCGCCGAGACTCTCCAGTGCCCATCCCACAAACTTTTTTGAGCGACACATTCCTTCTCGGTCGCGAAGCACTGCGATAAGCACTAAGCTTGACTGCCTTGCAAATGAGTTTACCTATTGTTTCAGCCGGATAGCTGCGTGCATCAAAGCCAACCAACCGAACCATCCCCGCCAAAGTCTTGGGGGTTGAGCCATCAACACCAGCGAGCCATGGCGTTGCTGGGGACCGCTGCTCTGATTGCGATCGGGTTTTCGCACGGCTGGCCGGCGTGGCGTGGCGCCCAACACGAAATTGATTCAGCGCAAACGGTACGACGAACATTTCAAGTGAACGTCAACCAAGCAAAGTTCGGCGAGCTATTGGCGTTGCCGAATGTGGGGCCAAGCATGGCACAAGCGATTGTCGACCATCGCGAACAACATGGTTCGTTCGCGTCTCTGGACGAACTAACAAACGTACCGGGCGTCGGACCGGTCAAACTGGATCAACTGAAAAAACACTTACTGCCGATCGATTGATTCGAGTCAGCGGATTCAAAGGACCACGGTCAGTCAAAAACGAGAATCGATCCAACTTTCGATCCCACTCGCCTTTGACGTTCCTAACTTTCAACGCGGCCCCAAAGCTACGCTGTTTTCTCTACAGCATCACCATCGAGTTATTGCTCAGGTGTTCGATCTCGATCGCGATCAGTTCGTCCAAAACTTCGTAAGACGTTGGACGCATCAGCGGATCTTTCGCCAACATCTGTTTGGTCAATGAAGCCAAACGTGGCGGGCAAGCCGGTTGCGCGATGATCAAGTCTTCGGGAATAAACTCTTGATGAGCCACCCGCAGGGATTCGACGTCCTCTCCTGGAATCGGAGCAATCATTGCGAGCGAGCGATAAATCATCGCCCCCAGCGAGTACACGTCGCTGGCAGCGGACGCGATGTAATTGTCTTCGAAAGTCTCAGGAGCAGTGTAACGTGCAGCTTGAGTACGATCGTGCGGCAGCCAAGCTTTCTCGCCAAAGGCATGCGACTGCGACCAGCCAATCAACGTCGCTCGACCTGTTCTGTTTAACAACACGTGCGTCGGATCCAAACCCAAATGGGCTCGGCTTTTCTCGTGCCCCGCACGGACTCCTTCTGTAATCTGACGAAGCACCCAGAGCATTCGAGTCAGCGGAAGGTACGGGACACGTGAAAAAAGCCGATCCAAAGAACGCCCTTCGATCCACGGTTGGACAAGGAAAAACGTCGGCCTGTCAAGCTCGGCGTCCAACAAACGGATCACGTTCGGATGTAAAATTTGCTCGGTCGCCATCGCCTCACGACTCAGTCGATCAATCGCCTGATGACGCTCGTCTTGGTCGAGCCCAGGTGCGACGATCTTCAGCACGAAATCATGACGAGCATCGGCGGCAACGGTTCGCGGGGCGGCACGGAAAGTGTGGTACCAATGCCCGCCGGTGATGGCCTGCCCAAGTCGCCAGCAAGAGATAGTCCGCTCGGCGTTACCGGTTGCGTTGTTGATAGTTGTTTGAGTGTGTTTGGAGTGGACTTGCATGGCATCAATCAGGATTGCGGTTCAAAGGGGGCGTTGATTCAATCCTTTGAAACGCCATGTTCTTTCCCGGAGGTGTACTGCAATTTATCGGGCAGCTTGGCGTCAAGATTTGACTGGGGTGATCAGATTTCAGGTCGCAACGGAAAAGTCTGGCGGCGCCGAGCGACTTTTTTTGTTCAAGTCAAATCGAACCTGTGGCGCCAGTTAGTACGATTAGAAGCCTTGGTTAGCCACGGCAAGAACCGCCATCCCAGCCAGATGCCTTGCCGTGATCGATTCGTCGGGCGCGACACGATGCACGACAAGCGCGATCGTCGCAACCGATACCGTGAGAGAGACCACCGATTAAAACCCCTTCTTTTTCGCTGGCGAGCGTTCGGGGTTGGGCGCTCGAGGCTGGCAAGCAGGGCTGGGCCCAACAAAAAAACCCGCAACGGGATCAACCAGTTGCGGGTTTGATGATGATTTCGACTTGTGAAGCCAGCAAAAGGCTGCGGTGGTCTTCAAAAGACTGAAGTGGTCAGGGGCGGGCTCGAACCGCCGACACATGGATTTTCAATCCATTGCTCTACCAACTGAGCTACCCGACCGGTGAATGTTGTGGTTCTCAGTCAATTCGCTGAACTGCCACAGCATCAACTAGGAGATGGCTGATTAGCCACCGTCGTAATTGAGAGGCAGAATTTAGTCGATTCAAGGTTCATCTGTCAATCGACGTTTCGCTGAATCTTACGAAGTTTCTTTTTTTGATTCCCGTGAAGCAAAATTCAGTTTTGCTAATTTGATGAAGCCCTTAATGAAAATTAACTTACACTGTATAAAAGGCGAGGAACGCGTATTCTTTGGTTTGCGAGACAGTAATGGAAATGATTGGTTTTCGAAATCAGCCGGCGGCAAGAGGCTTTTGGCAAACGACACTCAATCTACGTTCGGCTGGTTGGTTTGCTGGACTGTGGTTGATCGCCTTGGTTGTCGCAACTCCCGATTTCGCGAAAGCCCAAACGAAATTCTCGCCGGAGCACCCACGAGTCAAAAAGATGGCCGACCAAGCCGTCAAAACATTGCAGAACGGCGCCCGGCAAGAAGGCCACAACGCGATGGCGGCGTTGGCCATCGTCGAACATGGCAAGCGTTACAACAGAAGAGTCCCGCGAGACAATAGCGTCGTCAAAGCTGCAGTCGCTCATATTCGCCAACAGTGTGCCAACGGTAAATCGTTTCATAGCGAAAAAGAGACCTACTATCCGGCCATCGCATTAATCCTGTTAGCAGAGGTCGATGCGGAAGCGAATCACAGCCAGATCCTGCACCTGCTGGAGGTTCTAAAAAAACGCCAGGAAGTTCACGGTGGATATACCTATAAACGCCAAGACACCGGCGATTGCTCGCAAACGCAGTTTGCAGGGCTGGCCATGTGGGTCGCCAAGTCGCACGGATTCGATGTTGATATCGAAATGGCCAAGAAAACGCTCAACTGGTTCTGCAAGGTCTCCCGAGGCGGACAGTGGTCTTACATCTACAACAAAGACGGACAGCCGCAACAAGGACCTACGCTGTCGATGCAAGCCGCCGGGATTAGCTCGGTCTATCTGCTGGCAGATATGCTCCAACTGAACCGACGAGTCGTGGACATGAAGACCGGTGGGAGAGCGAATGAAGGTTTGGGTTTACCTTCGACGGTTAAGATTTACGTGCCGCCCGTGGAAGGCAAATCGCGAAAGCGACGAGGCGAAGGTCCGCTGACGAGTTTTGACCGAGGCCTGCTCGGCGGAACCCTAGGGGCCGGCAACCGAAGTTTCGAAAACGTTTTCGTCTACCAATACCCTCGCTGGAATTACTACTACTTATACGCCGTTGAGCGATATTGTTATTTCCGACAACAAGCCGAAGGCCATCTCGGTGGCGGTAAATTTGAAAACTGGTACGACGGCGGAGTCGAGTACCTTGCCAGCAAACAAGACAAAGGCGGCAGCTTCAAGGGCGAGGGACTGATGACCGAAGCCAGTGCGACAGCGTTCGCGGTTTTGTTTTTGGTCCGCAGCAGCGAGATCATTAGTTTGCCACCCGCCGAAGGTCAGATGGCCGGCAACAAAGGGTTCGGCGAAGGGGTTTTAAAACGAACCAAGAGCGGAAAAGTGTTGTCCTCCGAGGCCGAACAGGACCTGAGCACGATGATTTCGCTGCTCAAAGACAACGACACGCTCAGCTCCGAACAACTTGCACGAATCAATGAATCGCTGAAGAAACAAATCGTTGAATTCCGCAACCAAGACGAAAAATCACGTGCGGAGGTCCAAGCGTTCCTCCGTTCGATGGTCGGGGCGAAAAACTACTACCGTCGCTTGATCGCCGTTCGCTTTCTCGCGGGCGAACAAGACATGGACAACGTGCCGGGCCTGATCTATGCAGTCTCGGATCCAGATTTCCGGATCGCCTATGAGGCTCACCAAGGCCTCCGCTTGGTCAGCCGAAAGATCGACTCGATGAAGCTCTCCGGGACGACCCTCGAAAATGCTCGCCGTGATCCCGGCCCGCTGAAACGTGATTCGCCTCAAATCGTGTCGGCAATGCGATCCGAGTTTGAGTCGATGGAAAAACGCTGGTCCGAATGGTTTCTAAAAATCAGGCCGAACGCCCAGCTCTACAAACAAGCCACTGACGAGTTCGGAGAATCGACACGATGAGCACGCTCCACTCAACCAACGGCTTACAGCCAACCCCCTTGATCAACCCTGTCGATGTTTTAACTGAACAAACAGAAGCGACCCTATGAGCACCGAAACCTCTTTGCGGTACAAACCGAAACTTGACGTCGAAACCAAATCGTCGACTTACGATCGCGTGAATGCGATCCTGGTCGCGGCGTTGGTGATGTTTGGATTTTTGTTCGCCGTTTTGTTTTTGATCTGGGTCACCTCCGTCGTTGATTTTTCTCGCCGCACCGAAGGCCCGATTGTCGTCACTGGTGAAGACCCCGGTGAAGACAAACCCAAAGGCGAAGCCGACGACTCAGAAGATCCCGGCGTGGAAGAGTACCCCGAAGTCGAAACGCCTCAACTGGCAAACGCACTCGAAGCGGTCTCTGATTCGGTTTCTGCGGTACAAGGTGCGTTAGAAAAACGAAGCGGCACTGCGAAGCAAATGGGTAAAGGTAGCGGGTTTGGCTCTCGCGAAGGCGGCGGCGGCGGTGGTGGCGGTATTCCAGAATACAAACGCTGGATCATCAACTTCAGCGCCGCTGACCCCGATACTTACGCGAAACAGCTCAGCTTCTTTTCGATTGACATCGGTGTCGTTTCGGAAACCCGGCAAACCATCAAACGATTGTCCGACCCCGGCGGTGCCAAGCGTGTCGTCAATTCGGATCGTAAAACCGAAGGCAAAAGCGTCTACTTCGTCCACAAGAAGCAACGTTTTTTGGCTTGGGACCGCGTCCTGGCAGGGCAAGCGGGGATCGATACCGATGCGGCGCTGACGGTTCAATTTTACGACGACAAGACTCGCCAAATCATTCGGGTTGTCGAGGCACGGAGGTTGCAGGAACTTGGCAAAACACTCGCAGATGTAAAAAACACCGTCTTTAAGGTAACCCCCGATGGTAACGGATACAAATTTGAGGTCACGGAGATAATCTACCGGTAAAGTCGCTGACAGATCTGCGAGGCTAAGCTTAAGATATTGCCTCGCTTTGTTACGGCGGTTTTGCCACTGGTTGATGTTTCGATTTGGCGGTTCGAGAATTCACCCACAGTTTTTACAATACAAATTTTTAGCAATACAAAATCTCGTTTCGCCGCTAGTACCGCCCGCCGGCAAGCCTGCTCGGCTGAGATCAAATCAAAATTTTAGACAGCCAACTTTTAGTTTGTTGAAGCATTAGGAAACAATGGAACAAGTATTCACAATCCTAGGTAACACGATTTACTTAGTCATGTTTTTAATCGCACTTTGGGGTGCCTACTGCGTGATCATGGTTTTTGCTCGCGTGCGACAAAAGCAGTTTGCCAACGAAGAACAGCAATCGTTGTTCCTTGAAGCTGTCGAGCAACCGTTGAGTGCGGGTGACTACGAAGCGGCGTTGGCGGTCTGCGAAGGCGACCGGCGCGCAACCTGTCAACTGGCTCAACTGGCGATCGACAACCGCAAGCTGTCTTACAAAAAAGTTCAACAGCTGGTCGGCGATCGCTTTCAACGCGATGTGTTGCAGGATCTAGAATACCGTTTGAGCTGGGTTTACACCGTGATCAAATCGGCTCCGATGATCGGGCTGCTCGGTACGGTTCTCGGTATGATGGCGGCGTTTGCGAAACTGGGCGACCCGAACGCAGAGGTGGTCGTTTCCGAACTAGCCCAAGATATTCAATTTGCTTTGATCACGACGGCCTGTGGTTTGGCGATCGCGATTCCGTTGGTGCTTTGTACTGCATACATCAACGTTGCGATTCGAAAAATGGAAGACTTGGTCCAATACGGTTTGAATCAGTTCTTGGAAGTTTTCAAAGAATCTCGCGTTCGTTACCCAAACAAATAACTTTCCAAACGACCCTGCCAACAAAGTTTTTGGCATTTCGTTTTCAAATCAATCAATACGGTAGCTTGAGACCACTTTATGTTTGCTGAGTCAGCTGACGCAATGGAATTACCTAAACGCACGCGAAATGCGGACGATGGTGAATTGGACGTTACTCCAATGATCGACGTCACGTTTTTGTTGTTGGCGTTTTTTGTTGTGGTCTCCAAAATGGACCCGCAAGCCAACGTGCCATTGCCTAAGGCCAGCTATGGACTTGCGATCTCAGAAAAAGAAACCGTTACGATTATCTTAACGGTAGACGAGTCTGGAAAAGAGCCCAACATTTTCCTGGGAACAGGAATGCAAGAAGAAGAACTCGTGCCCCCAGGCGATGAAGAAGATCGCCAACAGCTCATCGCTGACTATGTCGAAAAGGAACTGACCAACAATCCATCTAAAAATGCCGTGCTGATCAAGGCCGCCGGAAATTGCAAAACGGGGATGGTAGAGTTCGTCAAAAAAGGCGTCTCGAAATCCACCCTCGCAACCGCCGACGACCGTAAGATCTACATTGGTATTGAAGAGGAACAATAGGGAGCAGCCATGACCGACGAAGAACACAATCCGAACGAAGACCCTCGTCCTCACGAGTCGACCGCTAAATTTGGTTTGAACGAGCCAACAGGGCAGTTCCAGGACCTCAAGGACCGACTCGATCGCGAATCAGAACTTGCCGGGGATGAAAACAATTTTCACGACGACAATCATCCCACCGACGAAAGCGACAGCCTTAAGTACCGAAACATGGGCTGGAAAGGCATCGATGACGATGACGACGACGGCGGGGATGATGAAGACGACAACTTCATGGGGGGCGACAAAGAACCAATTCCAGAAGACGAATTGGACATGACGCCGATGGTCGACGTGACGTTTCTGTTGTTGATTTTCTTTATGGTCACCGCTTCGTTTACGATCCAAAAATCACTCGAACAGGCTCATTCAAAATCCGACGAACCGTCGACTACCCCAACCGAAGAAACCGAAGAGCCTGAAGATTACGTTCAAATCTTGATCGACCAGACCAACACCTATTATGTGACTTCGCGGTCACTGGACGAAGAAGAATGCCCCAGCGATAGCGAAATGCGTTCACGAGTTCGCGACGCTTTCGAAAACGAAGGCGCTAAGCGGTTAATCATCGTCGCTCATGTCGAGTCGCTGCACCGCAAGGTCGTGACCGCGTGGGACACCGGAGCCATCAACGATGCTTCCGAAATAGAGATCCAAACCACCGAAGAAGATTACTGACACTTGGTTGAACTCCACTGGTTCACAACAACCAACCCGATCCCCCCATCCAATCATATTTTTAGGTTTCCCGGTTAGCCTTTTCTGCCTAGGCCGCCTGAAACTAAGGAAACGAAACAAGAATGACACCGAGTCAGCTGTTAGCCCGAATCGAAGCACTTGGCTCTATCGATGCTAAGTACGTAGACAAGATTCGTAAACAGATCGAAGATCCTTCGAAGGTCGTCAAAAGTAAGGCGGTCGTCAAGTATCTATTAGGCAAGAGCCTGGTCACAAAGGCCGAGGCGAAGAAACTGCTTGCCCCACCGACCGAAGACGAAATCGTTGTGGTTCAACCGGCCAACGAGTTTGATTCGAGTGCCTTAATCGACGCGGGCGATGACCAAGGCCAACCAATCGACGAGGTCGTTGCTGAACCGATCGACGAGGTCGTTGCCGAACCGATCGTAGAAGCCATCGCGGCGCCGATCGTAGAAGCCGTCGCCGAGCCGATCGACATGGACGCGACCATCGTCGACCAAAGCCCGTTCGCGCCGGACATCCCCGGGTTCGACAATGAAGCTGCCTACCAACAGCCGGCCTACGAAGAACCCGCTTACGACGCCCAAGCTTTTGACGACCCCCAGGCTGCCGCTCCAGCAAAAGAATATTCAGCCGTCGAAGCGTTCAAAGGTAAACGCAACCAAAGGGATCAATTCAAAACCAAGTGGCTCTTCATCGGAGCAGGCATTCTGGGTTTGCTCGGCATCGGCATCTTCGTGCTGTGGATCGTAGTCTTTGGACAAAGTGCCGAGGCGATGGTCAAAGCGGCCAACGAGGCTCATGACCGGGGCAACTGGGGCGACGCGATCCAAAAATACGAAAACGCGATCGAATCCTTTCCGTCTCACAAAGACGTCCCAGCCATGAAGGCCAAACGAGTTCAATCGGTCTTGCGAAGTAAGTTCCAGTCGAAGGCATACGGCGAGATGATCACCCAAGCTGATCTTTTGCTGCAACCACTGTCAGAAGAAAAAGATACGAAGATCGACCTCATTCGTGACGACATGTCGGTGATCTTACCACGCGGAATGGACGAACTGACTTCCAAAGCCGCTGAAAAGATGCTGGCCAACACCGACAACGAAGTCGCGATGATGGAGTCAGAACTGTCAACAATCATGGGTTACAAAAAAGTCATCGATAACCCGGTTTACATTCGCAACTCACAACGCAGCAAGCAAGTACTTGCCGAAGTCCTGTCTAAGATCGAAAACAATATCAACTTGATCACCGGCTTGATCGACAAAGAAAAAGATTACAAAAACGCGTTGGTCAAAATCGAAGAACTGCGAACCCAAAACAAAACCGACGAAGCGTTCAACGACTACCGCGTGCTAACTCGAAACCACCCCGACTTGGCCTCGCGAAAACCACTCGGCGACCTGATGCTCAGCATCAGCAAAAAAGAGAGCGAACTCGTCAAACCAATCCAAGTCGACCTAGAACCAAAAACGACCTGGCGGCCAAACCCTGTCAAACAGTCGATCGTGCTCTCAGCAACTTCGGGAGCAGACATCTCGTCGCTTGAAGGCGAAATCATCCCTGTCGTGGTTGACGGATCTGCATTTGGGTTCAACGCCGCCGACGGCAATTTGGTCTGGCGACATTTCGTCGGGCAACAAACCACCATGCCGCCGGTGACTTTGGATGACGAACACACCTTGATCGTCAACCAAAAAGATAACGATTTGATTTGCGTCAAAACTGAGTCCGGTGAATTGGCGTGGCGTCAAGAGTTTGGCGAGGCGATCAGGCCCCCAACGGTTGGACCGGGAGCAAAGCACTTAGTCGTTTCGACAGACTCCGGCAGAGTGATCCAACTCGACGCCGCCACCGGGTCCGTTCAGCTTGCCACTCAACTACCGCAATCAACCGGCCCGAGTGCTTTAGTGAGCACGCGTGACCCAATCGTTTACCAGGTTGGTAAGTATTCGAACTTGTACGTTTTAAACCAGCAAGATTATTCTTGTTTGGAAGTCTATTCGCTGGGGCATTACGAAGACTCAATCGTCGCACCGCCAATTCAGTTGTCAGGTTACATCTTGGTTGCCGTCAACGGCGGCAACTCGTGTGATTTGCATGTTTTCAAACCACAGAAAAACGGAACCGATTTAGTTCGCGTTCAGTTGATACAGCGAGTACTCAAGACTCCGATGTCGTTGCCGTTCATTAAAGCTGGCAGCGTGCAATTGATGGCCGGTGACAACGGTGACATTGCGATGCTATCGCTTGACCCCACCAATGATTTTGAACCGGTCGCTATCGATGCAAACCAAGGCGTTGGCGATTCCAGCGGCCCTCGTCCGTTGGTTTCCGCAGCTGGCAGCAATGTCTGGGTTGCGGCCGACGGGATCGTCCACGCTCGCATTTCCCGCAACCAAGGCACTATCGGACGTGTGACCACCAAACAAACCGGCGACCAGTTCTTGATGGCCGCCCAACGCTTAGACAACTACGTGTTCCACGTTCATCGCCGTAAAGACTCCGGAATGCTGACGGCCGCTTTGGCCAACGCAAAGGACTTGGAAGCGGTCTGGAAAACAGATTTCAGCGGTGAACTCGCGGGCTTGGTTCCAATCGACGGAGCATTAGCAGCGATTTCGAACCAAGGTGACCTTTACCGTTTGAATGACGACACGATGATCGCTGGAAAAGCTGTTCCCGATCTTGTCGCCAGCACAGTGATTGAAAACTTGCAGTTCAACGACGTCGTTCCGTTCGACGATGGCCTTGCAGCCGTTGGCCCGATTGGTGAACGAGCACTGGTAAAACAACCTGGCGGAACGAAATTCAAACCGCGTGATGCGGACATGGTGTTCTTTGACGGCCAGAAACTAAAATTGATGAAGTTGGCCGCACCGGCAAACATCCCTGCCTGTCGCCCGCTTAAACTTGGCACCGATTTGATCATCGCGTCTTCCACCGGCTACGTCGCTCGGATCAACCCAAAAAACAACCGCATGGCCGGAACCCCGTTCCAACCTGCAATCGCTCCCGATTCGGTGATCAACTGGTTGCCACCGATCGACTTAGGATCTGATCAGTTGGCAATCGCCATGGGGGAATCACCCGGCGAACCTAACAAGCTGTTTGTCCTTTCAGTTGCCAACAAAAGACGAATCGCCAAAGTAGCCGAAATCGAATCGGACCTTCCGTTCAAGGGAGAACTAAACCTGCTTGGCGATTCGTTACTGGCGATCCTAGGCGGCAATCAAGTCGACTCGTTGGCAACGTTCGGCGGCCAACCGCTGACCAAAACCAACGACGTTGAACTCGCCGGCGCCGTTGTGGCCGGTCCTTGGAAGATCGGCGATGACTTGCTGGTCAAACTCGACAACGACAAACTTTACATGTTTGGCGGTGACCTAACCGCTAAGTGGACCATCGATTCTCCGAACGTCCAATTTGCTGGAGCTCCGCAGCTAGTGGGAGACAGTTTGATGATCTGCCTTAAGTCAGGCAAAGTTGACTTTGTGGACCCTGCCTCAGGTGCGCGAGTGAACGGATTTGATTTGCAACAGCCAATCTCTGGCCTCCCAGTCTCGATCGGCAATCAAATGTTTTTCAGTGGCAGCGACGGCACGGTGCACGTCATGGACCTACCTCGGTAGCCAACTGCTTGCCCATCGCTCAGCGACAACATCGCTCAGCGAAAACATCAACAAGAATCGCACGCGACACGATCGCGTTTTCCACAATCACTTTTTATCGATTACTAGCATGACCTATTCGTCGCCGCCTCAATCGAACTTGCTCCGCAAAGCTGCCTCGGCTGCATTGACGATCGCCATCGGAATCGCGTTGGCGACTTCCTGCGCCCCAGCGAACGCGCAGTGGCTGAAAAAAGGGAAAGCCGAATTGCCAACTCCGTTGGTCGACAGCGAACCGTTTGACTTGCTGCTGCTGAACAAAAAAGGTGACAACGCGATCCTTAAAATCAAACCGCTGGGCAGTCGAATGCCGGACCTCCCGCTGTCAGCCGACGGCGAGATCGTGTTTGAACTGTTCGCAGATTTTGACGAACGCCTGGACATCCCTCACGGCAGCGTCGCGAAGATTGAAACGTTCAGCGACTTGCTGTTAGTCGAATCAAAAAAACTAGTCGATCAGAAAGAGTACAGCAAAGCATTCCGAACGTTGTTGTACTTGTACGACCATGGCAGCGAAGACGACCAAGACGTTGTCGACACGATGCGTTCTTGCATGTTCTTAGATGCCACCCAAGGTTTTAAAGCAAGGAATTTCGAGCAAGCGCTTTCGACTTACGAAGACATCTATGCCAGCGATCCAGACTTTCCGTTGGAGGGTTTTAACAAAGAGCTGATCGACGTCATCTTGCTTTGCTACGACGGTATTATTCAACAACGCTTCGACGCCGAAAAGTATTCGACGGTCCGGAACAATGTCGCCGCGGTCGCCTACAAATACCCGAACGAAGCCGAGGCCTTGGTCAAACGCTGGAACGCGAAATTCCTCGAACAGAGCGATCAACTGTTGGACGAATCCAAACAACACGCTCGCGACGGCAAAGGCCGACTGGCAAACCAATACGCCCGATACGCCGACCAAATGGTGCCCAACCGCCCAGAAGTACTCGAACACCAACGCGATTTACGCAACCAGTTCCCATTGGTGATCGTCGGCGTCAGCCAGCCCGGCGGCGACAGCGATCCAGCCAGAATTGACCACACGGGCTCGCGTCGCACCGGCCGTTTGGTGAAACGCAGGATCGTCGAACTGGTCGGTCTTTCGGATGAAGGCGGCCGTTACGAATTTTTGAATGGTAGCTTGATGCGTGCCGACGACGCCGGGATGCGATACACTTTCGAAATCAACTCGGAACCACAGTTCGGCGTACCGCCGATTAACGCCTACCAACTTTCCTCGCGTTTGCTCAGCCGTGCTCAGTCCGAATCGCCGAACTACAACAGCAACTGGGCCAAGGTAGTGGATCGCGTGTTCGTCGAGAATGAAACCAAAGTCAGCTTCACGCTAAAATCTCCTTTCGTGCGTCCCGAAGCCTTGCTGGGGATGACGTATCAGGATTCCGATTCTGCTTTTGACGGTCCCTACATGCAGACCAGCCAAGCCGACGACATTACGACTTTTGAAGTAAATCCAAAATACGCGTCCGAACAAAACAACGGGCACCCAGTGATCGTCGAACAGCTTTTCGGATCCGCGTCAGAAGCAGTCGACGACCTCATCAAAGGTAACGTCGACGTCGTTGATCGTGTCTCCATCGGGGACGTGGAACGGCTCAAAGAAAATCCAAAAATCGGTGTACGCCCTTACGCGTTGCCGACGGTTCACTTATTGGTCCCCAAAATCCGCAGCGAAGAACTCGGCGACGACCTCTATTTTCGCTCGGGATTGTCTCACTTAATCGACCGCGACCTCGTCGTAAACGATGTGATCTGCAATGGAAATTTGATCGATGGCTGCACCCCAATCAGTGGCCCTTTCCCATTGGGCACCGAAGACAACGATCAGATCTCATACGGCTACGACGTTAAATCCAACCCACTTGCCTTCAACGAAGCACTCGGCGGCGTACTGACGGATTTATCGATGCGTCCGATTCCGCCCAAGCGTGAAGAAAAGCTGAAAGCCCCCAGCCTGACGATCGTTTACCCGCAAAGCAGCATCGCTGAAAACGCCTGCAATGCGATCGCCCGAACGTGGACTCAAGCTGGCTTCCCCACCGAAACCAAGGCCTTAAAGCCGGGCCAATCGGTGCCTGAAGATCCCAACTGGGACTTTTTATACATGGAAGTTATCATCGAAGAACCACTCGCCGACGCCCGCAAACTAATCGGCAGCAGCGGCGTGGCGAAGAACGTGAGTGCTCCGATTGAACAGACGCTTCGCCGCCTAGACTACGCTCGCAGCTGGCGAACCGCCTGTGCTGACCTTCGTCGTCTGCACCGGCAAGTTCGCGTTGACTTGTCAGTCATTCCACTATGGCAGGTCACCGAGTTTTACGCTTTCCGCAACTCCACTCGCAACGTGGGCCGCGATCTCATTCACTTATACCAAAACGTCGATCGCTGGAAAATCGATCCGTCGGCCATTGGGGAATAGAAAACTAAGATGAACCGATCGATGCCAAAACGTGTCCCAAACAACTTGTTGCTTGCAACGATTGCCTGCCTATGCCTTGCCCCGGCATCTGGTTTGCAGGCGTGGCAGTCCAGTGGAAAACCTCCAGCTGACAACAAGCAGAAAGTTACCGCCAAACAAACCGCCAACACGAACGAAGACTCACCCAAGCCAATGGCACCGTGGGAAAAGTTCGTCCCAGACATTGCCAGCCAAGACCTCGTCGGCACCGAAACTCGCGCGTGGGAATATCGCCCCTACAAAGTCGCTTGCTGGTTTTGCCTGGACGGTTCACCGCGAGCCAACGCACTCTACCCTGCCGTAGCCCAAGAAATTGCGGATCGCTCGGAGCTTCTGGACGCCAGTGGTTGGACATTGGCCATTGGGCAAGCACCACCGAAGTACCGTAATCAGTTCCTAAAGTTCGTTGACCAACCCGATCGTTGTGTGGGCTTTACCGAGCATGAAGTTTTGAACCAGTACGACAAGGTGATGGTGCTTTGCTTGACCGAACAGGCCTCAAAAATTCAAGCCATCGTCCGCGAGTTCGACGTTCAGACTCAGCAGTGGGGACCGATCAATTACCAAACCATTCCTTTTGGCCGATCCGCCGGCCAACAACTAATGAACGCGATCGCTAACGCATTCATGCCGCTGGCGCAAATTGAACGCGTGACTGCGATTGATATCGAAGTCGATGGCGTAAAAAAGAAAAAAGACGAAGTCCTAATGCAACTCCGCGCCGTTCGCAGCTGCGTCACGACCGAACTTACTGAAGTCACGGTCCTGGCCGAGCCTGGCGAGAGCGGCAGCGAAGGCCAGCCAACTGACAGCGAAAGTAGAACACCAGCATCCGAGCCCACCGCGGGCGCGGCCCCAAGCCAAGATCCAGACGAAGCCCAACAACCCACTTACAAACAATACGAAATCGCCGTTGTTCCGGCCTCCCATTCACCAGCCTTCATCCGCAAGTCCGATTTGTTTCTACCGGTCATTCGGCGAACTGATCGAGCGGGAAAACTGACGGGCCTAGAACCGCTTGAGTTTACGTTTTTGACCGTCGACACCCAGGAAGACGCTGTCGTCCGAGCCTCGATTCAATCGACAGGCCGAAATCCTCTCGGACAACGTAAAAGCAAGAAGGCCAAAAAACTAGCCTTAGTGATTCGCCCGCCCCAAAACTCAACGACCCTGCAACTGCTCTCCAAAGAGAAGCAGCCGATTCCTATGGAAGGCTTCACCATCAAGGAAGTCCCCATCGGTGCGCCAAGAACTGTGACGGGAACTCCGATTGGCCGCAGTGACTTCCAAGGCAAATTCGAGGTCATGCCGTCTGAGAACGGAATGCGGGTTCTGGTGATCAGCCGCGGCGGCCGAAACCTGATGAAGCTGCCGATCGTGCCAGGTCTTTACGATTCCGTTGAAACAAAACTGCCCAACGATGAAATCCGGCTTTACTCTCAAGGCGTTTTCAAAGGCTTTCAAACCGAAATCCTTGGCCTGATCATTCAACGACAAGTCGCTCGAGCAAACCTCGAACGCGCGATCGCAAAGAAGCTTCGAACCAATGCCGAAGAGGCCCTAAGTGAGCTTCGGACACTGGAGAGCCTAGAGCAATTCCGTGAGCGTTTTGGGACTGCGGTAGCCGAACTAAAGTCTAAGGCTTCGGACAAACGAGAACGTGCCTACATCGACAGTCGCCTACAGTCGCTCAAGCAACTGATCAGCAAACAGATTAATACCGAAAGCAAGATTCACTACGACAAAGAAACCAAAACGTATGGCAAAAACTACCAAGAGCAAATCTTCGATCTGCCGCGGGACGACCAGTAGAGAATATACGCTAACGTTCTTTTCAACAAAGAAATCACGGGATGACCAAAAAACGGATTGGAATATTTTGTAGCGGTGGAGACGCTCCCGGCATGAACGCGTGCGTTCGAGGTGCCGTGAGAACGGCCACCAGTTTGGGCCACGAAGTCGTCGGCATCATGCGTGGCTATGAAGGAATGATTAATCGCAGCTTTTGGAGAGACTCCAGTGGCGAAGAGATTTTGACGGCGTTTCGGGTTGCCAGTTGGGCCGGCCACGGAAGCGCTCACTTGCGCAGCAGCCGCAGCGAAGAATTCCGTACGCCAGCAGGGCGACAACGAGCGGTGCAAGTCCTGAAAGAAAACCAGATCGATGCGCTGATCCCCATCGGCGGCAATGGCACGATCGCTGGCGCCATCGCTCTGTCGGAAGTTTGGGATGGTCAGATCGTGGCTTGCCCGGGCACGATTGACAACGACCTTTACGGAACAGATTACACGATCGGCTTTTCAACGGCAGTTCAAACCGCCGTCGAAGCCGTCGATCGCATTCGCGACACCGCGTCCAGTCACGACCGCATGTTCTTGGTCGAAGTCATGGGACGCCACAGCGGCTACATCGCTCTCTACACCGCACTCGCCAGTGGCGCAGACGTGGTCGCGATCCCTGAAACCGACACGAACTTCCCCGAAATCATCAGTCACCTAAAACGCCTCAAAGCCAACGGGCGCATGATGGCCATCATGATCGTAGCCGAAGGCGACGAAAAAGGCGGCGCGGTTTCGATCAATCAACAGCTCCAAGAATACGAATGCCCCTTCAAAACTCGAACCGTTGTCCTTGGGCATCTGCAACGCGGCGGAGTCCCCACGCCAGAAGATCGACGACGAGCCACCCACTTGGGTGCGGGAGCGGTCAATGCAATCGCTGCCGGAAAAACCGGTGTCATGGTTGGCACCGCCGATGATGATACGATCTTGACACCACTCACGGAAACCATCAAATCCCATCGCCATGTACCAGATTCATTACTGGAATTGCTGGGACAAGTTCAATTGTAATAACAGGCCAAGTGCCCAAACGGTACTCAAAAACTGTCCCGGAATAAGTTCCGCCTTTCCTACCTCGAGTGCGTAAGCGAGGGAGCATTTTGCTCATTTGAAATCGAAAACTTATTTCGTGCCTGATCCTTAGATTCAGTTTTACAACTGAATCTAAAGGTCCATCCGGGTTTATTGTGGGTGGCTTAATAAGCAGACAATTGGTTCCGCTTTAACCTTATCGAATAAGGGTGCTATGTTTACGCGATCTGAAATGCTGGCTGCCGCATTTTGACACAGACAGACTCTCGCCACCTGAACCGCAGTCTTAAACTTCGCGTGAGCATGTTCGTAATTAACTTTCTTGCGGACTCACTCGACGCCCACGTGCGACCCCACAACCCAACCCTGAAGCTAAAGTAAGTGCCATTGGGCGATCGACTAAACGGCCAACTAGGATTTCTCAGCCCCAGCTAAATCAACAAGCCTAATAGCGCCGCACCGAACGCCGGCGAGTGCCGCACCGACCTCTACCCAGAGTGCAAATCCAATCACAGGCTGAAAACTTGCGTCAAAACGCCAAACTAATGGCCGAATAAAACTTCATTCGCTGCCGACGACTGTTGGTAGGCAGAGTTGAACAGGGTAGAATCGCGTACAGCCAAAAAGCTCTAAACGCCCCCCCGCCAACGGTTAAAATTTACCGTGAAGCCCAGGGACAACGTTTGAATAATTTTGGGATCGATCACGCCCTGCATCGACGTTATCTCGTCAACAAAACATGGACTCTGACCGCGCAAGAATTCAAGCCGATCTCGCTGGGCAACTCTCGGGCTCCATTCGCTGTGATGATAACTATTTGCAGATGTACGCCAGCGACGCTTCGATTTACGAAGTACAACCAAGCGGCATCGTGTTTCCTGCCAACACCGATGACGTCGTCACTTGCGTCCGCTATGCCGAGGCCAATGACCTAAGCATCATTCCCCGCGGTGGCGGCAGCAATGTCGCAGGTGGTTGTGTTGGCAACGGCTTGGTGCTGGATTTTTCTTATTCAATGCGACGCGTCAAAGCGGTCGAACGTGACTCGGTTACCGTCGAACCCGGAATCGTGTTGGGAGAACTTAACCGACAGCTTGAGACTCACGATCGGTTTTATTCGCCAGACCCCGCGACTCGAAATGTCACCACCATCGGCGGCACCCTTTCGATGAACAATTCCGGCAGCCATTGGGTTGTCGATGGCACGCCACGCGACACGGTGCTGAAGCTAAAGGTCGTAATCGGCGGCGGAGAGATCGTTGAGTTCCTGTCCGGCGGCGACATTGCTACCAGGAACGGCTACCCGTGTTTGCGCTCGCAGCTGCTGGCCAGCCGAATCAAAGGGATCATCGATCGACACGAACGCTCTCGATTGAAGCATCAACCTCGCACGAAAGTCAATCAAGCAGGCTACAACGTTTTTGATCTTCAGCAAGGCGGTCAAACCGATTTAACCCGACTGCTGGTGGGTGCCGAAGGTACACTGGGCGTGATCACCGAAGCGACGCTCTCGACCAAACCGATTTGCAAACATCGTGGCGTCGCGTTGCTGTTCTTCGATCGACTGGAAACCGCAGGGCATGCTGCTTTAGAGATCGGCAAAATGGGAGTCGCCGCCTGTGACTTGCTGGACCGCCGCTTGCTGTCGCTGGCACGCGAAACAAAAGCCGAATTCCAGCGGTTGATTCCGGGAGACGCCGAAGCGATGCTGTTGGTTGAAATCCAAGGCGTGGACGACCGGGCGGTGAAGAAAAAATTTGACCACCTGAAAGATCGCATCGTCAGCCGAAAAAAATGGAACTGCGACATTCGCTTAACCACTCAGCTAGAAGAACGTAATCTGTACTGGCGAATCGTACGCCGAATTGTGCCGAGTTTGTATCGTTTGAAGGGGAACCGTCGAGCGTTACCGTTCGTGGAAGATTTGGCGATTCCGCCCGACCGGTTGCCGGAGTTTTTAAGCAACGCGCATCGCATTTTTAACGACAACGAAATCACCGCGTCACTGTTTTCGCACACGCCACAGGGAACGGTTCACATCCGCCCCTTCATCAATCTGTCTAGCGATGAAGACGCCCAGCGGATGCAACGCTTTTCGGATCAGCTTTTCGAATACGTCGTCTCGCTCGGCGGAACCATCAGCGGCTCACACGGCGACGGGCTCAGCCGAACTTGGTTCTTGAAAAAGCAATACGGCAAACTCACATCAGCGTTCTCGGAAATCAAAAACACGTTCGACCCAAAGAACGTTTTTAACCCCGGCAAAATCACCGGCCATCCACATTCAGGGCTCGGCGATAACTTACGGTCCGTCGCCGTCAGCAGGCAGTTCCTCGAAGGCGAGCCTCAAGCCGCCGCGGCAGATACCGCCAGCGAAGAAGAATTACTGGCGCATGTTCCCAAAAAATGGGCGCTGCCGGCGAAGCAGGATTCAGCTGAAACCAGCGGCCAACCACGAAAAAAGCGAGCCAAGAAAAAAAGCAAAAAGACAAAACCAACCGCGCTGCCAGTCTTTGAACCCGAACTCAATTGGCAACTACCACAGATCGCCTTGGCGGCTCGAAACTGCAACGGTTGCGGTCGCTGCCGGTCCAGTTCTCCGCTGGAGCGCATGTGCCCAATCTTTCGGTCGTCGCCGCGCGAAGAAGCATCACCGCGCGCCAAAGCGAACTTGATGCGCGGGATCGTGACCGGGCATCTCGATTCAAAACATCTCGCGACTGACGAGTTCAAAGAGATTGCGGATCTGTGCATCAACTGCCATCAATGTCGACTGGAATGCCCAGCCTCAGTCGATGTGCCGAAAATGATGGTCGAAGCCAAGGCGCAATACTACTCAAACAATGGAAGTCGAATTAGCGACTGGGTACTGGCTCGCTTAGACTGGGTGTACGAACTGGCTGGCCACACGCCGTGGATCACCAATCGCTCATTGCAAAATCGATCGGCGCGGTGGTTACTGGACAAAGTGCTTGGCATCGCTCAAGGACGTAAACTGCCGTTGTTTTCCAATACGACGTTTATGCGTTGGGCGGCGAAACAAAAGCTGGGACGCCCGTCGAAGCAACAGTCACACAAAGTCGTGTTCTTTGTCGACGCGTTTGTAAACTGGAACGATGTCGAACTTGGACAAGCGTTTGTCAAAGTATTACAGCATAACGGTATCGACGTCGTGGTCCCGCCGGGGCAAAGCGTTTCGGGGATGTCTTTGATCAGCGAAGGCGTGGTTGGCCGAGCCAAAAAGTTGGCTCAGCGGAATGTTGAACAACTGGCTGAATGGGTGCGGCAGGGATTTCAGATCGTCACGACCGAACCGTCTGCCGCGTTGGCGATCAGTCACGAGTACTTGCATTTGTTGGATGACAGCGATGCCGAATTAGTTGCCGCCAGCACGCTGGACGCCACCTCGTTCTTGTGGCAACTGCATCAGGCTGGTGATCTCGGCCTAGACTTTAAACCGATCAATGCCGCGATCGGATACCACTTGCCCTGTCACCAACGGGCCCTCGGCGACGACGTACCCGCGCTACAGTTGCTGCGACTGATACCGGGTTTGCAGGTCGACTTGCTTGATAAAGGTTGTAGCGGGATGGCGGGAACGTTTGGGATCAAACGCAAAAATTACGTCCGAAGCCTACGGATGGGATTCGCCCTGATTAACGCCATGCGAAGCACGGACGTGATCGCCGGAACCACCGAGTGCAGCACCTGTAAGATTCAAATGGAACAAGGCACGACCAAGCCGACAGTCCACCCGATTAAAATCCTTGCGATGGCGTACGGATTGATGCCCGAACTGGACGATTTGTTTGACCGACGCAGCGGCGACTTGGTGACCTCATGAACATCGAACTATTGTTATTTGCGAGCGCCAAGGATTTGTTTGGCGAATCTCAGATTCCGCTTAAATTACCGACCGGCGCTACCATCGCTGACTTAAAATCCGCGTTGATCAAACGACAACCCGAAGCAGCGTCGTTGATCGGTCGCTGTGCATTTTCCGTCGACCAACAATATGCGACGGATGACATGGAACTTAATCCCAACCATGAGATTGCAATGATTCCTCCGGTCAGCGGCGGATAATCTAGCGTTCCCAAACGTGCCAATTTTTTGACGAACACCATGATTGAATTTACAAAATCCCCAATCGATTCCAACGCCGTCCTCGCATCCGTGTCGACCCCCGACGCCGGTGCGAACGTGTTGTTCTTGGGGACGACTCGGCAGTTCACCAAAGGCCAGGAAACGGTTCAGCTGGACTACGAAGGCTATGAATCGATGGTACTGAAAGAACTAAAGACGATCCGTGACACTGCGATGGAGCGTTGGCCGATTCAAAAATGTTCGATCGTGCATCGCTTCGGCACGGTAGCGCTCGCCGAAGCAAGCGTTGCGGTTGCGGTGAGCACGCCTCATCGGGCCGACAGCTTCGCGGCGGCTGAGTGGATCCTAGAAACGCTTAAGCAACGCGCCCCCATTTGGAAACGCGACCTACGCCCTGACGGTTACACCGAATGGGTGGAAGGGAATCCAGTCACGTGAACGCTTCCCACCCCTCAAACCAAACTCCCTTACCGATCGTTGATAGCTTTCAAAGGTTGCATTCGAACCTACGCATCAGCGTCACCGACCGCTGCAATATTCGTTGCCAGTATTGCATGCCTGAATTGGTCAAGTTTTTGCCACAACGTGACCTGCTAAGCTTTGAACAAATTGAGAGACTGGTAACTGTCTTGGCTCCGCTGGGCGTTGACAAGATCCGCTTAACCGGCGGCGAACCGCTCGTACGATCACAGTTCCCGGTTTTGGTGGAGATGCTCAAAAGCGTCCCCGGCATTACCGAAGTCGCGATGACGACTAACGCCGTTTTATTGGCTGATCATGCGGAGCGACTAAAACAAGCGGGGTTGGATCGCTTGAACATCAGCTTGGATACCATCGACCCTGCTTTGTTCAAAGCAGTCACTCGCCGTGACGTATTGCCCAAAGTATTCGCCGGCATTGAAGCGGCTCAGCAAGCGGGTTTTGAACGAATCAAAATCAATGCAGTCCCGTTGCCGTTGGTAAGCGACGACGCGATCGTGGATCTGGCCAAGTTTTGTTTGGAACAACGACTCGAGCTACGGTTTATCGAATTCATGCCGCTGGACGGCAGCCAAGCCTGGCAGGCCCAGGATGTCCGCAGCGGCGATCACTTACGGCGATTGATTAACGATCGAGTCGGAGAAATCACGCCCGTGGTCGCAGGTGATGCAAGCCAACCAGCGGCTGACTTTCAGTATGTCGATTCAGCTTTCAATTCGCTGCGGATCGGCTTCATCGACTCGGTGACTCAGCCGTTTTGCAGCAGTTGTAATCGAATGCGAATTACGGCCGAGGGGAAATTCCGCAACTGTTTGTTTTCGGATGCGGAGTGGGATTTAAAAGAAGCGTTACGGCATGGCAGCGACCACGAGATCGAGGCCATCGTACGTGAAGCCATCGCGGCCAAGAAACGAGGTCACGGCAGCGACGATTTTAGCTTCGTTCGACCGACCAAAGCGATGTACCAAATCGGCGGCTAATCGATTCCCCAATGTAGCGACGGTGCTTCCTGCCTGTATCAACCTGCGGTCGTATTCTACCGCCGCTCGTTCTTTGGATGACTTTTGCAGACACGTAGCTCCAACGCAACGAATAAAAAACGCTGGTGGATTTTATCCACCAGCGTTTAATGTTTTAACTTGCACATTTAGGGGTGGACGGCCAACCATCCAACACGCTCACTCTATCGCCGGAATTCCATTCCGAATACAAATCCAGCGGCAACGTAGTTTTCATCGTTGGCCAGAAAGGCTGGGGTGCCTGGATTTGCTCCAAGTGCAAGGCCATTGCCTGAAAGAGATTCAGTGTTTGCCCGCAGGACTCCGTTCCAAATATAGCTTCCCTGAACACCTAGCTTTAGGCTCAAGTCGCGAGTAACGTTGTACGTAGCTTCTAAGGTACCATCGAGAATCGGAACGAAGGATTGGTCGGTGATACTTAAGTCCGCAAATCCGCCTGCGATAACATCGTCGATATCAAGTCTTTGCTGATTATACGTTGCCGCCACATTACCACGGTACGTGAAACGCCATCGACCGCGTCGCTTTGACATGCGAGCTCCTACTTGTATGCCAAACGCAGTGTTAGACGCATTTTGAACGAATATGTTGTTGTTTCCAAGCGTGTTGATGCCGTTGTCGGTAATTCTATCTCGCATCCAGTTGTACCGCAGGCCAAACGAGGGCTCGAACACCCCTCCCCTAGATGTTGTCTGACGGAAGGTGCGGTTGAGCTCAACGGTTGTAAGTCGAACGTTTCCTATGGTTGGTGTTCCACCAAGAAACCCTGAGCCATTGTTAACGAAAAATGTACCTTCGGTTTTGGCGAAGCTTGCATTCCAACCTTGGTCTTGCTCGTTGTACCAGCCTAGCTCGTACCGTGTTCCTGTGTAGAATTCTGTGCCATTACTACTCTCACGGCCTCGTATGGAATCGAATCTAGCTGCACGCTCTAAGCTCAGGTACGTTTTGGACAGCTCGAAGTAAAGACCGGTGTTTGGATCTTTCTCTTTACCGTTGGTAAACTCTAGCGGAGCAAACAATTGGGTGTCGTAATCGAAAACCCCAGGCAAAGCCAAAGGCAAGCTATCCCCAGAATCTGGATTTCGCTCGAAGTAGGTGCCAGGCGTATGATTCTGGCCCCAAGCTGCACCGGTTAGCGTTCCGCAAACCAGCATAACTCCAATCATAAATGTTCGTTTTAAAGCCATCGCTTTTCTTCCTGCTAATGCAGTGTGCAAGTCTACAAAGAATCGATTGAGATTCCGTTCACAGGAGATATCGGATGTTGAACTGTAGGGGTTGAATAAGAATATGGGATTTTATCGAACATATCGCTTTTTTGTGTTCTAACGGAATTATCGGCAGGGTGTCCAATCGCCGAAAACAGCCAAAGCCACCAGCTCAACCCAGCTTAACGTGCGTTTTACGTGGTTGACGACGATCACAGGCACCGCTCGAATGGACCACCTAACTTAACCGCACCGCAGATAGACCAAGTCAATGATCGCAAAAACATACCTCGTCGTCGTGGCGTTGCTCTACATCGGTTTGGCAATCTGGTGCAGCCTGCAGCCAGAAATCACCTCCAAAAAAGTTGGTTTCCAGCTGACCGATGGCACTGGACAATCAGAATTCCTGACCGTTTATGGCGGCTTGGAATTCGGGCTGGCGTTGGTGCTACTGGCCTCGTTGGCCAAGCCCGAAACGGTCGTCTACGGACTGGTTGCTTGCGTGCTGATCCATGCCTCGTTGGTCCTGTTTAGAAGCATCGGTTTCTTTTGCTTTAAAGACTTCGCCCCAATCACCTACAAACTAGCGATCGGCGAGTGGCTGATCATGTTGCTGGGAATGGCAATTCTATTTACCAGATCTAACAATAACTAACGAACACGCGTTAGGCACTCCTTGCCCGGTCACCGATCGAGGTAAAAATGAAGCCATGAACCAATCGCCCCCCAAAGACGCGTTGCCCACAGCAAGCTTACCGTCATTGAAAGCACGAGCAATGCTGCTACAGCGGCTACGTCGTTTTTTTGATGAACGCGATTTCTTCGAAGTTGAAACGCCGTTGCTCTCACGCGACACGGTCGTCGATCGACATTTACACCCGATTCAAGTAGACCGCCACCAAATTACCGGTCAGCAATCCGATACTCAAAAAATCGTTTTCTTGCAAACCTCGCCGGAGTTCGCGATGAAACGCTTATTGGCTGCCGGCGCCGTTGCGATCTACCAAATCTGCAAGTCATTTCGCGCCGGAGAAACTGGCAGTCGACACAATCCCGAATTCACCATGCTCGAATGGTATCGGGTCGGCGACGACATGGAACAAGGCGTCCAGCGATTGGAAGACTTGATCCAAACCATCCTCGACACGAAACCAGCATCGCGGATCAGCTATCGAGACGCGTTCCTTAACGCCACGGGCTTGGACCCGTTTATCGCATCGATCGAACAGCTGGCAGTTTTGTCGAAACTCGAATCGGAACTCGACCGCGACGAGCACTTAAACGTGATTTTGTCGCGCGATGTCGAACCGCATTTGGGAACCGAAGCCCCCGAGGTGCTCTACCACTACCCCGCCTCTCAAGCGGCACTGGCCAAAACGAAAACCGAAGCTGGCGTCGATGTCGCCGAGCGTTTTGAGATTTACTATCGGGGCGTCGAATTGGCCAACGGGTACCACGAACTGCTGGATCCGGACGAACTGATCGCTCGAAACGAAAACACCAACCAACAACGCATTGCCGACGGCCAACACGCGTTGCCAACCGACAGTCGCTTGCTGGCTGCCATGCGATTGGGCATGCCAGCCTGTGCCGGCGTTGCGTTGGGCGTGGACCGCTTACTAATGCTGGCGGTGCAAGAAGACTGCATCCAGAACGTCATCGCGTTCCCGTTTGACCGAGCGTAACGTCCTCAGAACGCCCTC
>JALZWN010000190.1 GCA_023300235.1 Mariniblastus sp.
TAACTTTCTAGAAAGTTAGACCTTCCGATTGGGCGATACGATTGCTACCCTTTTGGGACAAATTTCAAACGCCAAAATGAACCTGAGGATTTAGCGATGGCCAAGCCAAGCCACAAAGTAAAAAAAGCAAACCACGGTAAACGTCCTGCCAACAACCGTGGTCGTAAGATCAAGAACAAGAAAATCAAAACTCCATAGTTCTTGAACTACAGCCGGTGGGTTCGATCGGCGAGCATTTGTCTTGCTGTTGAATCTCTAGGCTGGGTGGTCGCCACGGCATCTGCTGGGCGCCTCTACTGCAAAAAAAAACATTAACAGCTTGGACTTCGGTTCAAGCTGTTTTTGATTCAGCCAACTTCGGCACGAGACAACTGAACCAACCATTTTCGTTAACTCTTTGTTTACAGATTTATCATGGGCCGCCGCACGCTTCCGAAACTCGATCCAACGATTGATTTCAGTCAGCACCTTTCGTATGTTGAAGATCTCGAAGCTCCCTTTTGTCCTCAGTCGCTGTTCGGTCAAACGGCAGATCTAGAGATTGAAATCGGTAGTGGTAAAGGGCTGTTTGTTTTGAACGAGTCCGGACGAGTGCCCGAGCGAAATTATTTGGGCAATGAGATTGCCAAAAAGTATTGCCGCTTTGCTGCGTATCGACTCGCCAAAAATGAACGCAAGAATGCCCACATGCTCTCCGGTGATGGGTTGAAGTTTTTCCGTGAGTTCTTGCCGGACGAATGTGCGGTCGCGGTTCACGTCTACTTCCCCGATCCTTGGTGGAAAGAGCGGCATCGACGGCGAAGGGTGATCCAACCGGAGGTCGTGAAGGACATCCAGCGGGTGCTTGTGCCCGGCGGGATTTTTCATTTTTGGACCGACGTCGAACAGTACTTTGAAGAGACGATTGGTATCATGGCGGATAATACCGATATGTCGGGGCCGATTGCTGTGCCCGAGCCTCCGTCGGAGCACGACATGGACTATCGCACGCACTTTGAACGCCGGATGCGAAAAGGCGATCACGATGTTTTCCGAGCTCAGTTTCATAAAAGCTGATCGGCTGCGTTGTGAACGATCGTAACTCGGCTGAACAAGGTGCTGATCCTGCGCTTGAAGTTGTTTTTCAAGATGATTCGTTGGTTGCGATCAATAAGCCCGCTGGTTTGTTTGTTCACCGAAGTCGATTGGATGTTTATGCGACTGAGTTTGCGTTGCAAATGCTGCGTGACCAAATTCAGCAGTTTGTGTTTCCGGTTCATCGTTTGGATCGGCCGACGTCGGGGGTGTTGTTGTTTGCTTTGGATGAAGTGAATGCTGCGGCGGTGAGTAAGCAATTTGAAGAACGTTCGGTGCAGAAAACTTATCACGCGATCGTTCGTGGGTTTGTTGCTGAATCGGGCGAATGGGATGAACCGCTGGTTGAGAAGCAGGATCGAATTGTGGACCGGCAAGCACGGCAGGACAAGCCTGCTCAGTCTGCTGCCACGCGATTTGAGTTAGTGCGGCAGTGGGAGGTGCCGTACTCGGCGGGCAAGTATCCGGCCAGTCGCTATTCGCTGGCGAGGATTCGGCCATTGACGGGGCGGAAGCATCAGATCCGTCGGCACTTCAATCACATGGCCCATCCGATCATCGGCGACACGACTTATGGAGACCGCAGGCACAACCGATTGTTCGCAGAGCAGTTTGGTTGTCATCGGTTGCTGCTTGCCGCGACAGAACTCGAGCTGGCTCATCCGGTCACGGGCGAGCGAATTACGATTGCTGCCGGGCTAGGCGGGGAGTTTGAGCGAGCGAGTGAAAGCCTGAGCCGGGCGCAGGTTTAGCGAAGCAAAGGGGGTAGTGGGCTTTCCCTAGGGGTTCTGCGTAGACGGCCAGTTCTTTGCTGCTGGGTGTCAGAGTTGTAAGTGCCCTTAGCGATCTGCCCCGCTGGAATCCCTGAAAGTCTGTGTTGATCCGTGCCTAGCGTTTCCACATGAAAACAAAATCTGGCCACGGATCTCCACGGATCGATGCAGGTGGTTTGCGCCTCAGTTCAGCTGAGGGATCAAAATCCTATTCGGCGATTTTGATGTTGATCTTCTTTGGCAAGACGCATTTTGCTT
Organism: Mariniblastus sp.; assembly: GCA_023300235.1. Taxonomy (GTDB): domain Bacteria; phylum Planctomycetota; class Planctomycetia; order Pirellulales; family Pirellulaceae; genus Mariniblastus. The sequence goes on from JALZWN010000190.1 coordinate 2,106, forward strand.
TTGGCAAGTTTACGGTCAGCAGGCCGTGCTTGAATGATGCGGAAATCGCATCGTTGTCGACTTGTTGTTTGAATCCAAACTTGCGGCTGAAGGAACCGTGGTCTCGCTCGTCTCGTAGAGAAGTTTCACCTTCGGCGAGTTCGACGGCTTCACGCGTGCCCTGAATTTCAAGTTGGTTGTCGTTCATCTCAATGCCGACATTGCGGGGGTCAACGCCCGGCAGTTCCATCGCCAGTTCGTAGCCGGTGGTGGTCTCGTTGACAGACACTCGAGGCTTCCAGTCGGAGGCGGTTTGGGTTTGCGTGCGGTCTCCGAAAACGTGATCGAAGATGTTGTCGACATCGATTTGAAAATCACCAAAAGGTGTTGAAACGCGGTTGTTGCGATGATTGATCTTCATAGTTTGCTCCTGAATGTTGAAGTAAAAACCTGAGTGACGGAATGTCATCGAGGTTTGAAGAATCAATACTCAGTAACGCAACCGCCATGCCAAAGATGCGTTTTGTGGCGTAAGTCACTGCAAGATAGGTGTTTGCTCGCCTGTAGAGGATGGGGGGTATCGATGTCGTGCGCTGCTCAAAGGCGTAGCTTGCCAAAATTGCAGTCCTTCAGCTCGTTGGTGGAAGGCCTGCGCGATGAGTTGTTTGTGCCAAAAAATAGGCTCTTCCGCAGGTGGCAGGTTGGAGTCGCTGTTGCCACTAAGGTATTGCTTGCGATGTGCGTCGTTTCGTGGCGGTGAGGTAAGCCGTGATGGTCGTTCGGGTTTGCTGGCTGAGGGTGGTTTTTTATAATTGTGGTGTGGCCTGAACCGTAGAACCATGTCATTCGTATAGTAGAAGTTACAGCTGCAACATGCGAACGGTTGAATCTGCAGATGTCCCGCGGCGTAGTCGATTTGACAGCTAGGTGGCATCAAATGCATAACAATTCATAGTGGGATGATATGTCTAACGTCGTGCAGAATTGCCTCGATGCTTGTATTTTGGCGTTTTTTGAAATTCGCAATCGCTTGGCATTCAAATTGCTTGAGTGTTTGAGTGTTGAAGGCGTCTTTATCCCCCGGCGAGTCCGATTGAGCCTCGCTAAATCTTTCAAGGAGAATCTGATGAAACAATTCGCAATTCTATTTGCTGCAGTATGTGCAATGACTTTTATGGCCGGCCAGGCTGACGCTCAATGTGGCGGCGGTGGTGGTTATTACGGAGGCGGCGGGTACGGAGGTGGGTACCGTAGTTATTCTGCTCCAGTTTATCGCCAGTCTACTTATCGGCCTGTTTACGGAGGCAGTTATGGCAGTGGCTTTGGTGGTTACGGCACCCCGTATCGTGGCGGCGGAATTAGCATCGGAATTGGGCGGAGTTACGGTGGTGGCTTCGGCGGGTTTGGTGGCAGTCGTGGCTTCGGCGGGTTTGGTGGCAGTCGTGGCTTTGGTCACGGATACTAGGGCCTGCTTCTTGGGTTTACTTTGTGCTGGTTCGGTTTAATGCTGGGCTGGCCGAGTGGAAGTAAGCCGAGTAGAGGTAAGGCAAATTAAAAAGCCACGCAGTCAATGCGTGGCTTTTTTCGTTTTGGTTTCAGTTGGTCAAACTAGCAGAGCTTAGCCGGGTTCGGTTGCGACGGGATCCATGACCTTGGTGTTGCGTTCAATCGCAAGCACGGTGGTTCGTCGTTGAGTGCCGTTGCGGTTGGCGGCGACGACTGGGAGGACTTGTCGTCGCTCCGGCATTTTCATTCGGATTGCGAAGGTGCCGTCGGTCTTGATTTTCACGGGTTGTCCGCCGACCGAGACGCTTGCTCCGTCAGCTGCGCTACCATGAACGACCAAGTGGGCATCCACTTGGAAGTGGAATTTTTCGTCGCCGATGTTTAATGCAGTTCCAAGTCTCTCAAAGGCTGGCGTGTAAACTGATTGTTGCGATTTTTCTTCCATGACTTGTTGGAGTTCGGCGGTGACACTTTCGTCCAGGCCGCCGCTAAGTGCAAAGTAGCGTTCGACATCGTTGGTGATGTCGGTCCAGTTTTCGTCGCGTTGGTTTTTGGAATTTTGGGCCGGTGTCACTTCGTTGCTCTTCGCAATCAAGTGGAATTTGTCTTGGCCGACGGCATATCCAACGGCCAATCGCAGGGTTGCTCCGGGGGTGGGGTTTTGGAAATACCAGTTGCTTACGCCGCTGTGGATCTCGATGTCTTGAAGTTGTCGTTCAATCGAGCTGGTGCGGCCGTCGCTGACGACTTGCATGATTCGCAGAACTGGTTTGGCGAGGTGCCAGTGGGTGCCAATTGCGACTCGAGCTCGGTCGACGCTGGCTTTGGTGATCTCCCAGTAGGCTTGCAGCCAGAATGAATCTCGCACGATGACGATCAAGCGATCTTTGGTGGGCGCGTTGGTCGCGTTTGGGACTTGAGATGCCAGAGCGAGGTTCTTGAGGTTCTCTTGCTGTTGGCGTTCTTGGCGGAGTTTTAGGGCGATGGTCGACTCGCTGGCAACGGCTTTGGCGGCTTTTGACGTGGTGGCTCTGCCGGTTGCGGGGCGTTGGGGTGTTTTCTTCGCTACCGATTGTCGCCGTTTATTGCGAGCAACTTGCAGCAGGGCTTTGACGAGATCGCCTTTATTCATCGAGTGCCAGCCCGTGACTCCTCTTTTTTTCGCTAGTTGCGCCAGTTCTTTGGATTTTTGGGCGTTGAGTGATGCGGCAGTTATCATTGGTTTTCTCCTTCGTTCAGCCGTAACGGGCTCCGCCCTTGACTGAAATCAAGCTACAGCTGAAATCCTGTTCCAGCTGCTGATTAGTAATTTTGAACTTGAAGGGCGTAGGAGGTGGAGGGGCCCTGCCGACAACGAACCTTGAGGGGGGATTGACCGACGGGGTGTGTTTAGCACCCCGTATGGGTAGGTGTAGTTGTTTATTTCGGCGTTATGGATGTTAGCCGAGGAGTGAGGAATTGCAACAAAAATCACAAAAATATTCGTAAGATCCTCGCCCTAAATCACTCGGCGGCAGTGTTATGCGACGAATAGGTAGAGTGTGCGGGCAAGGGGCTGGAGTGTTAGCTTGCGTACAGATTAGTGTCGGTTTGGTTTAGCGGAGTGAGGCTTGTCTCGTTTGGGGGGGGCTTTGTGTTGTCGGCCGGGTGTGTCGGGGGATTGTGGGTGCGTTGGTCCTGCTTGGTGCGCTTGAGCAAATCATGGAAGGCAAAATTTGGGAGTTCGATGCCCTTGGGAGATTTTGCAGCGCGATGTTTTTGCGAGATGTTCTGTGGTTCTGTGGTT
>JALZWN010000191.1 GCA_023300235.1 Mariniblastus sp.
CGCAGCAAAAAATGTGGAGATGGGCTTCCAGCCTGTCTTACGCGCTGCCCCCATGCAAATGACAGGCTAGAAGCCCATCACCACAAATTCCTCGCTCACGCGTCGGGCGACCAACCCCAGAATTATCGCAACCGCCATCAATTGCCTGCTGGAGCCAAACTGACGTCGGGTGTTTCGGGGAGCACCGGCTGCTCCATCGGAAGCTCAAACTCACTTTCAGGTGCCGCCAGCGGTTCCATCGGAAACTCAAACTCGCTGACATCTTCCCCCGTCACCTTGTGATGCCGCAGGACCAATGAAGGTTCTTCGCCGTCGGCTCCATAAACCACTTCGCCGGATAAAAAACCACCAGCAACTCGCAAGAAACGATGCTCCGGACGCTCGTCGCCTTTCTTCCAGCCAAACTGATGCTTATCACTTCCAGGGCCACAGCCAAATTCCCATAGGTTCGTCTCCGGCTGAACCGAAGCGTACTGCCAATGCCGATCCCCGCACAGCACGATCAAACCATCAATGCCGCTAAATAATTCCCGCAACTGTTTCCCTTCATAAGCAAAAGGCACATTGGCATGGTTATCTTTTTTTCCCTTGCGATCCGGACCAACGATCGGCGTCGGACTAAAAATCAATTTAAACTTTGCATCCGACGCTTTTAACGTTTCAGCCAACCAACGCTTTTGCTCCTCGCCAAAAATCGTTTTGTCAGGCCCGTCCTCCGCATCATTTGCACTCCGGAAGTCGCGACCTTCCAGCAACCAAAACTGCAAGTCCTTGCCCCAGCGAACGGTTTTGTATCGAGGCCCCGCAGCAGGGAACTGTTCCTCATTAAACAACTTCAAACCTCGCTCAAAACTCACCGAACCATAAGACTGTCCCGGCCAGCAATCATCCTTGAGCGTGTCGTGATCGTCTTTCAAGAAATAAGAAGTCGTATGCTGATAAAACTTTCGGTTATCCGGCAACGCAAAAATCCGCTCCCACTTAAAACGCATTAGCTTGAGCGTCATCGCCCACGGACCAGGCTGGTCGTAATACTCGATGTCCCCCGCATGGACAATGAAATCCGGTTCGATTTTCGACATCGCGGGGTAAATCTGATGCCCCTGCAAACCGTTGTCAGTTCGAATAAAGTCATGGCAAGTCGTCACGCAAAACTTCGTCGCGGGTTCAACACTCAGCATGGGTGCCGTCTTAAAACTCCCGCGAGCGACCGCGGTGAGCTGATCGCTGTCGACCGGTTTGGCTTCGACCACAACCACGTAATCCATACCCGGCTTTAGGTTTTCAAGCTTCCACTGCGCAGTAAACCCCGTGTCCGCATCGGTCGTGGTCCAGGGCAGTGTTTTGGCTTGACGCCATCGCTCAAGCGGAAAGTACGTCAACCGAACGCGGCCAGGACTTCCCGGACACGCGCCTATCATTTGGTCCAGCGTCGCGCCCTCAGGCAGCTGAGCGGCAAGCAACTGATTCGCATCGCTCGTTGTTTTCTCAAGCGTCTTTGATTGCTTGCGACTCAACGTTACGAACGGCTTTCCATCCGCCAACATCTCTGGAGATTCCGTTGTCCGCGTCCAGATCACGACACTGGTTTGGTCGGCCCAGTTATTGCGAATTGCATTCCCCAGAAACGGCGGCTTACCAATCGCCGCCGTGACCTGATCATCAAGTGCCTTGAATTCAAAATCCTTGTAACTCACTTTGCCACCATGGTCGGTCAACATAAACCGATCGCCCATCTTCGGCATGCCAAAATCTTCGATGCCAAAAAACTTACTCTTCTTAACCGCCATTTCCCACTCAAGACTGCCAACGGTTGCTGCAGCGACCAACTGGTCGTTCAAATAGTGCTGAATCTCATTTCCGTTGGCAACGACGCGAGCCTGATTCCACTGCCCGGCAGGATTCAAAACTTTGCCATGCGAAGCCCCCACCAAACCATAAATCGCCGCCGTGGCTTCTTTGGTGGGCGTTGGGTCGAAGTCCGAGCTATCTAATCTTAGTTTTTTGACGTCATCAATGATTTGATATTCGATCCCCAAATTTTGATTTGAATAAAACTGATTCGTCCCTCTCCGCACTCGATATTTCAAACCGCTATTGGTTCCCTCATCGATTTTCCATTTCCAAGACAGGTCGAAATTGGAAGGCATCGGTGGGGAAAGCAAATGGCCGCTCAACCCCGGCTGCTCCAAACGAACTTCGCCGCCCTCAAAAATCCAGCCACGTGTATTTTTTGAAAAAGGATCATACGACTTCCAAAACCCCTGCTTGCTCCAATCCGCCGAAGCAAAATCTGATTTCGGCTGAAACTCTGAATTAGCCCCCGAAGGCGTTTTCTCCGCATTACCACTCTGCGACAAGGCACCCGACACGAACATCAAGCAAACACAGCCGCAAGCCAAAGCGGTTGTTAAATTTGGATTAAATCCCAATCTCATCTCATTGCCTCAAAGCAGTTAAAAAAAGCGTTTACGAAAGCGAATACGATGCCAAAAGTCTTATTTGCAGCACAAAAACAAACTATATCGTCAAAATCCATTGTCCGCCAACTATCGCCGACCGCAGAAAACAATCTGCCTAACAATTGGATCAAGATTCTGCTACTATTTTCAACTTGAATAAACCCTTTCCAGATCTAAGCGTTTAGCCCGAAGGCAATCCTAACATGAGTAAGCAAAAATCATCCGCTGACCAAACTAGTCGTCGAAGTTTCATCTCCAAAACGGCCGCAGCTGTCGGAGCCGTGGGAACTTATTCTATCACGAACTCAGCCATCGCCGCTTCGCCCAACAGTTACGCACGAATTGTCGGAGCCAACGATCGACTGGGCGTCGCCAACATCGGTTGTGGTGCGATTGGGCAAAGTCACGCCTCAGCCATTAAATCGATCAAAGAAAAACAAAACCTCAATCCGATCGCGACAGCGGACTGTTGGAAAAAACGAGCCGACGAATTAGCTCAAGTTACCGGCGCGAAACAAACTTTCCAAGACTACCGCAAAGTGCTCGACCTAAAAGAAGTCGACTACGTGACGATTGCCACGCCTGAGCATTGGCACAGCAAAATGACGTTGGATGCGTTGGCAGCCAACAAGCACGTGTACTGCGAAAAACCGATGACCCACACCTTCGCCGAAGGCATCGCAGTCACCGATGCAGTGGCGGCGTCGGATCTAAAGCTACAAGTCGGCGTGCAAGGCATGTCTGACGACAGCTACATTTCGGCTCGCGAAGCCATCGACGGCGGCATGCTAGGACAAGTTGTCCAAGCACAGATCGAATACGTGCGTCGCTACAACCAAGGACCATGGCGAAAACCAACGCTCGACGAAAAGATGGCCAAACCAGACGACCTTAACTGGAACGACTGGCTGGGCCACGCCCCCAAAAAAGAATGGGATCCGCATCACTACTTCGAATGGCGAAATTACTCGAGATACTCAGGCGGCGTCGCCACGGACCTGTTCATCCACCGTATCACTCGCATCATGAAGGCGTGCAACTTGCTGTACCCAACCCGAGTCGTCGGAATGGGCGGAATCTGGCAGTGGCCAGACGGACGCGATCTTCCAGATAACTTCGAAATGATCTGCGAGTACCCACGCGGGATGACGGTTTACGTCCTGGGCACGATGAGCAACCGCGTTCCGATCGATCACTTGATTCGCGGATACCGCGGAACAATGACATTCAACAACGAAGGCTGGATTGCAAAGGACAAAGACGGCAAGGTCCTAGGCGAGCACAAAAAGACTGGCGGCGAGAACATCGGTTTGCATCACACGAACCTACACGATGCCATCCGCAACGACGCCGAACTGAACTGCCCTGCCCCACTTGGCTTAGCCGGCGTTGCAGCCGTCACGATGGCCAACGAGTCTTGGCGAAGCGGACAAATGATGGCATGGGACGAAAAAACTCGTTCCGCCGTCCCCGCCAGCTCACTACCAGACGGCGGCCGACCGGATTACAACAAGCCGCGCGACTAGTTCTCGGCCAACACTCGAAAGGTGGCGACAGTGCTTCCAGCCTGTCTTATGCGCATGAGCTGTCGCTACCTACTCGTGTTCGGGTAACCCGAGCAATTTCGGATCACTCGATCCTCTGCCCTTAATCTCAGGAATCGGACGCCAATCAAACCAGCGGTCCAGCAGCACGCGATCTCTATCGGGCACCAACACGCGACCGCCCAGCGTATACATCGATCCCATCCACAGACTCGACGTCCGTCCGATCCGTTCGTTGACAACCTCGATCTGATACCGAATCCCAAAATGCGGTCGCGGTGAGGCTTCTCCCGTTGATGTTCTCACAGCATGATCAACTCCATACATCAGGTAGATCATCCCCTCGGCTAGTCCCCCGTTAACCAACGGCACCACCGCTCGCCACCGTTGGCCCGCTTCTTCGACTTCGAATTTAAACTCAGCACCATCGCCGCCGTCTTGGTCAAAATGCAGCAGCACCACGCCCGCCCGAACCCGCTCGCTAAACAATTCCGTTGTCGCCTCGGCAGCCCGCTCAATCACGATCTCCACAAACAACTTTTCTGGCACCGCATCATTCCATTTGACTGACTTGCCATCCGCACCCACCAACTGCAGATCAATCGTCGCCGTCCGATAAAACCCACCGTTAAACAACGCCGGATCACGCTCATCATTACCTCGGTAATACCGCCCTCCCAACCGCGGCGGATGCATCGGTGATGGTGGCAAGGGTAAATAATCGGGACCGATTGATTCTGCAACCACAGGCTTTTTCGCGATCCCCGCACGCGTCCGAGACTTCAACGTGTCTACCTGCTGTTGAAGTTCGGCCGCCAAAAGATAGTAGTAACCCAAACCAACAACCGCCGCACTCAACGACGCTGCAAATAAACCACGAACCGCCCAACCAACCGGGCTGAACGCCGGCCGCCGCAGTTCTTTATTTTCGAGCAATCTCTTCTTCCGAGTCTGCACCGCGCGAACGGCCAGGTAGATCAACAGCAAAGCAATCGCGACCGCCGTACCAATCACTTGGTACTGCTGGCCCGGCGTAAGCCCGCCCAACCAAGGCAACGGCGCCGAATTCGCGGGAGCTTTGAAGTTTTTAACGGCAACCGGTTCTCCAACGGGTGAAGTCGTTTGAATCCAACTAGCCAGCGTTTGAATCTCTTCCTCAGAAAGCGACTCACCTTTTTTGGGCATCCGGTAACCATCAGACGTCGACGTCACACGCAGAAACAGCTCGCTTTGGTCAAGCTGTTCCGCAAGCAACGGGTTCCCCGTATGCCCGCCAGCACGAACCCCGGCAATCGTTTGCAGCACCAGTTCGCCTTCGCGATTCCCATTACCGTGGCAGTCAAAACAATGCCGTTCAAAGATCGGCAGAATCTCGGATTCAAAATCCGGCGTTGAACCAGGCAAGCCAGTGCCATTAAACGCAAACAACAAACAGAAAAAACTAAGGATCAAAGCTCACCAAATTTCAAAAACAAATGTGGAGATGGCGATTCCTGCCCGCCTGTGCGCATGACGGGGTAGAACCGCTCATCACTGCTTACCACAACCGCCGACCACAACC
>JALZWN010000192.1 GCA_023300235.1 Mariniblastus sp.
AGTGGTCTGTCAAAGATAAAGATTAGGATCGAAACATGTAGCCGGACTCGCCAGAGTTCGGTTTTCTCTAAGTCAAACTGAATTCTGGCGAATCCAGCTCCCCTAAAGTTCAACACTGACAGACCACTAGCTTGAAAAAACTTGAAATCTTGGATGGACGAAACAGGATTCAAACTGCCGACGGCTTTTGCTTACCAACTCATCTTGGCCGCGAGTCCGGTTGTTTTGGCTCTTCATCCAATGAGTCAGACGAGGCAAGATTCTGTTTGGACTTCTTAGGCGACTTGCCTCGAAACAGCCTGTACGCATCACGAAATGGTACCCAGTAAAGCTTTAAGACGCCGTCAAGATCTTCTCCATCGCCTTCGGTCACACCAAATTTTACGTCTCGATTGTCGTCTGGCATAAGGTACGTGCCAAAGATCACATCCCAGAGCGGGAACATGAACGCAAAGTTCTTGTCGATATGATCGGGGTGACAAGAATGGTGCACGTGGTGATGTGCCGGCGATGGAAACACGATCGACCAAATCCCTGGCCATCGCAGCCATACGTGACTGTGGCGTAAGTTGTAGGCCGCAACATTAAACAGAAACATCAGCAACGGAACGCCCAAGAGCGTTGGCGTCGTCGGAACAAAACCTAAGAACCGAACCGCAAACGCATAGACCGCCCCGTACCCAAGACCGATGAAAAAACTATAGCCAATGTTGTCCACCGGATGCTCACGGTAGTTTGAGATCGGATGCATTACTTCGGCCGAGTGATGCACTTTGTGAAACTGCCACAGTAGAGAACTTTTGTGCTGCAAAAAATGCATGAACCAAGCGATGAAGTCCATCAGAAACATCACGACTACCATGTAGATGCTTGCAATAAACCAGTCGTTGACAGTGGTTAAGTGCTCCTGCTTGACCACGTCATCCAATGAGTGCTCGCCGGACATTAAGCGATAACCCAATGCCGTAGCGAAACTGCCAAGCACGAGAATCAGGGAATGCGTAACGACCCTGTCAACGAAGACGTAGCGTAGATCGAGCCAAGCCGACGGATGACTCCAGACGCTCTTGGGAAAAAGAAATTGCAAAAAGGTTCCTTTTGCCGCTTCTGCATCGCGTTCAAGGACGTGATCACTTTTCGATTTGATGGCCCGGTAAACCAAATAGGCAGCAAACGCCGACGACAGCAGATAAAGCCAGTAGATGCGATTCGAGGGATCAAGTGGATACAGTAAAACGTGGCAAGCCTTATCAAGTATCGCAACGACAATTTCAAGGAACCACTGCATCTTTAACCTACCTCAAAACCAATTTCGTTCACTGACAACCAATGACACTTATCGCCGCGAAGCCAAAAAACGCTTCGCACACCAACTCTCTACAATCGCATCAGACGCCGCATTCTTTCACACAAGCTAAAGCTAATACAAGACCAACTTGACGAGCCTGAACCTCGCGCTGCTTCCCCCCCCTTCGATCACGCCCCCGCTCGTGCACTAAGTGCGTACTAAGCAAAGCCAACTCCCCCCCCGTATCTGCACATGCTTATCCAAGTAAAAAGAACTGGACTGGAGACAAATAAATGGTTTTGCTACGGTCGACGCAGTACCAATTCCCCGCTTTTTCTGTGCTGACATCGTATACGGACCAGAACCATGAACCGAGTCTCATTTAAACTCAACTCAGTCGCCTTCGCAGTCTTAGTTGCGACGCTCGTCTTCGAAGCAGCCGCCGTTGCGCAACCCGCAATCAGAACGCCCTTTGGTCGCTCGCGAGACAAAGCAGCCAAGCTAAACTTGACCCAAGAATCTGGCCCTTGGTTGATCATGTGTGCCTCGTTTGATGGTGAAGATGGACGCCAACAAGCTGTCAATCTAGCCAACGAACTCAGGACGAAACACGGCTTCAACGGATACGTTTATCGTCAATATTTCGATTTTGCTAGCGAAATCACCAATCTAGGTAAGGGCTACCAAAAACCAACTGCCGGCGGCAAATCCAACCTCCGCCAGCGTGAGATGCAATTGGTCAAGCAGAATGAAAAAACCGAATACGCCGTCTTGGTCGGAGACTATAAGTCAGTCGAATCCTCGAAGGCTCAACGCGACCTAGCCATCATCAAAAAGCTTCAACCTGAAACGCTTAAATTTCACAGTGCGAGCGTTCAAGATACTCCACAAGCTGGAGAACGTTTGCGTGCCGATAGCGAAGCGATGTTCGGTGACGGCCAGGGGCTCAAGCCAATAAGCCTTGCCAAAACAAAGTTTCCGCTGCGGCTTTCGCTACTAGTGACCAATCCAATGACCCCCGAAGACCAGCTCGCCGCCGCCCAGGTCGACCAATACATCATGAATGTGAACCGGCCCTTAAAGCATACGCTATTGGATAACCCTAAAGCTTACACGTTGAAAGTGGCTTCATTTTCCGGCGAAGTTGTTGTCCGACCGCAGGACATTGCCAAACGAGAAGCAGACCCTATCTGGCAGGCCAAAAACAAAAAAGGAAAGAACAATAAAAGCCTAAAAGAAGCTGCCAAGCGCGCCACGATTTTAACCGAGTACCTACGCAGCAAAAACGTCGAGGCATATCTGTTCCACGATCGCTACTCAAGTTACGTATGTGTCGGCGGTTTTGACTGGGTCAGCGAAGGCGAAGGCCGTAACGCACGAGCAAACCCAAAGGTAGAAGCGTTGGCAAAAGTTTTCGCCGCTAAACCGATTCGAGGTGGAGTGACCACTTTCCCGTTGCCTGCGAGACTGCTCGAAGCGGGAGTGACCTGTGACGCGAACCCACTTACGGTCGCTGTACCTCGTATGTAAAGCCCGGCGGCTCAAAAACGTTCGCCGTTGCGATAGGCAATAGGCAATAGGCAATACAATTCGTTAGTGCTAAGGCCGTAGAGACTGTCAATTCATCCAGCACATTGGAAGATTGAATTGAGCCGCTGGGCGATGGAATCCACAACCTCGTTTCGGCCATGCGCTGGTTCAATAACCTACGAAAAAAAGTTCGTCCGGCAATTTAGTGGGCGGTTATGAGCTGACAGCATTTAGATAGCCTGCCCCAATGCTAGGGAGGGGGCCATGTTGACGCGGTTCAAAATGACCTGACGCTACAAGGCCCCGTAAAAAACATGCTCACGTGACTTCCCCAGAATCATCGCACGCGTCAGCATGCCAGCACTCAGTAGATTCCCTTACCCTCTAATCCGTGACGCATGGCACCGGATCGACTGATAAAACGCCCGAAACAATTCGGCCAGCCACTAAAACCCCGGAAGCACCACAAAAAAAGGCCACCCAAGTTACCTTGGATGGCCTTTTTGTTTGCACTGTTTAAGCTGAGCCAAACGCTCTGGCGACAGCCAACAACGTTTAGTTGTTCAGGAACGGCAGCCAGTTCTTCTTTTTATCCTTTGGCATGTCTTCTTCTGCCACCGATTCATCGCCGGAGAGCCTGCGAGCCAGTTCGGCGATCGCGTGCGTGATCCCGGCCTTGGGAGCACTTTTGATCAGTGGCACTCCATTGTTTCGGCAATCTGATACGATCGCATAGTTGTTTGGGATTCTCCAGAAGATCTCCCGTGCGATCGTTTCTTCGGCCTTTTGAGAACTGATTTGCGTGTTGTCCAAACCACTTCGGTTAACGATAACTCGCACTCGATCCTTCAGCCCGTCTTGTGACTCCAACGCAGACAGCAAACGCACAACGTTTCGCAAACATGGAAGGTCGAGCTGAGTCAACAATAGGATATGCTCAGATGCCCTCAAGGCCACCATATCCAAACTGTTGTATGACTTTGACAGGTCGACCACCAAGTGAGTAAAGGACGCCTTTAACAACCCCAACGCTTTCTGGAAACTCTCTGCGTTGATCTCTAAGCTGTCTTCAACCTGTACTGGACGCGGTAGCAAGTAGACACCGCTGTCGTGCTTGGTTAAAGACTTGCGTAGCAGTGCCAGATCCAACCGGCCGATGTTTTGAGCCACATCCAACAACGTGTAATCGGGCATCATGTCCAAGAACACATCGGCGTCACCCAATGCCAAATCTAGATCGATCAATGCGACGCTGTTATCTGGGTTTTGAGCCAGAGCAACCGCCAAGTTAACTCCGACGGTTGTGGAACCAACGCCACCCGAAGACCCAGCGACAGTGATAACTGCCCCTGAGTTATTTCGCTTACTTCCATCGGACCCGGCTGTGACGCGGTCCAATGCCCCCATCAATTCGTCCAGCTGCACCGGTGAACTGAGAAACTCCCGAGCACCAGAACGCATGGCTTTCAGAATCAGTTGCCCATCGGTACGGCTACTAACAACCACAATCCCACAATCTGAATGGGCTCGACTAAGCGTTTCGACGAGCGCGAGTGCTTTTTCCTCATCGCTGTCTAGGTCAATGACTGCTACGTCTGGCGTGGCTTGAGCCACAATATCGGGAAAGAAGTCGTAGCTAGAACCGTCTGCTTCTAGCCAAACGCTTTCCATCCCAATCAAAAACTTCTTGAGAACTTCGCGTGAGGATTCATCTGGATCACAGATTGAAATTCTTAGAGTGCCGCTCATTTGATTTGTCTTTTTTAAAAATCAACGGTGTAGGAAACTAATCACCGACTCGGGATTTATTGCATTCGAAAAAGGCTAGGAGGCGGCTTTGCTGCCCGCCTCAGCCCTAAATTTGTTTTTGACTAGCGAGTAGGCCAGCTAAAACCACTTGCTTGTCGGCTTCGCACTGGAGCCTTTTGATTACCGCCAACGTGTGGCATCATCGTGGGAGCGTTTGGAACCGATTGGTACTGCTGTTGAACCGAACCAGGGTAGCCGGGTGCATACTGACTGCCCCCGCTGCTGAATCCGTCATTCACGGTGCAGTTACCGGTTCGGCAGTTTGGCACTTCGGTGTGTCCATTAACATATAGCTCACGATCCGATGGAGATGTAGAGTTTCTAGCAAAAGGAGCCTGCTTTAGACTGGAAGCTTCCACCGCATCGATAAATCGGGGGGTCAGCAAGAAGACCAACTCAGACTCAGTCTTCACTTCTTCGGTTCTACGGAAGGCAACTCCCCAGAATGGATGATCCATTAGCTTTGGAGCACCACGCTTGAGTGTTTCGACTTCTTCGCGGTAGTCACCAGCCAGAGCAAGTGTGTGGCCGACTGGCATGTCAACCGCAGTGTTTACTCGTCGTACTCGGAAACCTGGGATACCATCTTCAGTACTAATTGTGTTATCAATTTCGGATACTTCCGCACGGACTTCCAAGGTCAGTCGACCACGGCCCAGAACAATGGGAACGATGTCAAGCTTTGTTCCGAAAGGCCGAAACTCGATCGTCGTATTCCCCAAACCAGAAGATACTGGGAACGGTAACTCACCGCCAGAAAGGAATTCAGCAGGGCGACCGTCTTTGGCTACCAATGTTGGCTCATCCAGCAGTTTCGCCATGTTGTGTTGCTCGAGAGCTTCAAGGAAAGCACCCAGACGTCTTCCATCGCCGACTACTTCAGCCGAAAATGTTTGGTTAAGCCCAACTACACTTTGGTCAGTGGTGGAGAACTGTTGAATGACGTCACTGAAAGAAGTCACTGCCGAGAAGTCAGGGCCGAAGTAAGACCAGTCAACACCAAGGCGGCGAAGCTTCGTTCTTGAGACTTCGTAAATCTTGACCTGAATCGCAACGTTAGGATTCTTGGCGACTCGCATGTTTTGAATCACGCCGACTGGGAAGTAGTCCTGAGCAACCTCGACGATGCTGGCAACTTGCTCCGCATCAGATACGTATCCGGACAAAACCACTTTGTTTGAAAGTGCTTCGACCGAAACTTGGGATGTTGGAAAAACATCGTCAATCGCTCGCTGAAGAATGCGAACGTCAATTTTGACCGTCACGGCCAATGTCTGAGTGTTCCCGTCGCTGTCAACGACCGTCAGCATGGAAAGCCCAGGCTTCAGGCCGGTCAGCAAAATCTCGTTTGAAGAGACCGCGGTCGCATCCAAAACTTCGGGCACTTGCACCAATAACTTTGGGATCGGGAAATCGAATCGAAGTGGTTGGCTTGCACCAACGACCAGATCGATATCCTTCATACCGCGGGTAACTAAAATCTGCTCACCAGTCGCTTGAAAGCCGAACGTGGTAGAGCAGGTCGCTATGGCAGCGATGGCAAAAACAATCAACCGCAGTGTGGGTCGCAAAATCATCCGTGAGTCCTCGCGAAATGGCTTGGGCAAAGCCGCTATACTTTTCCCTACAAGATCATCCTTAATCCTGCGACTGCCAACCCTTTTGAAAAATGGATTGGCAATCGATAGGGGAACAACAAAAAAGTTGTTTCACGAAGAATCTATTCGAAACTATTCATCCTGATATTGATCGTCATCGATTCCGCGGTCAATGTCGCCGCGATCGTTAGAGTCGCCGTATCCACCCCGGTTTGACTCTCCGCCGTCATATTCTGAGTTAAAATCGCCCTCAGTGTCTTCGTAACCCTGTGAGTTGTTGGTCCGAACGCGAGAACCGCTTGTATCGAACTCAGTCGTGCTTGACTCGCTGCCGCGGAAAATTTCCATTATTGTCTTCATCGGCGCCTTTTGAGGCGCTGCTGGGCTCGGTCCGCCTGCTAGCAATTCGTCCTTCAACTTGTCGATTTGCTCAACTTCGCCCGAGTTCACTTCATCATCACCGCGTAGCACAAGCTTGATGCTGCCAGCGTCTTGAACAAACACCAAAGCCTCAGATTGCTTTTCGGTAACCATCAAACCAACGATCGAAGATGCGTTTTGGTTAGTGTTCCCTTTTTCAGCGCTGTCATTGGTCGTTTTGTTACCGATTGAGTAGACTTTCAATGCCTTCAAGAAAGTCCGTGAATTGGTCGTAACCTGATTTGTGTTTGGATCACGCTGCTTAAAGACACCGATCACGTCGACCTTGTTCCCCGGATTCAGCAAGTTACCGATTGTGTCGTCAGCCGACACGCGAACTGCAACAACCTTCATGTTGGGGGGAATTGCCGGCCGTGTTGAGAGGTTTTTATGCTGAATCGCACTAAGCACGATTGGCAAACCAGGAGACATACGAGTTGTTGTCACCATGTCGGTGATCTGCTCCAAACTAGTCACCGCGTCTGGTGGAATAGTATCAACCAACCAGTTTTCGAGTTTGACATTTTCTTCGGACAATTTCGCGTGCAAGTCCAAGTCAGCAGCAGCCAATAGAACTGGGCCACGTGGAGCCTCCGAAGGGCCAGCTTGGGCTTGCCCTTTCATGACTTGACTGATGCCGACCGCGGCTACGACACCGAAGCCGATCGAGAGTACTAGTAGAATTAAGGACTTTGATTTCATGTGATAAGCCTAAATTTGATTTGGTGTGCTCAACAATTCGTCTCGCACGTAAGTTTGTAACCCGAAAAATGGGCGTTGAAATCGTCCTTGAATTCTTAGCCGTTCCATGGCAAAGGGCGTGCCAGCAGTTATGCCAGCACGCTCTAGGTTTTCTTTCGTCAGTTCACGTAGACTTCGGTAAAAATCATTCGTGAGGACGTTTTCCAGTCAAATTCGTTAAAGGTCTTACCGGCCCTATATTGAGACTAGACCAATTTTCCCATCCAAGCGAGGTACAGCACAGTACCGATTGCCATTGGAATTCCGTAAGGCAGCAAACGCATGGTGGTCTTTCGCTCAGTTGCGATTTTGGCCAGCTTTTCAGGATCACGAACCGTTTGAAATTCGTTAAGGATCATGAAGAACTGATGGTAATGCTTCATCGTGTCACCAGCAGAGATGATCATGATGACGGCCATGATGCCGCCCACGATGGTGCCAACACAGAACGAGTAAAACACGATCGTGGCACCTAGCCAAGCACCGATGGCAGCCATCATCTTGGCGTCGCCGGCTCCCATGCCACCGATGGCATAGGCGGGTAGAAGTGTGCAAAGCCCAGCAACGGTTCCAAGCAAGCTATAACCCAAGCCCACATACCAGCCTTGACCATTCATGGCTGCGTTAACCGTGCAAAAGATCCACCCGGCGATGATCATCGGGAAAGTCAATTTGTTTGGAACTCGTAGTTCTTTGCCGTCGATGTAAGCTGCTACTACAGCGAAAAGGCTGACAACCCAAAAAACCCAGTTGTCACTCATTGAAGTCAAGATTTCGTTCATTTTAATATCCTTATGCACCCACTCGAGATTGGTGTAAACGATGCTCTATCGGCTTACGTTTGCCGAAGACAATCCGTTATCAGCCTCGCAACGTCATCATGTAACTCATGAACGCCGCAATGACCGTGAAGACACAGCAAATCATTCCGAATGCTTGTTGCTGCGCGCCGTGTGCTGCTAACCATTCCATTTGATTTCTCGTTCTAATTCGGGCAGGTAGATAGGTGGGGGAGCTATTCTGTTTTGTTTTAGTTTAAGTTCGAACCGCTTTGACTCGGCCCATTTTTCCAGTCAGAACAAGTTCGAACTGAAGGTGATTTCTTTTTTCAAAACACAGGAAAAGCCCACTCAAGCAAGAGTGCAAGAGGGGCAAATCCTGTAGTTTATGTGTTGCAGCAGGTTAAATAATCAACCCGTCGCAACGTGGAGCAAAGCTCCTATGTCAACTAGTTGCCGCCTGGGATGGCTGACATTTCGTTAGATACGTTCTCGAACGCACCGTTTGCAGCTGTACCAACAGCTTGGATAGCTGCGATACAAACGATAACGATCAAAGCAAGCATGATTGCGTACTCAACAGCTGTTGGACCATCTTCAGCTTGCATGAACTTCTGTACTTTTGTGATTAGCTTCTTCATAGTATCAAATCCTCCGACGGAATACCCTTGATACAGGGTCGAACCACTTGGTTCAAATTTAGGTGAGACTCGATCAACAACTGACCGAGCTGGAAATGAGCAACTGCCACAAGGCAGATGTCAAAGTCGTTTAGCAGCAAGTAACTCGCCACTTGTTTGACTCACTAGAAACCTATGACATAAAACCGCACAGTCAAACTTTGAGGGTTAAATAAAATGATATTTATCCACAAAGTCTGCGGGCTAAACGTTTACTAACTGAAAAACGACCGCTGGTATGGGTTGTAACAATTGTCCTTAGGCGAACTGCTAACCAGCAAACACTCCCGCCTATCAAAGAGGGCCAGAACGGTTTCAGCCAACCTTAACAATTGATTGCCACCAACCGAAAACTAGAGGTGCAGGTCCGACGGTGATGTAAAAAAAGTCAACACGATACCAATCGGTACGTCAGTGGGCCGAATGTTCGAATGTTCGAATGAGCAAGAAACGAACACTCAACGCAACTACACTCGCTGCGACACGGTAAATACCACACCTACTCGCCAATAGAACCGCAACACCAACAAGACCGCGGCCGTAGCCAAGCCGGCTGTCATCCCAAACCATAAACCTCTGGCACCCATCGCGGATTCGAAACACAACCACCATCCGCAACCGCAACCTACGACCGAGTAAGAAAAAGCCGTAATCAAAAAACCCGCCAACGTATCCTTCAATCCTCGCAGCGACAGCGAACCGGCCACCTGGATGCCATCAGCGACCTGAAACAAGGCCGCAATCATCAACAATTGGCCAGCCAACTCGGCCACCGGACGGTTCTCGGGATTTGATAAATCCAAGAAACACCCCACAATGCTCCGGTTGAACACGACAAACCCCAACGCGAACAGCACCATCACCGACCCGCAGACCGCAATCCCAACCGTCCCTGCCAATTTCGCGGCCTGACCGTTTTTCGCTCCCACAAATTGTCCGATCCGAGCCGACGCAGCAATCGAGATCCCCAACGGCACCATGAACGACAACGACCCCATCTGCAACGCGATTTGATGTGCCGCCAGCGGGTCCGGCCCCAGCCATCCCATCGCGATCCCAGCCGCCGAAAACATCGACACCTCGCAACCCAGTGTCAGCCCAATCGGCCCGCCAACTCGAATCAACTGCAAAAACATCGCTAGATCTGGCGTCCACAAACCGCTCAACAAGTTTAAATGCGAATACCGTCGCACCGCATACCCCACGTACATCAGACACGTCAGACCCAACACAATCGAACTAGCCAACCCAGTTCCCACGAGGCCTAACTCCGGCAACCCCCATCTTCCGAACATCAACAGGTCATTCAGAATCACATTCAAAACAACACTTACGATCGCGATCACCATGATCGGCCGGTTATTCGAATGGCCTTCCAGCAAACCACGGATTGCAAAACTCCACAACGAAGGCAGCAGCCCCCAAGAAATCGCTCGTAGATACTCACTACTGGCCGCCGCCGTCTCCGCCGGTTGCTTCAACCAAATTAAAACTGGATAAATATTCCAAAACAATACCAACGCCGGCACAAACAAAGCAACCGCCAGCCAGCCACCCTGCCGCACCGCTCGACCACACGTGTCTTGATCATTCCCCCCGACCGCCTGAGCAACCAACGCACCGCACCCCAGCACAAATCCGCTGGCCACAATCGACACGAACATAAAAACCGTACTGCCAATCGCAATTCCAGCCAACGCATCTGGGCCGAGCTTAGCAACCATGAGCGTGTCGACAAACGAAGTGGCATTCTGAGCAACTTGCGCGAAAACCAAAGGCAACGAGAGTTTCGCCAACTCCCAAAACTCAGTGAAGTACTTTGATTTCACTGCGTTCTTACTTTACTTCAATCTGATTTTGAACAAAGTTGGGCCCCATGATCTTTATTGCCACCGACTGAGCCACCTGTTTGAGGTAGAAAGAATCCAGCTGACCGGTCATCCTTAAGATGCCATCCTCCACCGAACATTGGATCGCTTGGAGTTGTGGGTAGCCGAGATGCTCGAACGATTTTTTTAATTGCTCAACCAGATTCATAGCCGAAGGCTGGTTGGGGGAAGTTGGGGGTTCAGGCATGATATTCTGTCTTGACCGACGAAAGAATCATTCGGCACAGCCGCCTTCTGGCCAACGGTTCCTTCGATGATTGCATTAAGCCGTCAATCTAGCAGATTCGCTCACACCAAGCCAGCTTACTATCCACCACCCCCGTTCGAAGGGACACTTGAGCGTTATCTAATCGTTCGAATCGCTTCGGAAAAACCGGTTTCAAGACCGTGCTGCCTTGCTAAAACATCGATCCGACTACTATTCATCAACTGCTGAAAACTTTCACCATCACTGCCGATCAGCCCCTTCTCATAAGCAAACCGCCCAGAATACCCCGGCAAAACGATCCGCGGATCCCAAGCGTTGATCGGTTCAGGCGTCAGCTCGTAAGTATGACCGACAATATTGTTGGTGCAGTTATTAAAAAACGTGCTGTAAAACTCTGGTCGCTCCGCCAGCTGATTCATCCGCTCAGCAATATCGACGAACAGCATCTGCACACTCTCGCGGTCCGAATTGATCGGGAACATCCAAACGCGATCCTGCGGCCGCATCACCGTTCGCACCCCGATCAAATCCAATTCGTCACCGATCACGTAATTCAATTCGTAGTTACGATAAATCCCTTTGACCGGCGAATACAGCTCCCCCTGCTCTCGGCGAATTTCAACCGAAACCGAAAAGTATTCCAGCCCCGCTTCCGTCTCAACCTCAAACGTCAAAAACGTGTGAGCCAGACCTTCCACCCAGGTGAACTTTTGCACCAGAAACCAAACTCGTCGCAACTCGCTCAGCTTGAAATCGTAATCCTTATAACCCGCATCAAAATCGCTCTCACTGCGATACCGGCAAACGCGAAAGTTCTGGACGCTTACCCGATCAGCTTCAATGGAAACGGTCGGCAGCTCAGCTTGATCGAACGCCCAAGCTCGATCGACTGCCGGTTGTTGCAGCAAAGTCACGCAATAAACGACAACGATTGCAAAGGACAACCGCTGCAGCAAAACGTTTTTGGTTTTTACCGCAAACCACAACCAGACAAAATAGCTCACAAAGCCAACGGCAAGTACTTTCGCCCCCCAGGCGGGCAGCAATTGAAAAAAACAGATCGCTCCAATCGCCCACAACCCCAGCACCAACGCGCTGCACCAAGCCAACGCGAACGCCAGCCACAGTAAAACCTTTCCCCACTTGGACTCGCGCATTGGTAACTTTGCCGATTACAATTCGTTTGAGAAAAATTGCGTTTCTAAAAAACAGATAACCTGCGTTTCTAGAAACCTCTGTTTCAAGAAACTGAGTTTTAGCTGCTTTTAGGAAAACTGAGTATAACCAAAACTCAACGCGACAACCTTGCCGGCGACGCCCTGGAGCAATCGCTAGAAACCCACCCCACACTCGCGTCCGCAAGACCAACAGATCTGAAACCCCTCATCGACCGTCGCCCCGCACTGGCAATTCCACTCGGGCACCAAAGTCTCAGCCGCCGCGGGAACTTCCGTGATAACACGCTTGGCCAACTCCAAATCAGATTCTCGCACGACCAGTGCAATCCGTTCCACCGCCGCGATCTCTGCCAAAAAATCGCCATGCACCCGAGCCTCGATGCCATTGGCCTCCAGCAAAATCCTCATCGAATGCGCCGCGATTGAGCTCTCGAATTCGGCCAGCCTCACGTAGCTTTCTTGCGACAAAGCGAATGCCCTTAGTTACTACCTAGAAAGAATCGTGTGGCGTGAAAGAAAATCGGAGCCGCAAAGCAAATCGAATCGATCCGATCCAGCACCCCCGCATGCCCTTGAACGAGCGTGCCATAATCGGTCACGCCTCGATCGCGTTTGATCGCCGACATCGTCATCGATCCAGACGAAGCCATCACGCTAATCAACAACGCCATGAATCCAGCACCATACCAAGTGAACGGCGTCACCGGCAGCACTCGTTGAACCAACATGCCCGTCAGCGCAGTACAGCAAGCCGTGCCGATCAACCCCTCCCACGTTTTGGTCGCGTTGACCGTAGGAGCAATCACGTGTTTGCCAAACATCCGATCCCAGACAAAATGCAGCATGTCGCTAAACTGGACGATCATAATAAAGAAAAACAACAGCCCCGCAGTTGATCCCTCCCAAGGAACCATCCCCTCGACCCCAGCCGTTCTGGTATACAAATTCAAGTACAACAACGCCGGCGTGTGACTAAGTGCATAAACGCAAATCAACAACCCAAATTGGATTTTCGCCGCTCGTTCTAAAAAACGTTTATGATCGCTCGTAAACGCAATCCTTGCCGGGATGAACAGCGAAGCGTAAACCGGAATCACGACGGTAAACAACTCATACAGATTCAAACCGACCAAAACATATTGCAGCGGCGTAAAACCTAAAATCACCCAGAACAGCGTGCGGTGGTCGCCGCTACGAGTTGGCGTCATCGTGATAAATTCACGCAACGCCCAAAACGAAACAAGCCCAAACAACACCACCGGGATGACTACGTTGTTCAGCAACACCGACACCACCAACAGAACGAAAATCACCAACCACGAAGTAACCCGCTTGTTGAAATTACGAATGATCGCTTGATCGACGTTCGCTTCGGGTTGACGTTTAATGTACTGCCCGATCGCGACCAAACACGACAACGCTACCAGCACGACCGCAACCAAAATCAACGCTCGGCCGTTTAACAGCGGAGTTTGAGCTGGCGCGGGTGTTGAGGCGACAGCACCGGCTTGGGCCAAAAGGGGGAAAGTGAACGGCAGCATTAACTTCAAAGGGCTCAATTACGTGAGTTTACAGAGCCGACATCATAGCTGTTGCTGATTGGTTTCTGAAGGACGCTAGTTTGCGGTCGCGAAATTGTTTTCCGGATTCAAACAAGCAGAACGAACACGTTAAGTCTTCGGGTTAGCCGCTTTAGTGCGGCGAAAAAGCCATGTCACAGGCTCATGTGCGAAAATCCGCGATCGGCGGCTTGGCTGTTAATTTACCCAGCACATTCAAATAATAAATTGAGCTGCCGGGCATTGCCCCAATTTTCGCAAGCAGCCAGCACGGCCCCGCCGCACAACAGATGTTGCGGGGCGCCGTCACAATTAAAAACGGTTTCATCAAACCCAAACGGTTTCATCAAACGCAAACGGTTCCATCAAACCTAAACAGTTTCGTGAGCCACCGGCGGATTCGGTTGCGGCATCGCAGCAAAGATCTCTGCGATCTTCTCTTGGCGGTAGCGAAAAATC
>JALZWN010000193.1 GCA_023300235.1 Mariniblastus sp.
TGGATTCGCCAGAATTCAGTTTGATTCAGAGAAAACCGAACTCTGGCGAGTCCGGCTACATGTTTCGATCCTAATCTTTATCTTTGACAGACCACTAGTAGCATCCGTTCAGTTTTTTCCAACAGCGCACCTGCACTGCCTGCTAGACACGCTCACTCAGTTAGCTAACAAGGCATCGCTGAGTTTAACGACGATCCGGAAGGCGACGGCGTTTCCCTGAACACCACCGCCCTAAAAGGCTCAACAACGCTCAACGCTTACATTGCATCGTGGATCGAACCTGTAGTTGACAGCCCAGCGAGGTGAACAACCCGCGGTTCAAAGGGCGGCTGAAATATTAGACAGCGGTGTGGTTTGGCTTGCCGCCTTCGCATTCGCATTCCAGATCGTCGTTAAACTTTGCCACTAAATTCTGTGAAGAACCCACTTTAGAAGGCCCTGAAACAACATGCTCACGGATCTGTCGAAGAACCACATCGCTCGCGTAAGCATGCCAGCACTCAGCAGATCCTCTCGCCCTCAAGGCAGTGAAGCATGGCACCCACTCGACTAACAAAGCACTCGAAGTACTTGGGTCAACCACTAACCCCCTACAGCTTCTCCAAAACAAAATCGGTCATCAGCTTACGTAAATGCACTCGTTGCTTTTGATCCGTCACCGAGTGACGATTGTTTGGATAGAACATCACGTCAAACTGTTTGCCCGCGTTTTGCAACTGCTGCATGAACTGCAAGCTGTTGTTCAAATGAACGTTGTTGTCGATGGTGCCATGAATCAACAGCAACGAACCAAACAAGTTCTTTGCTTGGTCTCGCAACACTGAAGACGATTTGTAACCCGCCGGATTAGTCTGCGGCGTCCCCATGTAACGCTCGGTGTAAATCGAATCGTAGTTTGACCAATCGGTCACAGGAGCCCCAGAGATCCCCATCTTGAACGTGTTAGAATGCGTCAACGCGAATGCGGTCATATAGCCGCCGTAGCTCCAGCCCCAAATCCCGATTCGTTGGTCATCCACCCAAACGTTCTGCTTGACCTGCTTCACACAGATTTCAATATCGGAGAGTTCATTCGTTGCCAAGTTGCGGTGAATCGGCCACGCGTTTTTCACGCTCCGATAACTGGACGATTGATTGTCACACAGCAACACCAAGTAGCCTTGCTGAGCCAGCATCTGGTGCCACAAATAGTCGGTGCCGCGAAACCGATTGAGTGCTTTGGGAGCCTGCGGGCCGGCGTAAATGTGCACTAGCAACGGATACTTTTTCGTTTCGTCAAAATCAGTCGGCCGAAACAAAACCATGTCCATCGGTTGGTCGTTATCTTTGTGTTTAGCGGTCAAAAATCTTGGCGGCTTCACGTCTAAGTCAGCCAATGGATTTTTTTGATCCGAAAACAGAGTTCGCACCAACGTCCCATCGCCCTTGCGGATCGCGTAAGCCGGAACCGAACCGACGGTGCTGGACTGATCGATAAACAAAGAAAAATCTTTACTGAACGTCACGCGATGATCTGCCCCGGATTCGGTAATCTGTGTCAACTGACCATCGGCCAAGCGTACTCGATAGCCTTGCACTTCCAGCGGTGAATCCTTGGTCGCGGTGAAGTAAACGTACTCGCTTTTCGGATCCACGCCGATCAACGAACGAACCTCCCATTCACCTTCGGTAATCGCGGCCAACAAAGTTCCGTCTTTGTTGTACCGATACAGATGGCTATACCCCGTCCGCGGACTTCGCCAAACAAAATCACCATTGTCCAGTAAAACTGGATCACCCGGCGACTCGATCCACGCCGGCGTGCTGTCACGAAATAAAACTCGACCGCCCTGCCCTTTCGCATCGGTGGATAACAAATCCAACCAAGTCTGTTCGCGGTTTTGAATTTGCAACATCAGCTGCGAACCGTCTCGCGACCAAGTCACCGCACTGACGACGATCTCTTGATCTTGGTAAGCCGACAAATCAACCCAAGTCACCGCCTGAGGATCCGTCGCATTGGTCACTCCCACTCGCACCAACGGATTGGCATCGCCGGCCTTGGGGTAGTTGGTCGATTCAGACTTTCCGTGGATCGGCAAATGATCCATCACCACGAACGGCTTCAACGGTGATTCATCGAGTTCCAAAAAAGCGATTTGGTCGCCATCGGACTGCCACCAAAACCCTTTGAAGTTCCCTCGACCGTACAATTCCTCTTGGTAAACCCAGTCAAGTTTTCCCACCAAATGATCGGCTGTCTTGGCCGGTACCGTCTGAGTTAGTTTCGACGTCAGATCAAAAACATGGAGGCCGCGATCTGTAGCAAACGCAAGTTTCGATTCGTCATGATTGAACGTAAACAATGACGCTCCCTTGGTTTCATCGCCGAGATCCGCCATCAGTTGCTTCAAACGCGGAGAGACAGGAGCTTGATCGGTCTTGGTATCGCCGGAATTGGTATCGCCAGTCGCTTCATCGCTGGTCGCTTCGTCCGCTGCATTCTGATCGGTTTTCTCTTTCGCATCTTTGCTTTTAATCGCGTCACTCAAATCGTCCGCCGTAAACGCGATGCTTGGCTTTTCAACCACCGGATCCCCCGTTGCCGCATCGACCGTCGTCTTCTTTTTATTTTCTTCGATGACCAGCCAGTTTTCGTCCCGAAACCATCTTGGCGCTTCTGGCAAGTTGGCAAGTAGACGGTTGGGCCCGTCAATCATCTCCAAAGTGATTTGTTGCTTTCCTTTGGGACTGTTCGGCGATCCATCATCCGAATTGGCCGCAGGTTGATCCGGTTGGTCGCCGAACGAAGCAACCGATGACAAAACGAACAAACAAAAAAGGATTAACGTAATTTTCATTATGAAAGAGGGGTTTGTTGATTGTAAATAAGTCGCGGTTTGCCGCGACGTCGATGATTGGCAAGCGGGTGCCATTCTTGTTGTCGATGATTATACTGATTTCGGTCCGGTTTGGATGGTGCAGTGGCCGCGTTTTGTCAGGCAGCGATTGTCGCGGCAACTCAGCCGCCAACCAACTCACCAAATCAAACCCGCATTGACTTATAAAAATATTTGAAAACCTGTTTGCCACAGACTCGGTGATAGATTGAACGCTAACAAGAACACTAATACAAAGCTGGCCCAAACAAAACGCGGCAACCGCTGGATCGCTGTCGGAGCCGTCTTCGGTTTGCTGGCCGTTGGTTTTGGAGCCTTCGGCGCTCATGGCCTCGAGGATTACTTCGCGGAACTTGCAAAAACCGATCCAGCGTTGGCCGTAAAACGACTCGGCAACTGGCGAACCGCGGCTCAGTATCAAATGCATCACTCGCTGGCGATCGTGTTGGCGGGTTTATTGATTCATTGTCGCGGCAGCCGATTGGCCAGCTATGCGGCGGCTTGTTTTGCGATCGGGATCGTGATCTTTTCGGGATGTCTTTATACGCTCGTGTTGACCGAGGTTCGAGTTTGGGGCGCGCCGGTGTTTCTGGGCGGGCTTGGTTTCATGGCCGGATGGATCTTGCTGGCCCTTGCCGCGCTCCGCGACCCTGCGGAAACCTCGCTGCCAGCCCAACCGCACACCGGAGCCAACGAATGAAGGTTGGTTATTGCACGAACGTTCACGCGGGCACTTCACTCGAGGCCGTCAACCAAAACCTGCTGACCCATGCAGTTCAAGTCCGAAACGAATTGCTTGGCTCTGCGTCGGATGAATCGCTACCGGTCGGGCTCTGGCTGAGCAACCAAGCGGCAATGGAACTCGGGGAATCGCAATTGCTTCGATGGCGAGACTGGTTGGCCGAAACGCGGCTGTTGCCGTACACGTTCAACGGTTTTCCTTACAGCGATTTTCATCAACCGGTGGTCAAGCACAACGTGTACTTGCCGACGTGGGCCGAGCGGTCACGTTTGGATTACACGGTCAAACTTGCTCAGGTGCTCGATTCCATTTTGCCGGCAGGCGAAGTCGGAACGATCTCGACGCTCCCTCTGGCCTGGCATCCAACAAACGAAAAAAATGACCTGACCAGTCAACCGGGGACCGCCTCGGACTCGCTATTGGCCAGATCGGCCCGCCAACTGAAACAACTGGCCGTCGAACTCGATCGAATCCTCCAAACCAACGGTCGACTGATCAAAGTCGGCATCGAACCCGAACCGGGATGCGTTTTAGATTGCGCCGACGACGTTGTTAACTTTTTTCAACGATACCTATTCGACGGGCCAGACGCTGAAAGAGTCCGACAACACGTCGGTGTCTGCCACGACGTTTGCCATTCGGCGGTGATGTTTGAACCACAACCAACCGCAATCAATGCTTATCGCAACGCAGGAATTGAGATTTGCAAAGTACAAATCTCTTCTGCGATCGAGGGAGTTTTTAACGGCCAGCAAAATGAAGCAACTTGGAACGCGTTACAAAGTTTTGCCGAGCCCAAATATTTACATCAAACCAGCGTTCGCGACGCCGATTCTGGATCCACCGAGTTCTTCGAAGATCTCGATCTAGCGATCAAACAACAGAACGTAGGTTCAGCCACCGAACTGCCCAACAATGCATCCAGCCAATCATCCACCTTTCGGGGTCAAGCCCGAGTGCATTTCCACGTGCCGATTTTCATGGAGAGTCTGGGGATTCTAAACACAACTCAAAACGAGATCACCGAATGCTTCACGGCGCTGAATCAAACCAGCGACGCCGACCAGACATTTTCAATACCTCATTTCGAAGTCGAAACCTACGCTTGGAACGTACTGCCCAAGCAATACCAACAGGCGTCACTGGCAAGTGGAATCGCCGAAGAAATCAAATGGGTTCAAAAGAAGGTATAGAAAGTTTAGACGGTAAAGAAAGCGAAGTAGTACGTCTCTTCGAGACGTGCCCAGATGTGATCGGCATGGCTGTTGTGCAGTGAGGGCCAGTTTGCAAAATGGCTAGGTTTTTAGAGAGCCAGTTTGCCAGAAAGCCAGATTAAAAAGGCCAATCGTCGCGGCTCCAATTGCTACCACGCCGCCATTTCACCGCGCTGCCATTCGCAGTCGCCGCAGAATCCTCACTAAAGCCAACAAACTCCGCCCAGGCAAGCCCTGCACTCCAACACCTTTACTTTCTTTACCTTCTTCTAGAGCTCGAACTGGAATGTTCGGCTGGCCAAACGCCAGATTCGGCGACCGACGGTTTGGCTCCCTGCGCGAATTTTTGCGACGCCGGTACTGCCGGGCACAATGAGTTCGTCATTGTTCTCGAGATCTACCTTCACCAAAAACTTGGTACTGGTGGGGACTTCCAATCCAGACCGATCCGTGGCGGTCACGATGTCGCCGCCGTACTTGCTGGACAACGCTCGCGGCGTATCTTGCATTTCATTGGGCGTCACCAACTTGATCTCAGACTTAAAAGTCTCGCAAGGCACTTGGTTGACCAACAACTCGACCAACTGTTCTTTCCGAATGAACTCAACATCCGCTTGATCAACCGCCAACACGGCCTCCATCTTTTTGGGATCGGGGATAACCTGCCCCACCAGTGTGCTCTGCTTCAACGCGGCTCCCAAATTGCCTTTGTTCAGTGGCGAACCGACCCACTGCTCAAGCGTCTTGTCGTTCTGATCGCTCGGCGGCGACAACGGCGGAGCAATCAACAGTCCGCTCACCGGCGCCCGCACGGTGAGCCGATTCAGGTCTTCATACCGTTTGCGATAGCTTTCGTAGGCGGTTTTGTACGCCGCCTGCGCCGACTGCAAACCTAACGACCGCGACCCTTCGGCACTCGCCGAACGCATCAAATTGTCTCGACGCACCAGCGCCAACTCGCTCTCGGTCAACAGACTAGCCAGCTGCACTCGCAGTTCTTGGCTGTATAGTTCGACAATCGGTTGGCCGGCTTCTACCGTGGTATTTTCGGCAGTCCAAACGTTCGCCAACGTCCCAGGGACATCGACGTAAATATTTTCTGCATTCGCACCTTGGGTGTAAAAACTACAGTAAACATAGTGAGGAATCGGAACCAAACTGATCCCGAAAATCAACAACACCAACAATGAAAACGAAATCGCCGCTCTGACGCGTTTCACGACTCCCAACCTTCCTGGAACAGAGAAAAATTTGTACAACCGAACCAACGGCATTCCCAGCAGACCATAAATCGAAGACAAAGCGATCATCTGCCCGATCACCTTCAAACCGTACGGCTCCAACACTCGATAGATGAACCAAAAAATAGAAAACGTAATCACCCAGCGATAAAGCGCAGCCGCGACACTGTAACTGGCAAACAACCATTGATGCCGCTTCGGCAAAAACGGATCCGGTCGCGACTCGATACCCAAAAACAAACTGCCGCAAAACCGATTCATGATCGATGTCGCCTTCGACCGCAAATTTGGAATCTCTAAAATGTCGCTCAAGATGTAATAGCCGTCGTAACGCAGCAACGGGTTTGCGTTAAACACGATCGTACTGACCGACGACACAAAAACGATGTTCAGCGCAAGCTGGTTCACGATGCCCGGCGCACTAAACCACCAGACGAACGCAGCGATCGCCGACAACACCAATTCGACGTACATCCCCGCCGCCGCGATCATCGCGCGTTTCCACTTGTCGTCCAGCAACCACGAATCACTCACGTTGACGTACAAACACGGTGTCAGCACCAACATCATCACACCCATCTCGTGGCACTCGCCACCGAAACGTTTGCAAGCGATTCCGTGCCCGAACTCGTGCAGGACTTTTGTGCCGCCGAGCACGACGGCTAGGTAGATCCAATTTTTGGCGGCAAAGAATTCGTAGAACGACGGGAGTTTGTTTTGAAAGGTTTCAAACTGAGCGACCACCAAACCGATCGCGGCCAATCCAAGCAGCGCTACTAAGAAAAACGCCGTCCATGTGAAAAACCAACCGAAGTATCCGTTCAGTTTTCCCAACAAAACATCGGGATCGAAACCGCGGTAACGAATCGCCAAAATATTGGTCATTGACTGCCAACGCTCACGCGAGCGAGTTTCCTGAGCACGCTTGAGCAACTGCACGCCTTGCTCGGGCGCGTCAGAAATCAACAGCCCACTGCGGAACAACATCCCCGCAAACTGAAACAGCTCGCCAACGGTGATCTTCTGCGGCGAAAATCGATATTCGAAATCGCGTTTAATGCGGTCGGGGCTGGTTTTGCCGTCGAGCATCTGGAGCAACGCGTATTCTTCTTCCTCGAAGCGATAATACTTCAGGCTCAACGGATCCTTCACCACCCAATAACTACGACCTTGGTAGGTCTGGCACTGGGCGTGCAGATCTTTGCGAACAGACAAACGCAATGGCCTACCGTTGCTGGAAGCCATTGCGTTTTGTTGTTTAGTTTCTTGACCCACGTGCGATCCGCTTGAGTATTCGTCGTAAGAATCAGGTTAGTGCGTGCCTGAACCAGAGCTACGAGTGGTTGAGCCACTGCCGACGGTGCCTGAGCCATCGCTGTTTCCGGCGTTTGCTCGTTTGGTTTCAAAGCCGCTTTCTTCGAGCCACGTTTGCCAAGCGACTGCACTGTCTTCGGTGGCAAGTTCGATCGTTTTCCACTCTGGGCAACCGAACGTCGCGTCGGTGTGGCCGTTATGATCGACGGTTTTTAAGTCACAACCAACCAAAGTCAGAGTGTTCAGAATTTTCTGAGCGGCTGCTTTGTCGTGCAAATGAACGGTACGCGGCGTTGCCATTTGAAAATCTACGGTCGGTCGCTTGGTGGTGGCTGGCGGATTCACAACCACGGTCTCCATGCCTTGGCCCTCACACCAATTCGACCACTGCGTTTGTAACGTGTGAGTTTTGACCTTCATCGAACGCCACGCTTCGCAACGAAATTTAATGTCGACGTGATCGCCATGATTCTCAGAATCGATTTCGCAGCCGATGCGTTTGAGAGTTGCCAGGGTTTGTTTGGCTTCGGCATCGGAAGCAGTATGAACCGTCTTCCATTCGGTAGCTCGGTAGCCAACTAGTTTGGCGGACGTCGAAACTTGATGGGCTTGTGGAGCACGATAAGTGCTGGACTGTTGGCGGGAAGCAGCTCCCGTTACAGGAGCAGCGCCGGCTACCACATATTGACTTGATTGACCCGCGGCGGATTGAGCCACTAAGATGCTCAAAAGGACTGATGATAACGCGGCGAAGACGGAGGCAAAGGTTTTCATGATTGGGTTCCAGATACTAAGTGTTCTCAACAACCAATCAATAGAAAACTTCGCCAACGACAGCAAGCCGAGCCTACAAAAGCCAGAAGATATAGTGCTAGCGTTGCGAGCTTTAAACGCGTGTGCCACCGCCAAAACGCGTCCGTGGTTCGCACACTCAGGCTTTTCCCCAACGTTTCGATGCACGTTCGGTTGCAAGCGTTGCGTGTTGCCGAATCACTGTGGGCGGTGGTGGTTACCTGAACTGAACTGAACGCTGTCGCCTCCGCCCTCCGGATCGTCGTTAAACTTTACGCTGTCTCGAAAGCCAACTGAAATAGTCACCCACCAAAACCTCAGCGATGTCTGCGATGCTAACAAAAACATTCAGTCGTTAGTGCAAGTACGTTGCGGACAAAGTAGACCCGCGGTTGCCTGCGGTTCTGCGTTTCGCCTCATAGACGATTCGCATCAGGCTTTGTGAAGCAGCCCAGCAAAGTCAGCGCCCAAAACGGTCTTCCGCTTACGATCGCGCTAAAAAACGCACCTGATTGACCGGGACAAAAGATCTGCGGTTGCTAAACGGACCGCCCCCACTATAATCTCGCAGCTAGAAGCGTCGCACTTTCTACCGACCGCAAATCAATTCAGCGTAAGACTTATGAACGCCGGTCCGAACCACATCCCCAATTCTGACGACAGCAGCCAAGACCCGATGCCGGTTCCGTTTAACATGGACGCCAAGGCATTACCGAAGATCATTAGCTTCGAATCATTGGCTCGCTGTGGCGATGAAATCTGGATCGAAAACAACGGCCAGATCTACCGCCTGCGACGCACGAAACAAGGCAAACTGATTCTCACGAAGTAATCGTTTCGCGTCGGAGACCTTTCTTTGATTTGGAAAAAGCTCCGGCGGTTCGTCCCAGCGACTCAGGCTTCCTTTTTCGTGTAACGAAATAAAGCTCGGCAACTGCACTTCCGGCAAACGCACTTCCGGCAAAC
>JALZWN010000194.1 GCA_023300235.1 Mariniblastus sp.
AACATGTAGCCGGACTCGCCAGAGTTCGGTTTTCTCTGAATCAAACTGAATTCTGGCGAATCCAGCTACCTTAAAGTTCAACATTGACAGACCACTAGTGCTTCGCGATAAAGCAAAAAATGCGTCGCGTAGAGCATCTTGGATCAGCTCTATAATGTAGCTCAACCGAAAATGGACGCCAGTCAACACGAACCGTTGCGAGGCAACCATTGGTGTGTAATCAGCGTCTATTAGCGGTTGGGGATTTGCAGATCTCTTGCCGCCAGGGGACGAGGCCTTGCTGGCTTGAGGCTGTCGCCTAAGAAACCAAACCCTTGGTCACCATCATGAACACGTCTTCTAGGTTCGGATCTTTCCGGCCAAAATTGATCACTTCAACGTCGTTGGATATCAACGCCTTGAGCAGCTCCGAAGGGTTGACGTCGGCTTCGACGAACTCGATTGAGATTTTGTCTCCGTCGATTTGAACATCGCGAACGTTTGGATCACTGCGGACGATCGATAGCCCCTTGTCGTGATTGCTGCCAAACCGAGCCTCGATCACTTGGTTGCCGCGGATTCGATTGTAAACTTCGTCCATTGGTCCGTGCATTAATAACTTGCCTCGTTCGATAATCCCAATCGAAGTACAGCAATCGGCCAGTTCGGTCAAAATGTGACTGGAGATCAGAATCGTTTTCCCCATCCGTCGAAGCTCTTTCAGCAGCTCCTTGACCTCCACGCGGGCACGTGGATCCAAGCCCGATGCCGGTTCGTCCAGAATCAAAACTGGCGGATCGTGGACGAGCGTTTTCGCCAGGCAAAGCCGTTGTTTCATGCCTCGCGAAAGTCCGTTGACGTAATCATCGCGTTTGTAGGTTAGGTCCAACAATTCCAGCACGTCGCGGATGACTTGTTTGCGTTTGGTGCGGCCGATCTTGTAAGCCACCGCAAAGAAATCCAAAAACTCCCAGACTTTCATCCCGTCGTACACGCCGAACGCGTCCGGCATGTAGCCGATACTGCGACGGACATCCATCGGGTTTTGCGAGATGCTATAGCCGTTGACTGACCCGTCGCCCCGCGTGGCACGCAGCAAGGTTGTCATGAAGCGAATGCTGGTGCTTTTGCCGGCACCGTTGGGGCCGATGAAGCCAAACATTTCGCCTTCGTTGATTTTCAAATCTAAGCACTCGACCGCAGTAAATTCACCGTAGTCTTTGCCAAAACCGTTTAGTTCTATCATGATCTACTTAAACATTTTGAGGGTTTTCTGTTCGTCTTTGACATCCAAATTCGATGAGACCGTTAAGTCGCTCAACGAATTAGAGTCGCGGCGGATTGCCGGTAGCACAGGTTGGGTTAGGTGAGCCACGACCAAGGTTTGTCGGTCGGTTTGTGTCGAGCTAGGATCGATTTTTGTTTGGCCGAGTTTTTCATCCGTCGAAGCAAACATGCGATACTCGTCCTTGCCCAAAGCCAAGTTCTTGAACACGCAGTCGAACATCTTCCCCAGCGAAACCGAATTGCTTGGATTGAATTGCTCGTAAGCTTTGATGAAAACGCTCCGCGAAACTTCGGCTTCATTGGATTGTTGCATCCGCAGCACGAACCGATTCGAATACTGCGTCCATTTTTCTTGCAGCTCTGGTAACGTTTCCAATGAGTCGATCGGAACCGACGCGGCGTTAACAAAGTTGTTCGACCAAAGTCTTTGGGCATCGCGTTTTGGGTTGGCCATCAACGGCAAGCGGCGGTAGTCGTCGAGCAACTTTTGAGCGTCGCCGAAGGAGATCTTCAGTTGCGAGTTCGGTGGGATGGATTCGAGCATCGCCAGCTGGACGTCAGCCGCTGCCTTGTTGGCATCGGGCGTTGCCAGTTTGGCGCCAGCCGTTGAAGCGGGTTTGTCGGCGGATTCGTTTCGTTTTTTCGTTTTTGAGTTGGGCAGGTTGGTCGGCTTGGTGCCCGCCGCGATCAGCACGTTTTTAAATGTGATGTTCGTGCTGTTGACCAAAGTCATCTCGCCGGCGTCATCGATTTTTAACCGGACTTTGCCGCCGGCGTCAAGCAAATGTTCGGCGTGAATTAGTTCGGTGGTGTTGGACTGGATTTGCACGCCGCTGAGCGTATTGGCGGAGGCTTTGTCCAGAGATAACGGCACTTGTTGGCTGGGTGTGAACTTTTTGTTTCGATTGGAAGGGAACGGCAACGCCATCGCGCCGTCACCGTCCAGTTCCATGCGGTAAGCGGTCGACAAAGACGTGTACAACGCCGAGTATTCGGTGAGGTGTCCGCGTTCGTATTCGGCGGGGATTTCCAGCAATGCGATTTGAGTGTTGCTGCGCGAGAATCCGATGTCCAGCGACGCCATGCGAATCACCACCACCGCGCCGACGATCGCAATGATCGGAGCGGCCACCCAAGCGTACTCGACCTTGCCTAAAACGCGGAAGATCGCCCAGTTGAGCGGCACGAGTACGAACAAGTATCCGGCCAGCAGTTTCAAAATAAAGTTGCCCGAGGGTGGCGTGATGCCGGCGGCGTCTTGTAGCGTTGATCGAGCGGCGTTGGCGACGGCGTCGAAGTCACTCCAACCACCGATGCCCGATTGCGGATCAAAGTCGTAGCCACCGTAATGCCAGTGGTCACTTAAATTGCGGTCGCCCGAGCGAGCGGTCGGTTGTTCGTACCCAGAACCGTAGTAGCCATTGTATTGGCTGAAATCTTCATCGTCGGGGTCCTGTGTATCGGTTTCGCGGCCCAGTCGGTAGTCGCCTGAACTTTCACGCGAGGTTCCGGAGGTGCTCAGGTCTCGGGCGATAAAACGCAGGCTTGATTGCAGCAGCGGTTCTCGCATCGGAGCGGTATCGTTATGCCAGCGAAATCCCTGCGTCTCCATGACAGCGTAATCGCCGGTATTCTCGTAGAACGTTCGTGCCGGTCGTCGCAGCAGCACATTGTTCAAAAAGCTATCGAAGCTGCGCCACGACCGAACTGCGGGCGCGCCCAGCGAAAACGACGTCGCCACAATTCGTCCTCGACCAAGCTGCCGCTCGACCACCAAGTCGCCACTGCCTTCGATGAAACGGGCGTCGGGATGGGTTTGGAAATTGACTCCCAGCAACGGTGAGTTTTTCAAAATCTGCAAGTCGCGAGTTTTTCCTTTGGCGTTTTTCTCTGGCAACGACCATCTTGAATTTAAAATCGTGAGATCATCGGCGGTTAGATTGACTGCTTTGTCCGCTTGAGCCGGCAAGTACTTGCCAAGGAAACTTTTCTCAAGCCGTTGAACGCAATCGGGACCGCTCAAAATCAATTGGCCGCCGAAGTGCAACCAGTCAATCATCGCGGTTTGTTGTGCGGGGTCGAGGCGATCGGGGTCGATGTCATCCCAAATCAGGTAAGCGATCGTGGACCAATAAAGGGCATGCCGCGGGAGCGGGACTGGGAACTCAGGATTCGACGGGATGATGACATAGGACGGGCGGTTGGGCCGAGCGTCAGCATCATCGCCGGGTAGTTGGATCGATGGTGCTCGTTCCAAGTACTGATAAACATCTTGCCGATCGGTCAGCAACACCAAGTGATGCTGGTCCGGCGACATCGATTTAAGACTGTTGAAGTTCAGGAAGTTGGTCGCGCTGCCGTTGGAGCGATTGAAGCCACAGCGAATCGTGGTGAACGAATAAGTTTCTTCGCGTAGTGGGATGAACAGTGACGAGTCGAAGGTTTTCCATTTGCCTTTGGGCAGCGCGGCGGGTCGAGTAACGATGGGCGTGTACTTGGTGCCTTCGACGGCCAGGAACCGATTGATGGCTCCGCCGGGAGCGGCGCCAGAGTACAGTTGGCCTTCGATGTCAAAGTGGTTTGCATTGGCTTGGTAGCGAACGTCTTGCCAGTGGCCGGGTTTGGCGTAGTTTTTTCGAATGCTGCGCGACCGCATTTTTTCGATCTCTTTTTGGATCGGATCGTCGCGGACTAAAGATTCTTTCCGCTGCATTTTGACTGGGTCGTTGACGATGCCCGGCAGCACGACGGGAGAGGTGGATTCAAAGTCGGGTTTGCGTTTCTTCTTTTTCTTCGCTTTCTTTTCCTGCTCCAACTTCTCCTTGGCGACCTGCTTTTCTCTTTCTTCTTTGCTTTGACAACCGCCGCAACCGGTGATCGATACGAGGCTTAGGATCAAAATCGTGGCCGCTGCGGTTCGCATCGCAGGTTTGGCGGATTGCAGAAACGCTCGCCAATTAATTTGGCTTCGCCGTCGTTTGAAGAGCGATGCAATTGCCGATTGAATGAATAGCAAAATAGAGTGCATGCAAAGGTCGTCGGTTGTGAGTGAAAATCGGCAAGCGGTTTTATCTCGAACCATATCCTAGGCTGACATGGCCGCGTTTTGTTGTTCCTGTAGTGTATCGGATTTGCTCGCCGAATGTTTTGTGATGCGTGGTACTTGTTGGAAAAATCGACGGTAAGAGACCGCAAGAAATGATCGCCGTGGCTTTCGTGTCGTCCTTTCATGACGGATCGTTGTGGGATTGAGTAGTAGGGTTTGATGACAAACCAGTAGGCGGAGTCAGCAACGACCATTGAAACCACGCGGGCTTTATCATAGTTCAAATGCCCTTTGAGCCGCTGGTGGTCTACGCAGCTGGACTTTTGGCCTCGTTAGCTGTTCGGCTTTCGCTTTAGCAGATAGATCAATCCTATTTTGCCTGGGGTAAAGCATAGCCGAGCCCCATAAACGTCAGCGTTCGCTTCGTCGATGTAGTCGGTTTTAGTTTGCAATTGGTCGGCCGCGGGCAAGAAATAAGATGCTACGGTTTCGAGATGTTGGTTTAACGAAGCGGTAACGATTTGGTTGCCGTGCCGGTGCATCAACGTCTTGAATTCATCACAAACGATTAAGAGTTCGCTGGCGGTTGTTTGGCGAGTCATCTGTTCGCGAAGCATTTGGTCGATGTCGCATCTGATGACGACAAACCCGAATACCTCTTCGGTTTTGGGGTCGTAGACGGGTACGCTGGCGAGCAATCCCACTGTTGCATTGTTGTTTTCTGCCGAGCAAATCGTATCGCAGGCCAACGACGTGTGGACTTCGCCCGGTTTTTTGTCGACCACACTGGCGATTGATTCATGAATCCGATCCGTGTTCAAGCGACTCTTGGGGACGTTGCGGATGGTCGACGCGTCACTACTGTGTCGCTCGACCCGAACGATCTCGCGATAATGAGTCGCCTCTTGCTCGATCGCGCAAAAAGCGATGCCGCGGTAGTTCGGGTTGGCTTGTAACAGCCCATGGAAAATCGTGGAAAGCCGTTCTCGCCAAACCAAAACATCGTCCTCGGTTCCTGCGTCGATCAATGCTTCGATCGGCGGCAAGGTTGAGCTGAAGCGAACGTTTCGTTCCACGTTAAAGACCGACGCTTGCAAATCAGCGCGGAGTTCGCGGCCTTCCATGCGAAGCGAGTCGTAGGCGGCTTGTTTGCCGCTTTGTCCTGCGACCCAAGATTCAACGGCGTTGGCGAGTTTTTGAACCGAGCCGAAACGCATGTGACGTTTGCGAGCCATGGCTTTGATGCTGATGCGTTCGAGTTCGGTCGGTACGCGATGTTTGGTCGATTGCGACGCGGTCGGCGGTTCGGATTCGGAGATGGCTTTCAAAACCGATTCCACGTCCGGCGCCGAGCTTGCAGCGCTTTGCAAATGCGGCGCTTCGCCGGTCAAGATGGAAAACAGAATCGCCCCTAGCCCGTAAATGTCCGTTCGCTCGTCTACCAAATCCAGTTGGCCGGCGGCTTGTTCGGGAGACATGAACAGCGGAGTCCCGACGACGTCACCATGCATCGTTTGAGACAAAGTTGAGTCGGTTATGGTTTCGACGTGCCCCATTTTGGTCGCCAGTTCACTGTCTTCTAGGACTTTCGCCAGTCCCCAGTCCAGCACGATGACTTGTCCAAAATTGTCCAACGCGACGTTTTCCGGTTTCAGGTCGCGATGAATCACGCCGCGCGAGTGCGCGTAGGCGATCGCTTGGCAAATGTCCAAAAAGATCGAAAGTAAACGGTGCAATGCAAGCGGGTCGGCTTCTCCCGCTTCCACCTTGTCGTGATGCTCCTCGATCGCATCGGCTAGCGTCCGTTTGCCAACAAAACGCATGGCGTAAAAGGGCTCGCCCGTTTTTCGGTCAACGCCGTATTGGTAAAGTGAAACGACGTTAGGGTGTTCTAGGTGACCGGTGATCTCAGCTTCGCGGTGAAATCGAACCCACGACTTCTCGGATTCAAGTGCTTCATCGCGGAGTTCTTTGATGGCAACGTTGCGGTTCAGTTTTTGGTCGCGAGCAAGCCAGATGTTCCCTAGGCCGCCTTGGCCGAGTTTTCGAATCAGTTTGAACTTCGAGATCAGTTCGCGGTCTTGATCGTCTGACGGGCCATCGGTGGATACGGGGCGTTGAGATTTGTTAACAACGTTCAGCAATCCGGCGTGGGAGAGGCTTAGCTTTTCTTCGATCGCTTGTGAAACGCTCAGCTTAAAACGCTCTTTGGCGTCATCGCTGAGCGATTCGTCGGGCGAGGCATCGGCTGGTTTGATGATCGAATCTTGGATCAGTTTGGAGAGTTCCGCAAATTTAGCGGCCTCTTGGTTGGACTCCAAGTTTTGGTCGATTTTTTTTTGTTCCGCCTCGGTTAGTTCGAGGCGGAGCGATTTAGTGATCAGTTGGCTGATCGATTTATCGTCAGGCATGGTGCTTGGTCTCCGATTCGACGTTCCATTTTGATCCGACGCATTTCGCCAACCCGAGTCGGGCTCGGTGGATTCGGACCCACATGTTTGAGGGCGAAATTTTTAGTTCATCGCAGATTTCTTCGGAAGAAAGTTCTTCCATCACGCTCAGCACAAATACGTCGGCTTGGCCTTTGGGCAGCGTGTCCAAGCATCCACGGACGATGGCTCGCAGTTCTGCCAGTTCGATTGCTTCGCCGGGGGCAGGCGTCCAATTGATCGCGCCGGGTTTCCAGTTGCCCATGGCGTCGAACATTTGCGTTGACGGGTCGTGTTCGTCTTCGTAAGAGGAGACGCGGTTGTGTTTGTTTTGGGCTCGAACGTAGTCAATGATCTTTCGTTTTAAGATCCCCATCAGCCAGCCTCGCTCGGACCCGGCGCCGCTGTATTGATCAGAGTAGCGGACACCGGCGAGAAAGGTTTCTTGGACGGCTTCTTCGGCGGCGTTGGTGTTTCTCAAACGCGAGTTGGCATATCGGAAAAGAAAGTCTCCATACTCGTCCACCCATGATTCTGGGTTCAGAGGATGGGGATTCGTGTCTGCCATTTTGTAAAGCCGAAAGGTTCAGAAGAAGGCCGCGATGCGGGTTGAGCTGTAGAGGATACCACAAAGTAATTCGAAAAACAGTTTTAACCGGGCCTAGCGGCTGGGTGAATCCGTTTTGCAAATTAGGAAGACGCTGTAGGTGGTGGTCCGCCGCGATCGCGAGGCTTTTCATCGGTT
The DNA here is from genome assembly GCA_023300235.1 of Mariniblastus sp. Taxonomy (GTDB): domain Bacteria; phylum Planctomycetota; class Planctomycetia; order Pirellulales; family Pirellulaceae; genus Mariniblastus. The sequence continues at coordinate 7,487 of JALZWN010000194.1, forward strand.
CCCCGTTAGCGGGGGCTGTTGATTTGTCATGTTTGGGCGAAGCCAAAAAAATGTGGAGGTGGGCTTCTAGCCTGTCTGCGCGTATGACAGGGGGAAGCCCATCACCACATTTCCTCGCTGGCGCGTCGGGCTACCAGAACACGTAACTTCAAAAGCTGATTTGGTCTGGGCCTCGCGGTCGCTTGAGATAGCCCAAGCTGGATCGAATTCAATATTCGAAACGTGTCACCGTTAATTGCCACGCATCGTCAGCACGCTTGATATGGTCGATACGGAATAAGGCACTAGGTACGTGAGTGCCGATTGCCAGAAGCAAGTGAAGTTGAACTTGCCGTTGTAAATGCACATGCCATGATTGATCATCACCAAAATCGTGCCCACGATCAACGCCATGTAGACGGCGCGGATAACTACTTTGGGGGCAAACGCATCAGCGGTCCACGATGTGCCGGCGGGCGTCGCAAATTGGGGGGGCGCTGGGCGATAAGCGTTGTTCTTTATTTGTTGGTTTTTGTTGATTGTAATCTCACTAGCGTTTAAGTAGCGACGTGATTTTGGCGGCGCTGGCAAGGCCTTGTTGTCGTTCGATGATCTTGCCTTGTTTCATAACTAAAATGGTTGGCAACGCATTGGCTTGGAATTTCTTGGCAAGTTCAGGATGGTGGTCAACGTTTACTTTGACGATTTTCGCTTGGTTGACGCTGGCGGTTTTTTCAAGCGTCTTCAAGATCTCGCCTTGCCGTTGGCATGGTTTGCACCAGTCGGCGTAGAAGTCGACCAATACAACTCCCGGAGCTTGCTGCACGATTTCGTTAAACTGTGCGGGCTCGCTGATGGTTAACAACGAAGGTGAGGAATTCTGATTAAGCTGTGACTTTTCCAACGGCGCGGAGGACTGAAGTCTGGCAAATGACGCGGGGTTCGTCGATTGGCAACCCGCCAAAAAACTTAGTGTTGCAATGCTCAATACCGAAAAGATCTTTGCCGTTGTTGTCACTCTTCCGCTCCTGTTGCTTCCATGAAACACGATGCCAATTGGCTCTGTCACAAGAAAGACGAAGAAGGTGAAAAGAGCTTACTGGAAAAAGACCCATGAAACTTTCGGAAGCGATGATTTTTTTCGAGTGCTAGTATTCACCACTATTTTCGGAAAAAGGCTCAAGTCGGGGCGTTGAGAAAGGGGACGTTCACGGTCCACTCGCCGATGCTGGAATCGTTGCTAACTAGCTTTTTGCGTCAGTTGGATTTGGGGTGTCGGATGGTTGTTTCTATCGATGGATTTTGAAACGCAAAGACGCGATGGCGCAAAGCAAGGTTTCTTGCCAATTCTTTGCGTCGTTGCAGTAACACTGCGGGGGGCCAATACGGCCTACGCCAGTTTAGTCTCTCAAACGTCGCAGGCAGTTAACCACCAACGCCGTCCAACCCGTTTGGTGGCTCGCCCCCAAGCCTTTGCCGGAGTCGCCATGGAAGTACTCGTAGAACAGGACAAGGTCTTTCCAATGAGGATCTTCAGCAAACCGTGCGTCACCGTTGTTGTAAGCTCGCTGGCCTTGCTCGTCGGCCAAAAAGATCTTTGACAAACGCTCGGCCAATTCGCAGGCGACTTGTTTTAGATTCATCATCACACCCGATCCGGTTGGGCATTCGATTTTGAATTGATCGCCGTAAAACTCGTAGTAGGTCTCCAGCGATTCGATGATCAAAAAGTTGATCGGGAACCAAATCGGGCCTCGCCAATTGCTATTGCCGCCAAACAATCCAGAATCTGACTCGCCGGCAGTGTAAGCCACGGAAACCGATCGGCCATCCAGGGAAAGCTCAAACGGTTGGTCCTGATGCACTTTGGACATCGATCGGACACCGAACTCGGACAAGAACTCGTTTTCGTCCAGCAGGTAAGCCAGCAATCGTTCAAGCCGCTGCTTTGAAGGCACTGCCAGCATCATTTTTGGAATGCTGTCGCGTCGTTCGAGGTAAGTGATTTGGCTGGCAAGTTCTTTTCGGTTTTCCAAAAACCAAACCAGTCGTTTTTTGAAGCCTGGCAATTGATCGACCAGTTCGGTATCCAAAATGCTGGCCGCCACCATCGGCAGCAGACCGACCAGCGACCGCAAACGAATCGCGGTGTGCTGATGGTTGCGATGCAAGTGATCGTAGTAGAAACCGTCTTCCTCGTTCCACAACCCCGACCCACCCATGCTATTCATCGCGTCGGTGATCGATACGAAGTGTTCGAAAAACTTCGACGCCACATCCGCGTAGCTTTCGTCCTCACGCGCCAGTTCCAACGCGATCGATAGCATCGTGGTGCAATAAAACGCCATCCAAGCCGTCGCGTCGGCTTGGTCCAAATGACCGCCAAAGGGCGAAGCTTTCGAGCGATCGAAGACGCCGATGTTGTCGAGTCCCAAGAAACCGCCAGAGAAAATATGGTTGTCGTCGACGTCCTTTCTGTTGATCCACCAAGTAAAGTTGATCAGCAGTTTGTGGAACACGCGAGACAAAAAGACTCGGTCGGCTTTGCCTTGTTTCTTTTCGTATTGATAAATCCGCAACGCCGCCCAAGCATGAACCGGCGGGTTGGTGTCGCCAAAAGCGAACTCGTAAGCCGGGATTTGCCCGCTGGGGTGCATGTACCATTCACGCAAAAACAAAATCAATTGTTGCTTCGCAAAATCCATGTCGATTTCGGCAAACGGAATCATGTGAAACGCTAAATCCCACGCCGCATACCACGGGTACTCCCATTTGTCGGGCATCGAGATCACATCGCGGTTGGCTAAGTGACTCCAGTCGGAATTACGCCCCAGCAAGCGTTCGGACGGCGGCTGCGGGTGGCTCGGGTCGCCACGCAACCAGTCCCGAACGTTGTAGTTGTAAAACTGTTTGGTCCACAGCAAACCCGCGTAGGCTTGGCGAGCAATCAGTTCTCGCTGGCCCGTCAGGTCGCCCATCACTTCGTCGTAGAACTCGTTTGCTTCGGCCAGTCGTTGGTCGAAAACAGCATCGAAGTCTTTGCCTAGTGGATTTGCTTCGTCTCGTTCAAGCTGTTCAAAGGTGGATTGGTTGACCAATCGCAAGCGAATCGTTTTGGTGTCACCAGGTGCGATGTCATACGAAAACCAAGCCGCGGCTTTGGAGCCAACTTGGCCTGGATGCGTTGTCCCGGTGTTGCCCTCAATGACGCGATCGTGGAACGCATCTTTGACGTATGGGTGTTCGTTTTCGATGCCGAAAAGACGTTTTTGGTTGGTTTCGTTTTCGGTAAACAGCAACGGCGCGTTGGCCCCATTTTCGTCGGGGTCGATCAGCCATTGCATTTGGCCGAGTGATGCGTGTTCGAGTGAAACTTGGTTGGCCGATTGGCGTTGCAGACGTGCCCGCGGCCAGTGACCTTCGCCGGTCCGTCCGTGGCCCCAAGTATTGCGGCACCAGAGCGTCGGCAAGCAGTCGATCTTGGCTTGGTCGGGGCCGCGGTTGGTGATCGAGATCCGAATCAAAACATCGTTGGCGTCGTCTTTGGCGTACTCGGCTTGCACGTCAAAGTAACGCGAATCATCAAACACGCCGGTGTCGGCCAGCTCGAATTCGGGTTCGAGTTTTGAGCGGTTGGCGTTTTCGTCGACGAGCTTCTGATAGGGGAATTCGGCTTGAGGGTATTTGTACAACGCCTTCATGTACGAGTGCGTCGGCGTGCTGTCCAAGTAAAAGTATTGTTCTTTTACGTCTTCGCCGTGGTTGCCTTGCGGTCCGGTCAAACCGAACAGGCGTTCTTTCAAAAATGGATCGTTGTGGTTCCACAACGCCAACGCAAAACAGGCTCGACCTTGCCGGTCGGTGATGCCCAACAATCCGTCCTCGCCCCAGCGGTAGGCTCGCGATCGAGCTTGGTCGTGGGTGAAGCTGTTCCAGCTGTCGCCGTTGGCAGAATAGTCCTCGCGAACGGTGCCCCATTGGCGTTCGGCAAGGTAAGGGCCCCAACGTTTCCAGTTTATTTCGCGATCTTGGTTCTCTTGAATGCGAATCCATTCAGGCGATGATTTTGGAGAAGGCTTGTTTGGCATGGCAAAAGAGAGAGGAATCTGGGTTGGATAAAGTTGAGGATTATAAGGAGTTTTTGCTTGGGCGTGACCCAGTGTGCTGAAACGGGTTTTCGCGGGATCGTTTGACGGTTAGCTGGCAAGCATCGGCGGTTTATGCGGCACTTAGTAGCGATTCGCCTGCTGGATAGTCGTCAAACGAGCTGCGTTCAGCGAATCCATTGGTGACTGATCAGAGTGTTTTTATTCCCCAAACAACAGTCGTTTAACCGCCGCACCGACATCGTCGTGTCGCATCAGCGACTCGCCGACCAAGATCGCATCCACTTGGCTGGCTTGCATCAGCTGTACGTCTTCGTGCGTGAAGATGCCACTTTCACTGACAAACGTGGTCGTTGGCGGAAGCTGTTGTTTAACGCGGATCGAGTGCATCAAGTCCACTTCAAAGGTGTTCAAGTCACGATTGTTCACGCCGACCAATTTTGGTTCGCACGCCAGCACGGCGTCGACGTTGGATTCGTCGTACAATTCTACCAGCGGTGTCATGCCAAGTTCGACGATCAGATCGTGGAGTTCTTTCAGCTGGTTGGGATCGAGGCATTCGGCGATCAACAGCACCGCATCCGCGCCGGCCATGCGAGCTTCGTAGACTTGTGATGGATCCAGCACAAAATCTTTTCGCAGCAGCGGAATGTCAACCGCCGCGCGGATTGCTTTCAGGTAGTCGAGATGACCTTTGAAAAAGTGTTCGTCGGTCAGCACGCTGATGCAAGACGCTCCTGATTCAGCGTAGGCTTGGGCGATTTTGACCGGATCAAAATCCTCGCGAATCAATCCCTTCGACGGGCTCGCCTTTTTGACTTCCGCGATCAAGCTAACTCGGTCGGCTTGTTGTCCGCCGGTCAACGCCTGCACAAAGTCACGCGGCGGAGCAACGGCGGCGGCGTCGAATTTGACGGGTGGCCTGGCGGCGATTTCTTGTCGCTTGTGAGCAACGATTTTATCAAGGATAGAAGACAACGTAGTTCTCGGTGGTGTGGTTTAAAGTGGGGTCGTGCGAGGTAGCCGAATGTGCAAGCGAGGATTTCTACGGGTTCCTCGCTAACGGGCCCGTTGATTTAGCATGTTTTGGCGAAGCCTAAAAAATGTGGAGACGGGCTTCCAGCCTGTCTGCGCGCATGACAGGCTGGAAGCCCATCACCACAGATTCCTCGCTAACGCGTTGGGCTACCATTTATTGGGACATCCTAATTTGTAAAGCTGATTCAAGCTGTGCATTAATCTTCCGACAGTGACAATTCAACGATGATCGGATAGTGGTCCGAGTTGGCGTGGTCGCCAACGAAACGATCGTGCACATGGACCGTTGGTGACACGAAAGCATGGTCAATCGGGATCAATGCTGGCCAACGATACCGAGCACACCAAGTGCCCTGGTAGCCGAATCCAACTCGGCTGTCACGGTATTCTAAGTCTTGTTGGAAGTCATCCAAGAATGGAGACCAAGGCGTGCAGTTAAAATCGCCCAAGATCACCGTCGGCGTTTTGGATTTGTTCAAAATTTCGGCGGCTTCGATGATTTGTTGATTGCGAATCTCCATGCGATGAGTGCTGGTGGGAGAAAAGACGTGCAATCCTGCGACGCGAAGTGTTTGCTTGCCAACCATGAACTCAGCCATCACCATCGGGGCGTCGGTGATATCTGGAGTCAGTTGGAAACTCTGCTTGTTGGTCAAAGGCAGTTTGCTGAAGATCGCGATACCGAAACCATGCCATCGTGGAGCACGGACTGCGTACGGATAAAGTTCATCGTCGATCAAAGTTTGCAACGCCTCGTGCCATTCATGGTCGTATTCGACAACCACTAGCACGTCGGGGTCAACTTCGATGAATTGTTGTTTTACTTGTTCGTAGCTGTGGTTATCCGCCAGCACGTTGTGGGACATGATTCGGATTTTGGTTTTACCCGGGGGCGGTTGTTCGACTTGAAGGTAAACCGACAGCACGCCCGCCGAGCACCAGATGCTGGCAATGACCAGCAAGATGCCGATCCACCATCGTTGAAAGCAAATCGCACCGACGGTACAGGTGATCAGCGATACAAGAAGTTGAGCACGGAAGTTGGAAAGCAGTTCGGCGATGAAGAAATATTTTCCGTAGAGCGAAAACGCAAAAACGGTGATCAACACCAGAGAAATCGCCGCGAATATCGCACCAAAAAAGGAGCCGGCCAATCTGGCGGCTCCGTCGGAGGATTCTTGAGATGGGTTCAGTTCAGACAAAACTGGTTCGATTACGATAGTTGTTAAACGGAGTTGGCAGAGGCTTTGGCAGAGGCTTTGGCACGCTGGTCGTTGTACAGATACGGATTCAATGCCGGGTCGTTGTACATCTTAAACTGCCGATAGGTTCGGTGACGTTTTTTGCCAGAAAAAATATCCGACAGGAGCGCTTCCAGCGATTGCTTGAGGTCGGCCTGCTGAAGTTTACAGACGGCTAGTTTGCGATTAACCGAGTCGAAATGCTCTTGGGTGACATCGTCGCGGTCGAGCTGTTCTTGTAGGTGATAAATTCGCAATGACATGATGGACAGTCGGTCGATCGTGCTGCCGGGGGTTTCGGTGTTCAGTGGCGCGTCGTTGTGGGCGGGGGTTCCTTGGCTGGCGACCAGTTCGATGATTTCGTCGTCAACCTTTTCGATCCAGTCGTTGCGTTGTTGGTTGAAGCGATCGATCGAACGCTTGACCCGAGCGATCTCGGCATCGCTGACGTCGGGGCTGCGCGCGATGTCTTCTTCGTGCCAGAGCTGGAAGTTAAAGCTGTGTTGCGTGCAGATGACGTTTTGGAGGCCCGTGTACGGATTGTCGATGTCTTCATTGTGCCAGCGGGCAACGGTGGTGGCTTGTAATTGAAGAACCTCATCCAAATTAATTGGTCGCGACATCCGAAGCATCCTGGTTGGGTTAAATGATTAGCGGGAATTGTACGCAAGACGGGTAAACCAGCCCATGCCGATTTTTAAGGGGCTTGGCGGTTGATAGCGGCGCTGGATCGGTGTTGTTTCCTTGGGTAGTTCGGGCGAAGCGGTAAAAATTCTGGTCGTTGGCCCCAAGTATTTCGGCTGAACCGTCGTCAGCGGCAATGAGCACCCTTCAAGCATTCGGGGCCATAAACTACCATCTTCGATTGCTTTTGATCCTCTGGATAACCGACGGTGGGCCAAGGCGTGATGCGATCAAAAATTTGAAACGTAGTTAAAACGAGTTCCCTTCCACTTCGAGGAGTTTTTTGTGGCAGATTCAGATATTGGACTAATTGGTCTGGCAGTGATGGGTGAAAACCTAGTTTTGAACATGGCCAGCAACGGCTATCAAGTTGCGGTTTACAATCGCACCACTTCTAAAGTGGATGACTTCATCTCCGGCCGCGCCGCCGGTCAACCGATCGTTGGCACGCACTCGTTGGAAGAGTTTTGCAGCAAGCTCAAGCGACCGCGACGCGTGATGATCATGGTCAAAGCCGGAGCCGCCGTCGACAAAGTCATCGAGGGCCTGTTGCCGTACCTTGAACCCGGTGACGTCGTGATCGATGGTGGTAACAGCGAATTCCCGGATTCGATCCGTCGCACCAACGATTTGGCAGAAAAGAAAATCTTGTTCATCGGCACTGGAGTCTCTGGCGGTGAAGAAGGTGCTCTCAAAGGCCCATCGATCATGCCTGGTGGAAATCCAGAAGCATGGGAACACGTCAAGCCGATCTTTCAAGCGATCGCTGCCAAGACAGACAAAGGCGAGCCTTGCTGCGAGTGGGTCGGCCGCGGTGGTGCTGGGCACTTTGTGAAAATGGTTCACAACGGCATCGAGTACGGTGATATGCAGATGATCTGCGAAACCTACGACATGATGAAAAACGGTTTGGGCATGTCCAACCAAGAAATGCACGAAGTGTTCGCCAAATGGAATTCTGGTGTGCTCGACAGCTACTTGGTTGAAATCACCCGCGACATTCTTGGCTACAAAGACGAAGACGGTGTTGAAACCGTGGACGTGATTTTGGACAAAGCCGGCCAAAAAGGCACCGGTAAATGGACCGCGATTTCTGCGTTGGATGTTGGCCAGCCGCTGACGTTGATCGGCGAAGCGGTATTCGCTCGATGCTTGTCGGCGCTAAAGGACGAACGAGTTGAAGCTGCGAAGGTGCTTGACGGACCAGGAACGAAGTTCGAAGGTGATAAGTCGGCGATGATCGCTGATCTGGAGCAAGCGTTGTACGCGTCAAAGATCGTTTCCTACGCGCAAGGCTACCAGTTAATGCGAGCGATCTCGGACGAGAAAGACTGGGGACTAAATTACGGTGCGATCGCGTTGATGTGGCGTGGTGGTTGTATCATCCGCAGTGCGTTCTTGAATAACATTCGCGATGCGTTCGAAAAAGATGCTGAACTGACCAACTTGTTGCTGGATGATTTCTTCCAGCACGCGGTTGAAAATGCTCAAGCAGCTTGGCGTCGAGTGGTTTCGACGGCAGTGACGTTGGGAATTCCAATGCCAGCCATTGGTGCGGCGTTGGCTTACTTTGACGGCTACCGTTCGGCTCGTTTGCCAGCGAACTTGTTGCAAGCTCAACGCGATTACTTCGGTGCTCATACTTACGAGCGAGTTGATAAGGATCGCGGCGAGTTCTTCCACACGAACTGGACTGGTCGTGGTGGCACGACTTCGTCAACGACTTACAACGCGTAAGCGGAGAATTGGTGGCGAAGTCCCCGAGCTTTTAGCTGCGGGGCACTTCGGCTGCCCGCGTTTAAGTTGTAGATGAGTTCGCGAAGCGATAGGTGGTAGCCCGCAGCGTTAGCAAGGAAATGTGGCGATGGGCTTCCAGCCTGTCATGCGCGCAGACAGGCTAGAAGCCCATCTCCACATTTTTTAGGCTTCGCCAAAACATGCTCAATCAACGGGCCCGTTAGCAAGGAACCGAACGCCAGCGAGAGTCCCATCGGTTCGCTCGACAGGCTTGGCGTAGTGGCCGCCAACGATAAGCTTTACGAACGAATATTTCCAACGAACATTTTGCGAAATTTAGACATGGCAAAATTGTATTTCTATTACTCGGCCATGAACGCTGGTAAGAGCACTGCTTTACTGCAGGCGGCGTACAACTACGAAGAACGCGGGATGCGGGTGTTGCTGTACACCCCGATGATCGACGACCGAGCTGGGTCAGGAGTCATCTCTTCTCGGATTGGTTTGTCGCGCGAGGTGGTCGCGTTTGACGGGGACTTTGATTTGTTCGCTGACATTAAAAAACAACACGAAGCCGATGCGGTTTCTTGCGTGTTCTTGGACGAGTCGCAGTTCATGGCACCGGCGCAAGTTCTGCAGCTGACGTTGGTTTGTGATCAGTTGAAAATCCCGGTGTTGTGCTACGGCCTGCGAACGGATTTCCAAGGCGAGCCGTTTGAAGGCAGTAAGTACTTGTTGGCTTGGGCGGATTCGTTAGGCGAGATCAAAACGATCTGCCACAGTGGTAAGAAAGCGACCATGAACGCTCGACTGGACGCCGATGGCAATCGCGTTTTTGAAGGCGAGCAGGTTTCGATCGGCCATCATTACATTTCGCTCTCGCGAAAAGAGTTTGATTTGGAGCGAGTCTCGCCGGTGGGCTATCAGCGACCGGAGGGATCTTAGGCTGGCGGCGATAGATTTAGATATCAGGAATCTGATCCTGAATTCAAGGTGGCGTCGAAATGTTTTTGATTGTCGCCTTTTACTCCGTAAAAGAGCGCTTACTCGGAAGGTTTGCTTTCTAAGGTGGAGTTTCTAGGGAGAGGGAGCTCTTGCCTTGAAAGACTTTTCGGTGAACGCGATTTTTTTGGAGCGAGTCTTTTCCTTTGACGGAGTGTTCTGTGAGGCGCTCTTTTACGGAGTAAAAGGCG
>JALZWN010000195.1 GCA_023300235.1 Mariniblastus sp.
ATGCTTCGGCAGGACGACATGTTTTTGCCAAAGCTAACTGTGCCGCGTGCCATCGCATGGGAAATCAAGGTCAAGGCGGCGGGCCAGACCTGACGAACATGACCGCTCGATTCTCGTTGCGAGAAACCGTTGAATCAACGATCGATCCATCGGCAGTGATTTTGGGGCGTAACCAGTCAAAGAAGATTTTGACGGTAGACGGCATTGTGCATGAAGGCATGCAGGTCAGCCAAAGCGACGGCAGCTACGTGTTGCTGAACCAGCAAGGCAAGCGAATTCGAGTCGACGCTGCCGACGTTAAAGAAGTCAGCTACAGCGATCGCTCGGCAATGCCAGAGGGTTTGCTTGACGGGCTTAGCATGACGGAGATTCGCGACTTGATGGCTTACTTGACCAAGCAATCAAATTCGACGTTGGCCGAAAGCGAAACGCAACCCGAAGCTCCAGCGGCTCGAATCGGAGCCATGCCAGCGGTGCAAGAAATCCGCTAACGCTCGACGGGATGCATCTTTTGCTATTGCGATTTTGGTGCAGCGGAAAAGTTGATAACCACTGATAAACACGGATCTACACACAGATATCCGTGTTTATCGGTGTTCAGCCGTGGTTGGTTTTCTTGTCTGGGAAATCAAAAAATGCTTAGCAATATCCCCGGGAAACTCCCTTGCTGCGACAAGTTGGCCTAGGTGGTTATTTGCTGAATGGGTTCGCCGGTTCTACGTTAATAAGTGGACAATTTCGGCAGTCGCAAATATGATTTGAGGCTCCAATACCCCCCCTTTTTTTGCTGGCTGATATCAGCAACCCAGCCCGCGGCCTCCATTGCTGCGACATCGCTTTGTCTTCAACAGGTGCTCAATGATCGTTTTCGCTAATCCCAGCTTGCAAGTCCCGGCGGAGATCGTGTGAGCAAAAAGCGAACCCAAGCCAGTTTAAACACCGCAGAAGCGCCCGAGCTGCTGCAAAAGCTGGAACAAAAACTCGATCAACTTGATCCAACTCAGGCTCATTTCCCAATTGCGATCAACGTCCCCGCGCCGCAAATGGACCCTTGGTCGTGGCTCAACGCAAACCGCAAATCGACTCCGATCGCCTGGTCGGATCGCGACTCCGAAAGCACCTTCGCCGGCGTTGGGATTGCGGCGAGTGTCGATGCGAAATCCAATCACGATGCCTCCGATTCCGTCGCGTTGTGTCGAGAGATTTTACGGGACAATCAGCAGCTTCGTTTTTTCGGTGGGTTTTCGTTTGACGGAACCGATGCTTGGCAAAGTTTCGGCGCGGGAAAGCTTGTCTTGCCACGTTTGCAACTGGCCGACGAAACGTTGACTTTGGTCGTGGTCAGTGAATCAGATATCGCTCAAGCGAGACTTGATCTGCAAAGCATTTGTTTCGACGTTGAACCGTTGGACACAAATTTTTCTTCGCTAGAAAGCCGAACGGACTCGCCAAACTTCGATGGGTGGCAATCAAAGATCGATGAAGCATTGTCATTGATTCGAAGCGAAGTGATTGAGAAAATTGTTCTCGCGCGTAAAGCAAAAATGACATTTGCTGATCCGCTGAACCCGATCGCGTTGGCCAATCGACTTCAAACAACGACACACGATTGTTTTGTGTTTTGCTTTGGCTTCGGAGACCAAACTACATTTGTTGGGGCGACTCCCGAACGATTGTTTTTGCGGCAAGAAGCTCAGTTGCGTAGTGAAGTCGTGGCTGGCACGCGAATGCGAGGCAGTGATCCTGCTGAAGATGAACGGTTGGCGATCGAGCTTTTGACCAGCGACAAAGATCAACGCGAACACGATATCGTCCGCAAGAGTATCCGGCAGCGGTTGCACAAGTTCGTGGATCACTTACAAGTAGACACGCAGGCTTCGATTTTGCGGTTGGTGAAAAAACAGCATTTGCGTTCGGGCGTGCAAGGAACGTTGAAACCGACCGTCGATGATGGGATGTTGCTCAAACGACTCCATCCAACGCCTGCGGTGGGCGGCTACCCAACCGAAAACGCGTTGCCAGAAATTGCTAGGATTGAACCGTTCAACCGCGGTTGGTACGCCGCACCGGTCGGTTGGATTGGTGCAGATCGTGCACAGTTCGCCGTCGCGATTCGCTCGGGGGTGGTGCAAGGCAATTCATTGTCGCTGTTTTCAGGGGCGGGGATTGTCCGTGGGTCCGATCCGCTGGAAGAATGGCAAGAAGTGGAAAACAAGATCCAAGATTTCGTCAGCGTCCTCAACGCAGACTCTTAAAGCTAACCAGCGACGTAACCATGCAGCCTAAGGGGAATCGATTGAACGATCAGCTGTGGGCTAATACGGCCATTGGATCTTGCCTTGCCATGGGCGTTGACCATTTCTTTTTGGCGCCCGGTTCGCGTTGTACGCCGTTGACGTTGGCGGTCGCGCGACAAAAGCAGGCGACGGTGATTCAACACTTCGACGAACGAGGTTTGGCGTTTGCGGCTTTGGGGTACGCGAGAGCCACGGGGCGGCCAGGGGTTTTCATTTGTACCTCGGGAACCGCCGTCGCCAATGCTTTTCCCGCGGTGATCGAAGCGGCGATGGAGAGCGTACCGATGTTGCTGTTTACCGCCGACCGGCCATTGGAGCTTCGTGGTAGTGGAGCCAATCAGACGATCGATCAGCAGAATATTTTCGGTGGCTATCCGCAGCTGTTCTTAGACATGCCGGCGCCAGATGATCAGGATACGGTCGAAGATCCGGGCGGCAGATTGTTTCTTGCGGAAGCGTTAGGGCGAGGGTTGGCGGCTGCGAAAAGTGGACCGGTGCATTTCAATTGGATGTTTCGCGAACCGTTTACGATCGATGAACAAGCCAGCGACGAAACGGCGTTCGTTGAAAAAAAGAGCGAAGCTGCCGTGGCTGTAGAGAATAAGATCCAGTTAACCGGTAACGTTTTGATCGCACTTGGCAGCTGCCGCGTCGATGAAGCTCGTGAAGCGTTGGGGCTCGCCGAGCGGATGCAATGTCCGATTTTGAGCGACGTTACTAGCGGGCTGAGGACGGGTTCGTTTGAGTTGCCGACGCAGTATTCACTTCCTGCGCCCGACACGATTTTGCATCTTGGCGGTCGCATCCTGTCGAAAACTTGGCATCAATGGACGGCTGGTTTGCCCAGCGAGCAAGTCAAGCTGATTCATGTTTCGGCCAACGACCAGAACTTGAACCCACATCGCTTGCCAATCCAGCGGTATCAAAATCCATTGCAACAGTTAAGCGAAAGAATCGAGGGCCTTCCCTGCGCTGCTGATTTTCGCGATGCATGGCAGCAAGCGGGAGCGCGTCGGACGAATGTGATTTGCCAACAGCTTGCTGATACGCAAGAGTTGAGCGAACCGGCGGTGGCGTTTTTTATAAGCCAATATTGTCCGGTTTCTACCGGTTTGTTTTTGGGGAACAGCACGACGATCCGGGACGCCGATTGGTACGGGACGGCGGCCACGGACGCTCCTCGGCAGGTCGCCGCCAATCGCGGGGCCAGCGGGATCGATGGTTTGATCGCTACCTCGGTTGGTTACGCGGCGGGTTTGAAAAACAAAACGACGGTGGTGCTTGGTGATTTGTCTGCTCTGCATGATCTCAATTCGCTGTCGTTGGTGGCGCGTTCGCCGTGGCCGATCATCGTGGTGGTGATCAATAATCAAGCGGGTCACATTTTTGATTTGTTGCCGATTCAAAGTTCGCCACACTTCGAACAGTACTTCGCGACGACACACGAGTACCAGTTTGAATCCGCCGCAAAAATGTTTGGATTGAATTATCGCAATCTTTCTACGATGGCAGACTTTGCCAATAGTTACCGGGCAGCGTTAGAACAGGACCAGAGTATTATTCTGGAGGTGATGACCGATCGCCAAGTGAACCTCGAAGTTCGAAATCGAATTAAAAGCGAGATCACCAAATGCAGCGCCAGCTAGTTTTCATACACGGGTTCATGGGCCACGCGTCCGATTGGGATGACTTGCGGGCTCTGCTGCCTGAATTCGATTCGCGAGCGATCAACATCGACGTGGCATCGGACTGGCAGGCGACGGTGAAGAGTTTAGCAGATTCGATGGAGGCCGGTTCGGTGGTGGTTGGCTATTCGATGGGGGCTCGTTTAGCACTCGGTGTCGCGATCGAGTTTACAGAAAAATGCGCAGGGCTGGTGTTTGTTTCCGGCAATCCTGGTTTGGAGTCGGCGGAGGCGCGAAGCGAACGAGAGCTTTCTGATGAACAGATCGCTAGTCGGATTGAACAAGGGCAGCTCGATTCGTTTTTAGAAAAGTGGTATCAGGCGAGCGTGTTCAAGTCGTTGCCGGAGGAGCTTCGCCGTGACGAGATCCAACGCAAGCTTGAACGCGATCCGGAAGACTGGTCGACGTTGTTGCGAGTGAATTCCGTGTCGCAGCAGCCAAACTATTGGCTTCGGTTGGCAGAGCTGGCGATGCCAACGTTGGTGGTTGCTGGCCGGCGGGACGAAAAATACAACCAGATTGCCGAGCGTTTTCAGGCAACCGTTGCTTTGAATCATGTTAAAACCAAGCGGCTGGCCGATTGCGGCCACATGGTGCATCGCGAACAGCCTGATAAATTAGCCGCTTTGATTCGCGAGTTTATGACTACGCCACCTCGTTAAACAAGGATGGGGTTTGGGAACACTAATTCTCGCTAATTGCCGCGAGGGTTGATGTTCTTGTTTTTTTAGCATGACGATTAGAGTCAATTCGCGTTCTTCAAAAATTTTCATTCGCCTTTGCAAACTTTTACCTAATCACGATAAAACCATGACAACTGTTTCTGAGATCTTTGATCCAAATCTGTGGCAAGAACTGGATCAGTTTAACTTTTCGGACATCACCTACCACCGCGCCAAAGACGTCGGGGCTGTGCGGATTGCGTTCAATCGTCCGGAAGTTAGAAACGCCTTTCGACCGCAGACAGTCGACGAACTGTACACCGCGTTGGATCATGCTCGGCAGTCGAGCGATATCGGAGCGGTGATCTTGACTGGCAACGGGCCTTCGCCAAAAGACGGCGGCTGGGCTTTTTGCTCGGGCGGCGACCAACGAGTCCGCGGCAAGTCGGGCTATCAATATCAAACCGGGACCGCCGAAGAGATCGATACGACGCGCGCGGGTCGGTTGCATATTTTGGAATGTCAGCGTTTAATCCGAACGATGCCCAAGGTTGTGATTTGCGCGGTGCCGGGTTGGGCAGTCGGCGGCGGTCATAGTTTGCACGTGATTTGTGATTTGACGATCGCTTCGGCCGAGCACGGAAAGTTCAAACAGACCGATACTGACGTGGCCAGTTTCGATGGCGGTTTTGGGTCGGCGTATCTTGCCAAACAAGTGGGGCAAAAGATTGCTCGGGAGATTTTCTTTCTGGGGCTAACTTATTCGGCCGAAGAAGCTCGGCAGCAAGGGGCGGTGAATTTGGTCGTTCCGCATGCGGAGTTGGAAGCCAAAGCACTCGAGTGGGCGGCTGAAATTTGCGCGAAAAGCCCAACGGCTCAGCGCATGGTCAAGTACGCTTTCAACTTGGCCGACGATGGTTTGGTCGGGCAGCAACTGTTCGCCGGCGAAGCAACTCGATTGGCTTATGGAACCGAAGAAGCCAAGGAAGGTCGCGATGCGTTTTTGGAAAAACGAAAGCCCGATTGGTCTGACTATCCTTATCATTATTAAGCCACGCTAGAGCTGCCTTGGTAGGTTGCGAATGCAATGGTAGCCCGCTGCGTTCGCAAGGATCGAATGTCGCCTTTCGTTCCGCGAAAGTAGCGTTACCCTAGGTGGGCTTTCCCGAAGATCAGGACGTTGAATGATCTGGTGCATTGTTTGAATCAGATATTCAATTAGACGCATGGTTCTCTTCTGGGGATCATACAAACGAGTTTAGGGTGATCAGATTGCATCGAAGTGGTCGGTGTTTCCAAAATGGGATGAACGCTTCTTTCACGCAGTGAAAGGCGACTATCCCAGAGCGACTCGTAAAATTAACAAACCCGCATCGCCTTTCAAAACCAAACTTTCATGATCAATCATTGGATCCTCGCCGCCCGCCCGAAAACCTTGCTCGCTGCGTTGTCGCCGGTAGCGATTGGGGCGACGTTGGCTTTGGTGGACCAGCGGTTTCATCTGTGGGCGCTGCTGGGGTCGTTGCTGTGTGCGGTTTCGGTGCAAATCGGGACCAACTTTTGCAACGACTATTGTGACTTTTTTCAGGGAGCTGACACGGACGATCGCAAGGGCCCGACGCGAGCGGTTCAAGCGGGTTTGATTTCGCCGCGGTCGATGTTGGTGGCAACGGTGTTGATGTTTGCGATCACCGCCGCCGCTTCTTACGGTTTGTATTTGCGAGCGGGTTGGCCGTTTCTGTTATTGGGAGTGGTCAGTATCGCGTTTGGCGTGCTGTACACCGCCGGCCGGTATTCGTTGGCCTATCTTGGGATTGCCGACCCGTTTGTGTTGTTCTTTTTCGGGCCCGTTGCAGTCGCGGGAACTTATTACGCTCAATCGCTCGTGTTGGACACGTCGACGATTGTCGCCGGTTTTGGGCCAGGCTTGATCGCAACGGGATTATTAGTGGTTAATAATCTGCGCGATATTGATGAAGATCGAATCGCGGACAAACGTACGCTTGCTGTTCGGTTCGGTGCGAGGTTTAGCCGGATTCAATATGCGAGTTGCATTGTGGTTAGTGCGTTGGTTCCGTTGGCGTTCGCATGGATGAGAAACCAGTGGATGCCGGCGATCGCGGGGGTGGTATTGCTGCCAGGTTTGTTGGTGATGGCAAAGGTTTGGCGAAACGATGGGGTTGCGCTGCGGCCCTACTTGGGGATGACGGCCGGATTGTTGTTGCTTTATACGTTGCTGTTTTGTGTGGGCTTGGGGTTGAGCGGAGGGTCGGTCTGATAATGAATGCGTATCGATTCAAAATTCCGTTCGTGAAGCCGGTCGTGCTAAAAGGGCAATCGTATTCCATTCGCGAAGGCGTGTTGCTGGAACAAGACGGTCAGTGGTCCGAAGCATCGCCGTTGCCGGGGTTCAGTTCTGAGTCCATCGACGATGTGATCGCGGCGGTACGAGGTGAACAACCGGCGCCGCCGTCGCTGCAGTTCGCTTTGCAGGCCTTGGAAACACCGATCGTCGATCCGGTGAAAGTACCGTGGAATGGTTTGCTGCTGGGGGATCGGGAGCAGGTTTTGGCGGCCACGGAAAAGATTGTGCAGGCCAATTGTCAAGCTGCGAAACTGAAGGTTGGTCGTAATGAATTGCAAGCGGATATCGCGTTGGTCAAAGAAGTGCGAGAGCGTCTGCCAGCTCAGGTTCGCTTGCGGCTGGATGCGAATCAGGCTTGGACATTCGAACAAGCGGTCACGTTTTTTCAGGGCATCGATGGCGTTGATTTGGAGTACGTGGAAGAGCCGCTTCAAGATGGTCAGTTATTGGAGCAGTTGTTTTCCAAAACGGGTGCGAAGTATGCGTTGGATGAAACTTTATTGGGCGTGATGTTGACCGACGCCAGTTGCTTTGAACCTTGGCCAAACGCTGCGGCGCTGATTTGTAAGCCAACGATACTTGGCGGTCGCGATGCAGTGCAGCGTTTAGCGAGCGGCGGAAAGCCGGTGGTGTTCAGTGCTGCGTTTGAATCAGGAGTTGGTGTCGTTCGAGTCGCTCAATTGGCCGCCGAGTTTTCTCCAGAGCTTGCTGCGGGGTTGGATACCTTGGACTGGCTGTCGGATGATTTGTTGATCAATTCGCCTTTGAAACAGAAGGAGTTATTGGTGATTCCGTCGGCTCCAACGGTGGACCCGAAATGTTTGGAGGCCATCCGATGACGATCCAACTCATCGAACGAGCTGCCGCTGAGCATCCCGACCAGTTGGCCTTTGAGCACGGTACCCTACGGGCGACTTATGCCGAGTTGATGCGTGATTTGTCGATGGCGGGTTCAGCGTTTGACCGAAAGATAGCGAATTTGCCAGCGCGGCAGCATGTCGCTTGGAATCCCAGAAATGATTTCGTGGCTTTTAGGAGTTTTTGGGGAATTCAGAGGCAGTCGCGTGTTGCTTGCCCAGTTAGCCATCGTTTTCCGGAGGTTACACGAAAAGAAATCGTTGCCAGGCTCGATGCTTGTTGGCTGGATGACGAGTTCAATTTGGTTGGGGCGGAAGAAAGTGCTCGAAACGATTTTCAGCAAAACAGCCGCTCGGCTCCGCCGGCAACGATCATTCTTAGTTCGGGCAGTACTGGCGTTCCCAAAGCGATTATGCATAGCATGGCCGCTCATGTCGCTAGCGCCGAAGGAGCCGCCAAGAATATGCCGCTGCTTCCGGGGGATCGTTGGCTGTGGTCGCTGCCGTTGTTTCACGTTAGCGGGCTGTCGATTTTAATTCGTTGCGCGGTTGCTGGAGCCACGGTCGTTGGAATGTCGACCGACGAACAACTCTCTGCTGAACTGCTGGCCGAAAAGCAGATAACGCATCTGTCAGTCGTCAACACGCAGCTGCGTCGTTTACTTCAAGCAGACGCTTTTCCTTCAACGCATTTGAAGGCGGTGTTAGTGGGAGGCAGCAGCGTCGACGAAGCGATCGTCCGGCAGGCTCGCGAGCGTGGTGTTGCCGTTCATACGACTTACGGGTTGACCGAGATGGCGTCGCAGGTGACGACATCGACCGCTGATGGAGATCCGGCTAAAAGCGGCGTCGTGCTGGAGGGGCGAGAGCTAATGGTAGCCCCGGATGATGAAATCTATGTTCGCGGGAAGGCTTTGTGTGAGGGGTACTTTGTTGATGGTGATACTCAACCGGTGGTCGATGAGCAGGGCTGGTTTCATACCGGTGATCTGGGCCAGCTAGACGAACAGCAGCAGTTAACCGTTATTGGTCGGGTCGACAATTTGTTTGTTTCTGGTGGCGAGAATATTTATCCGGAAAATATTGAACGAGCGATGTTGAAAGCCTTTGACGTTCAGCAGATCATCGTCGTACCGCGAGCTGACGCGACATTTGGTGCTCGCCCCGTCGCGTTTGTGGACGGGAGTTTGCCGGCGAACTGGGAATCTACTTTGCGGGAAGCACTGCAAGGCTACGAAATTCCGATCGAGATTTTGGCTTGGCCTAGTGACGTGGAAATGGGTATCAAACCCGATCGAAATCGAATGAAGCGATTGGTCTGAGTGCTTTGGTAGCCTGACGCGTTAGCGAGCAACCCGTGGTGATGGGCTTCCAGCCTGTCATGCGCGCAGACAAGCTGGAAGCCCATCTCCACATGAGGCTTCGCCAAAACATGCTAAATCAACGGGCCCGTTAGCGAGGCACCTGTAGAAATTCTCGCTGACGCGTCGGGCTGAAATTGATAGGCACTTCCTGAATTGTAAAACTGATTCACCCAGGTGTGCTTGTCGCAATACTTCACATGCAACTGAATTGCAGCTAATATTGATAGCTGCTGCAACCTCGAATTGCTTTTAACCTCCGAAAACAAGATTGATAGTAAAAAATGCCTTGGATCAAAGGAGAGCGAATCCCAACAAATCTGATAGTTGGTTTTCTTGGATCGGGTAAAACAACAGCCATTGCAAACCTGCTTTCGCAGCGTCCGGTTGATCAGAATTGGTCGATTTTTGTGAATGAGTTCGGAAAGGTTTCGATTGATCAAGCGTTGATTGATTCTTCCACGAACGGCGTTGCGGTCGAAAAACTGGGTGGCGGTTGCGCTTGTTGCACGATGTCTTTTGCCTTCAAACCATTGCTCGCTCAATTCATTCGTCGCTCCAAACCTGATCGGCTGATCCTTGAACCTTCCGGCGTCAGTCACCCGGCGAAGGTAGTGGATATTTTACGGAGCCCCGATTTTGCAGGGGCGATTGACCTGCGGAATATCATTTGCTTGATGGACCCAACCGACATTGACCACCCTGAACGGCAGATGCTGGAGGTGTTCCAAGACCAAGTTCAATTGGCAGATATCGTGGTCATTAATTGGACGGACTTGCGAGATCGAAAACTAATCGATCGTTGTCGCGCATGGGTTGAGAGCTTTGAACCGCCGAAGCAACTAATCGTGGAAACGAGCTTTGGGGCAATCGATCCGGAGTTGTTGGACGAGAACTTCGAAACCGTTCGGCTGCCGCTTTTTTCCGGCGCCCATCCACTGCCCGAACCGAAAACGAACGAGCTGAATGTTCTGAGCGAGCTTCCCATCAAAGACGACTCAGCAGAACATTTCAAAGCTGATTTTCCTCTGGAAAAGCCTGAGCCTGGTCAACCGGTTTGCTTTCAAAACAATGGACCGGATTTTCAGGCCTGTGGTTGGATCTTCCATGTCGATGACGTTTTTGATCGTAAGAAGTTGATCGCGTTTTTAAGTGAGCTATCGTCAATCGCTCGTCTTAAAGGCGTCTTTCGCTGTGAGGGAGATTGGTGGAAGATCAATCGAGCGAAAGACGCGACCGACTTTTCTAAGTCGACTTACCGGCGCGACAGTCGTCTTGAAATCATTCTTGACGGCGATCCCTGGGACTGGGGTGCGTTTGAGGTCAAGCTGCTTCAATGCATGGTCGCCGGAAAGAGCTAGGCCAGACTTGGCTTTGTTATCGTGCTCGCGTGGTCAAGAATGAACACGAATGCACGAAGGACGTCTCCGTGTCGATGCGAAGCTAAATTTTCTAGCCGGCATTAACCGCAATCGTTACAGTGGCCACGAAGCAGGATCTCGGTGATCTCTCCGAACTCTTGGCTTAGTCTCATGCTTCCAGCGGTTAATTTGATTTCGTCCATGCAAGAGACCGTACCGCAGTCGACGCACACAAAGTGAGGATGTGCCGATCCATGTTCTCCGCCTTTGGATACCAATTCAAAACGCCAGACTCGGTCACCCAATTCAGTGCGTCTCAATAGCCCGGCGGTTGCCATGTCGTTGAGATTGCGAAAAACGGTTGCTTTGTCGACCCCCAGATCCTGCAACTCATCGGCCACCTCTGAATGTGTCAAAGGAGAGGTCGCTCCGTACAGCAGTTTTAGCGTGGCGATTCTTGCAGGAGTCGCACGTAAACCGGCCTCGCGAATGGCAAGCTTAATCGATTCGAGTTCTTCTGATTTTTGTTGCTTCATGATTCCGACAACAGCCTCGTGTACTTGAGTAGGTGCCTCATTCTAGCACAGAGTCAGGTTTCGTCACGCAACCGGCGGCCAAAGATTTTTCGATAAGCCCGCCCGGCACTTCGCCGCCATTGCGTGTGGTTGATTCACGATAAACGCCTTCGTCGATCGGCAATTCCAAAAAAAAGCGAAATTCGATACGGCATCGGGGATATTTCGATGCCAAGCACTTTGCCGCAGCTCGCAGCAGTTCGGCACGCGTGAATGCTTTTCGAGCGAAATAGTTGGATTTAATGTTCATTGAGATACGTCGCCAGAAAAAGTTGAAATTGGTACCTGAGAGACGGTGATTGGTTGCAGTTGGAATGCAGGTGCAATGCGATAGCAGCGTAATATGCTGGATTTTTCATAAAGCCAATCTTCCCTATTGCAATAGAGTTGCATTTGCGTACATTAGGCAAGTGTAAGTCAATGTGAGCGAATCAGGGTTCATTTGTGTTGCTTCGTGACCGAAGCCGGCATCCAAAACGTATTCGCGACAAATCGGTATCCAATCAAAGATGCGAGCTAATCGTTTCAGTTCGATTTGTTGACGGCCAATCGATTTCGTTTGAGGAGCTGTTTCAGTTAGCGGAAGCTTCCGCATCTGCGCCAGTTTATTCGATTATCAAGCGAGGCGATGAAAAGCGAGTCACCGAAGACGCCTACGAGAATCCAAAATTTGTTGAAGACACGGTACGAGACCTAGCTGATTCGCTCCAAAACGACTCGCGAATTCAGTGGTACCAGTGCTCATCAGAAAACTTTGAGTCCATTCACACCCATAACGCGTTTGCCCAAATTGAATCGGTCAAAGGCTAATAGAGATCATTGAACCGCCGATCGTATTCACCGATCGCAAGTCTTAGGAGAAAATCATGAACACAGTAGACCTCAGCACGGTAGAGCAAGGTGAAGTCGTAGAAGCCAGTTCTTCCACATGGAGAGACTGGGTAGGGATCACGGCGTCCGTCGGATGTGCGATTCACTGCGCGGCGATGCCATTTGTAATTGCTTACTTGCCGGCACTTGGGCTAAGTTTTTTAGCCGACGAATCATTTCACAAATGGATGGCATTGGCCTGTTTTCTGATCGCCATCGCCGCTTTTGTTCCTGGGATTCGCAAGCACAAAAACTGGACTCCTATTTCGATTGCATCAATCGGATTGGTGTTAATCACCTTCGCCGCCTTTGGTTTGGCTGGAGAATGTTGTGCGTCCTGTGCCTCCTGCGAATCGGCCACTCCGGTGGTAACCGGGGAAGCCGGATGCGAACACTGTGACGAATGTGCTTCGTGCAATGATTCAGCAACTGTTGTCTCGGCTGGTAGTAGCGAACCTAAAGGTTTGCTTTCGACGCTGGCACCATGGATCACCCCCGTCGGAGGCGTTTTGCTGGTCGGTGCTCATCTTTTGAATCGACGTTACGGTTGCCTCTGTGGCTGTTGTGGTCCTGAAAGATTGTCGGGCGCTTAGGGTGAGCTCTGTTGCTGGATAGGCATGAACTAACGGCTAACTAGATCGCCACTTGCGCGAGATAGAACAGTCCAATGGCCGTGATCATCCCTGCTCGAAGATAGTTCCAAGGCAAACGGGTAAGCCAGGAATCTGTTTTGGAAAAGCGATTGCCGAAAACTTGAACGACCATTCCAACGAGTGTCAATGAGGTCGCAATTCCGGCCGCAAAAAGTCCGATGACAATGTAGGCAGTGACAGGCTCGCCAGAAGAAAGCCCAGAAAAGTAGGCCGCCATGGCTGACGGGCATGGCATTAAACCAAACGCCGCACCGAGTAAGGCACTCATCGAATAGCTTGTTTTTGTTGCTTTCGGTGATGAGGGTTCGTGCGGATTGCGACATTCGAGTTGGTGTAGACTGCAACCACATTGAGCAGGCTTTGCTTTTGAAGCCGCCCATAGCATCCAAAGTCCTACCGCCAAGACCAGCCCAGCACTGAACCATCGCATCACATCGGTTACGCCTTCGTCAGCATGGTGGTGGTCGCCGGTAATCAAGTGGTGAGACAAGTGAACCATCGCCGCAATTGCGACTAACGATACTGAATGAGACAGCGCGCTAGAGAGTCCCATTACTAATGGGTGGAGCAAGCTTTTGCGTTCCCCAGTCAGGTAAAGCAGCATTGCGGTCTTGCCGTGCCCCGGTTCCAACGCATGGATTGCACCCAATCCAAAAGCGAGTCCTAAAGTCAGTTCGTGGGAATGCATTGATCATGCAAAAGGCAAAGTTGGCAAAAAAACGGAAGCACCTTTATGCTACGAAGCCAGTTCAAAAATGGTTCAGCTCAACGCTTCGATTTTCTCTACTTTCAGCTAAGAAAATAGTGATTTCGATTGGTGTTGTTGACAACTGAGGAGTTGAGTGAGATCGGTGTCGGTGGAAATTTCAGCCTGTTTTGCGAGCAAGGCAGTTTGGCAGCACCATCGCCATGGTTGCTACTTCGTCGCCATGGTTGCTACTTCGTCCCGATGTACAGCGTCGCGATGCCGAAGGTCAGCGGGTAAAACTTGGCCGTTTTCATGCCCGCAGCCAGCATCCGTTCGGTTAGCTTTTCGTAACAAGGGAACTCGCCAACGCTATCGGGCAAGTAGTTATAGGCGGCTGAATCGTTGCTCGCGAACATTTGTCCGATTCGCGGCAACACGTTTTTGAAGTACCAACCGTAGAAGCCTTTGATCGGTTGGTAGCGAGGTTTTGAGAACTCGAGGATCGCGATTTGCCCGCCCGGTTTGCAGACGCGAAGCATTTCTTGAAGACCAAGCTCCGTGTCTGCGATGTTTCGCAATCCGAACGCGACCGATACGACTTGGAAGTAATCGTCTTGAAACGGAAGTTGCTGCGAGTCGGCTTCGATGTATCGGATATCTCGCGACGACTTTTTGTTTTTTTGAACGCCGACTTCTAACATCGGGTAACAGAAATCCGAGCCCACGATTTCTGTTTCGCCTTGGGTGTATTTATGGAACGCGATCGCTAGGTCGCCGGTGCCCGTGCAAACGTCCAGAATAGGATCGGAGCGGTTGGGTTTAAGTTTGCGAACTGTCCGCCAGCGCCAATAGTGGTCGACGTTCATCGACAGCAAGTGGTTCATGCGATCGTAGTTGGGTGCGATTTCGCTGAACATCGTTCGCACGCGTTCGTTTGATTTGTCGACGACCATAAGGGGCCAAAATGAATGGTTAAATGTTGATGGAGAAAAATTGGTTGGGATGTAACTCGCAAGCCAGCTGCAATGGTAGCCAGGGGGCTAGGCAAGGTGTTCGCATGACAGGCTGGAAGCCCATCACCACATTTCCTTACTTACGCAGCGGGCTTCCATTGTTGTATGCGTTTTGGGGAAATCGGCGAAGTTGCCCAGCTTCGCCACCTTGGCGGGTTTGCAGAATAACCTCAGTCGAAAGCGGCATTCAGGACCCCGACTACGCAAAACGAACCGAATATGTCACGATAGGTTAACCAATCCATTGCCACTCATCACCTCCAAATTTGAACATCGTGACTCAAGATAACTCTCAAAACCCGATCGCTGAACCGATCGTTTTGGACGCGGTGCTGCTGCCAAGTTTGGTGCAGCCCGATTTTTTTAGTGGTAAAACCGTGGTTGTGGTCGACGTGTTACGAGCCACGACAACGATCACGTCCGCCATCCACGCTGGTTGCCGCTACGTTTTGCCGCAGGGCTCGATCGAGACCGCTCGCCAGACGCACGCGAAGTTTGAGGCCAACCCCGAAACCGCTGGCGTGTCGATGATGGGCGGTGAGCGAAAAGGCAAGATCGTCCCCGGCTTTCACGGGGGCAACTCGCCGGTCGAATACACGCCGGACGTAGTGGCCGACAAAATTTTGATTCTCGCCACCACCAACGGCACCGTCGCGATGGACCACTGCGCCCAGGCCAGTCGCATTCTGATCGGTTCCATGGTCAACGTGACCGCGGTTGCTCAACAAGTCGTTGACGACCCAAATTTAGTGGTACTGTGCAGCGGCACCGATCGCTGGATCACCAGCGAGGACGTGATTTTTGCCGGAGCTTTTTTGCAGCGCGTGCAAGAACTTCGTCAGCAAGCTGGTTTGCCGGTGGGCAAGTTGACCGACCCAGCAATGATCGCAATCAACCATTGGCAGACCGTTCAGCGGCAAGTCGACGCGGGCACGCCGTTGGCTGATTTTTTCAAAAACGCTCGAGGCGGCGTCAATTTGGTCAAAATTGGGCATACACCTGACATCGAATTCGCCGCGAACATCGATTCTGTCCCGGTTGTCTCGGAATTAAACACAAAAACTTGGCAGATTCGCGGCGTCTAGGCGGCATCGGGATAGCCGAATTTTCGCCATTAAAACATACTGTCGCTCCAGTTTTAGTCGCCTTTAACTCTCGCGCCAGTGACGTATTTTTCGCGTGGGCCAAAGGCGATTGTCCAGCATCAACCCTATCGCGACATTTACCATGAGCATGGAATCAATTGTCTCGTTGTGCAAACGACGAGGTTTCCTTTTTCAGTCCAGTGAAATCTACGGCGGCCTGCAAGGCTTTTGGGACTACGGCCCGTTGGGTGTCGAACTAAAGCGGAACGTCAAGGAAGCTTGGTGGTCGGACATGGTCAGCGGCCACGACGACATGAGCACACTCGACGGAGCTCCCCTGCCCTACAGCATGGAAGGTCTGGACTGCACGATCTTGATGCACCCGCAGGTCTGGAAGTGTAGTGGTCACTACGATCTGTTTCACGACTACATGGTCGACTGCCGCGAAACCAAAAAACGTTACCGTCACGATCAACTGAACGGTCGTTGGGTCGAAGCCAAAGGCCAGAAGGTTTTCGTTGCCGTTGCCGCCGGCGATGATGAACTGGAAGTCATGACCAAACGTGCGCTCAAGTTCTTCAAGCTGCGCAACAAAAATATCGACGATCTCAAATGGGACGGCGATTCGGTTTGTTTGACCAGCATCGACGATCTTTCACAAGTCGTTGGCCCAGATGCGAAAACCGTTGGCACGTTGACCGAGCCACGTGAATTCAACTTGATGTTCAAAACCTACGTCGGCGCGTTGTCGGGCGAAGAGGGTGCGGCGTTCATGCGTCCCGAGACCGCTCAAGGTATCTTTGTGAACTTCAAAAACGTTTTGGATAGCACGCGCCATCGCCTGCCGTTGGGCATCGCTCAAATTGGTAAAAGCTTTCGCAACGAGATCACTCCGCGGAACTTTACGTTTCGAAGCCGTGAGTTCGAGCAAATGGAGATCGAATTCTTTTGCCACCCAGATCAGTCGCAGGATTGGTATCGTTTCTGGCGTGATCGCCGGATGGCTTGGTATCACCAGATGGGCATCGGCCAAGAACGGTTGATCATGCGAGAGCACGCACCCGATGAATTGGCTCATTATTCCGTTGGAACAGCCGACATTGAATACGCGTTCCCGTTCATGGCCGATGGCGAGTACGGAGAGTTGGAAGGGGTTTCGCATCGAGGCGATTTCGATCTGCGAAGTCACATGGAGGGCAAGCTGGACGAATCAACGAAGCCGTTGGCGGTTCAGTTAGGCGAAGACGGCAAGCCGAAGTACCGTGGTAGCGGGAAGGATTTGTCGTATCGCGATGATTTGACCAACGAAAAGTACGTGCCGCACGTGATCGAACCATCCGCCGGTGCCGACCGCGCGGCGTTGGCATTTATCTGTGAAGCGTACACCGAAGACCAGCAGCCGGATGAAAAAGGCAAGATGCAGACGCGAACGGTGATGAAGTTCCATCCGCGTTTGGCTCCGATCAAAGCAGCGGTGTTGCCGTTGGTTAAAAAGGACGGCATGCCGGAAGTAGCCAAGGAGATCTACCTGGATCTGAAAAAGAACTACAAAGTCTTCTACGACGAAAAAGGTGCGGTTGGCCGACGTTACCGCCGTCAGGACGAAGCGGGTACGCCGTACTGCATCACCGTCGATGGTCAAACGCTGGAAGACAAAACCGTCACCATTCGCGATCGTGATTCATTGGAGCAAGTCCGCGTTAAGATCGACGAGTGTGAGCAGGTGATCCGCGAACGGATGAACGGCTAAGGGCTGCTTGAGGTATCCGTCGGTGAGCGGGATGTTGCCTTTGGATGAGCTTGAAAACGCGAGATGGAAGAACGCGTTTTCATGGAGTGAAAGGCGACAATGAAACTAACCACGGATCAACACAGATCCGTGGCCAGAAAATTTTCACATTGCCGAGAGCGGTGGAGTTCTTTTTGGCGCTGTCGCCGACGCCTTCCGGCTAATCGTTAAACGGAGATTAGCCGTCGAGCGAGCTCATTCTGCAAGCTGCTTAAGAAACCTTTTGCCGCAGCTTTTGAAGCCAGCTTTTGAAGCCAACGCTGGCAGTTGAAATGCGAGATACGAGGATCGTTACAGGTTGGTCGACCAAGGATAGCCGCCGCCGAGCGGGAATCCGTCGCTGTAAGTTCGTAAGATGCCCAGCATGTTTAGCGTCGCCCAGCAGATGAAAATCAACGAAAGCAATAGCATGACGTTGAAGAGTCCCATCGATAAAACACTCTCGGCCAGTCCCTTTTTTTCAGGCTTGGTTTGGTCGGAAGGCTCTGCCACCGACGAATCCATTGGCTCTTGGGCGGCGATATCTTGGCTCAGTTCTACTTCTGGTTCGAAGACATCAGACATGGTGAGGCTCTACTCAGCGAAATTAAAAAATATGACCGATGCGGCGGTGAGAAACAAAAACGACAGCAAAAGCAAAAGCGTGTAGACCGAAAATCCCTGTTTGCGATATTGCTTCACAGGAGCCATCATTTCTGCTTCCATCGGCTGGCCATCACCCGCCTCGTCGAACATCATCGGCTCTTCATTAAAAGAGTTTGGTTGTGACATTGTCGCCCTCACGTACGATATCGTTCATCAAGCCTTTTACGATCGACAAAACCGAACGGTTGTTCTCGGCTGCCACTACGATTCCGCGACCGACGTGACGGTTGCTGCGGTAGATGTCCATTTCGTGGCCTTTGCGAAGACCATCGTCTAGACCGATGGCGACGGCGAACTTGGTGTTGTTGTCGCCGACTGCGGTCACGACCGCTTCGATCTTCGGAGCGATCCCAGCAATCAAGCTGTTTTCATCCAAGTCATTTGCATCCATGACTTTTTGTAGTCTTGCTAGTTGAGCTGCCATGTCGGCTTCTTTTCGCGACAGCTGCTCAAGCTTGGCCGTTTGCTCAAACACCACTTTTTCGATGTTGCGGTTTTCGCCAAACTGAGCGGCGATGTCGTCGACGAGTTTTTTGTTGTTGGCTTTGATGCCCGCAAGTTCAGCGTCTTGGCTGGTCAAGCGGTTGTTGGCTACCTCGAGTTCACGGGCAACGGCTTGGCCCTTCTTTTGTTCTTCGTTGAACTGAGCGGCCTTTTCTTTTAATTGGGCTTCGGCCAAGCGGAGCTGCGATTGCAGGTTGCTTAGCTGTTGAGAGCGAGAAGCTTGTTCAAACGCCAACGACTTTTCTAGGCTTGCCGTTTCGTTTTTGAGCGAGTCGACACTGCTGGTGGCGCTGCTGGCTCGGGTTTTCATTGCAGAGGCTTCTGCTTTCCAGTTGCGGTCCGACGCTCCGACCATGATCGAGACCACCAAAAAGACGGTACTCATCAAGAAGATCATAAACGTGAAAATCTTACCCATCAAATTCATCAAAGCACCTCGTTAGGCATGACCAGCAGGCCGAATCGGATATATCAACTGGAATCGTCTCGATTGGCAACCTGCCAATGCGAGTTAATTTGAAGCGACTGCATCCATTGCGAAGAATAGAGCGACTCGCAAAAATTATAGTCGCGGAAGGTTGGTCGGGCATTGAAAAATTTCAAGATCCAGCAAACCGTTGCGTTTGTTCGGAACCGAGGTCGCAAATCCTAAAACCTTGGAAATCAGAGGCCAAACTGCGGCGGCTCCGGCGTATCCGAACACTTTTGGTATCGGCCCAGCTAACTCGGATTCGAAGCCCATTCCAAGGCGACAGGTTGATTTTTGGCGGTGATGGTCGTTTTTAGAGGCAGGATTGCTACAACCGGTAAGCTCGCGATTTGACCGTAGGTTCCGCGCCAGCCATGGGCAGCCAAAAAACTGACTTGAGGGCAGTTGAAGGGGCGGCGCTGTAAGTTGGACGCTCTCGCGGCCAGGCCGAATTTGAGTTCGCTGGCGATCGGATCCAGGTTACCCGGCTCATGATCTTTGGTCAGAAGTGTTGGTGGCGGAGCCCCTGGCTATGCTTGGGTGTGGGGGCGAGCCATCTCAAGGGCCGCTTGCCATTGAACGTCGTCCGCGAAGAAACGACGTTGCAGCAAAACGAAGCGGTCTTTCGCGCCGTAGGTTTGCAGCCAGATGCAAGCGTCGTTGGCATGGACGGCGTAAAAATCCTGCCATCGGAGTTTCCCTTGTCCGACGTTGCTCAGCAGCCCGATTTCGTGCTCGTTCATCCAGCCTTTGATCGCTAACAACGTATGTTCAGGGTCGCTGGGCGTTGACCGAAAGATTCTTGCAAAAGTAAAACCGTTGAACAGCAAAATAAACATACCAATGAAAATTCTTGCTTCCCAACCGAATGAGAAAATCAACAACGGAATGAGGAACGCGTTTGTGATCAAGATCCAGGTTACTGCTCGCCTGATCGAGCGTTTTCGAAGCTTTGCCAACGGCGAGTTATTAACGTCCTTTGTTTTCAGGATGCCTTCAAAAACGACCGCGTCGTTGGGTTGGTCTCCAATCATGATCGGTCCCTCGAAAGGTTCCGCCATGTCCGGCGGCGAGGTATGTTTGGCATGGAACTCAAACAAATCAATCGCTTGCTGGGGATTTTGGAATCCTCTTTTAGGTAGCACTTGCAGAACGGCTAATTGCGGATCGTAACTGAAGACAAGTTGGTTCTTTTTGTGTTTGCAATATCGAATGCTCTCAAGAGGATGCCATGAAACTTGGTCTTGGCACTTCAGCAGCATCCCTTGATTGGTTAGCTCTCCGGATTGAAGAGCCGTGGCGTTTGGGTTCCAACGCATGTACGTTTTCCCGGCGTTTACCAACGCAACGATCCGCACGAAGATGACGGTGCTGAAGAACGCAATGCAGATGAAAAGCATTAGCTGGCTGAGGCTGATGCGTCCTTGGGTAGCCAGTGATATCGAGGTGATTACGACGGCAAACAACAGCACCGAAAGCAACAGACAGCTTTTGATGATGGGGAATGCAGCGCGTAAAGCGGAATTCAAATCTTTCACCGTCGCGGTGGCTTCGTACCGGATTGGGTTGTCGAGGTACGGAGCAGTCGGGACGGTCAGTTGCTTGGGCGACTCAAATGGGTTGCTGGAATCCGCGCTGTTCATCCTGTCTCCGTTTTATGCAATCGTCAAGCTAAAACCACTCTTCCGAAAGTGCGGTGCGAAAATGCGTCGCTCAAGAGAGCTGCGAGATAAGCGTTTGATGATGTGATACATCGTAGCAGATGGGTCGCCCAAATTCAGCAAACCATCTATTTGCCGATCACATCGCTGTAAGCCATAAACAACGAGTCCGCTGCATCGAACAAATGGACCAGCAACGCCGCGCGGATCCACATGCCGTTGCGGGCCTGGCGGAAGTACATCGCTCGTGGATCCGAATCGACGGCTGTTGGGATTTCGTCGATCACACGGTCTCGGGGGAACGGGTGCAAGATCGGGGCGTAATCTTTCATCTGCTCGACCCGATCGGTCGTCAACTGAAACGGGGATAAGTCCATCGCCGTCAATTCGGCTTCGGTCGATTCCGAATTGTGCTCGCGTTGAATCCGCGTCATGTACATGCAGTCGATTTGAGAAAGCAACGGCTGGCCATTGTGAGTCGCATCAAGGCTGTCAAGCTCGACGACTTGAACACCCTGGCGGACCAAGCGTTGTTTGAGTTTGTCGTCCAGTTTCAAGGCATCTTGGTTTGGCGAGATGAAGAACATCGTCACGTTGGAGTACTGCGACAGCACGCTGGCCAACGAACGAACCGTGCGGCCGCGACCGATGTCACCGCAGAAGGCGTATGCCTTGTTGTCCATGCCCGATGTCAAATCGGGATACTTCGCGCGGAGTTCGGTCAGGCGTGAATCGTGTTGCAGGCTGTTTTCGTCAAAGTCAAACGTTCGCGTGATCGTGTAAGCGTCCAGCAAGGCTTGCGTCGGATGTTCGTCGCTGCCTGCACCTGCATTGATGATCGGGACCGAGCGTTTTTGGTTTCGTTCCAAGTCGTTCATCAAGTACGCACAGCATTCGGCGTAGTCGCTGATTTGTGAACGCATGATGATGACATCAAAGTAGCTGCTGAACATGCGAATCGAATCGAGCTTGGATTCGCGTTTGACTTCAGAAGATGTTTTGGGGTCGCGGACTTCGTTGCAGGTGATGCCCAAAATCTGGCAGGCGGCCATGAAGGACAGGAACGTTCGCGTGGACGGCTGCGTGAAGTACAGCATCGCTCGCCGGTGCGCCAACAGGTCTCGCAGACGACGATTGCCTTCGGGGTCGCGGGAGAGTCGGCGAATCATATCGGCCGAACGAAAAAGCTTTTCCAGCAGTTTAGTGTTTAGCTGCGAGCCAAAGATCAAGTGCTTCAAACGCCCATTGCGGTGCATGTCGTGGTTCTTGGCACCGAGGTCTCGTTTGGTCAACGATTCGTATTCAGCAAACTCCTGCACTCGAGATCCCTTTTTTCAATCTAAGAAACCGCGCAAAACAAAACGCGTAAAGCCCAAGTCGGTATGGTATCGCGTTGATCTCGCGATGACTACCGGCTTAGGCAATTTACGTGTTTTTTGGTTCGGCTTAGTCAGCACGCTTAATCAGCACGCTTAGTCAGCTACCTTGAGGGGCCTGTTCAAAAAGGTAGCTGGATAGGCTCTTAGTTTGCGAAAGACGAAAACGTTTGTTCGACTTGGCGAGCAGAAGTGCGAGTTGGAGCGGTGACGTTGGTCACCTGTTCCAATTTGCGACGAGCGGTGCTAACGCTGACTCGCAATCCGTGGTCGGCTTCTAGGTCCAATGAACCGTCGCTTGGCTTCGCGGCGTCGTGAAGTTCGACGTCTGCCGCCACACCGATTTGGTTAATGGCCTTACCAGTTGGCGAGTAAAACTTAGCGGTGGTCAGGCGAACGCCACCACCGGAAACGTTTAGCGGGAAGATCCCTTGGACCGAACCTTTACCATAGCTGCGGCAGCCGATGATGGTGCCTCGCTGATGATCGCGAATCGCGGCCGCGAAAATTTCGCTGGCACTGGCTGAGTTTTCATCAACCAAAACGATCAATGGGACTCGCCACGTGTTCGCTGCTTTGGCTCGGTGCGTGAAGTCTTCCATCGGGTTTCTGCCTTTGGTCGAAACGATCACACCGCTGCTGATGAAGCGATCGGCAACATCAACCGAAGCCGG
Source organism: Mariniblastus sp. (assembly GCA_023300235.1). Lineage (GTDB taxonomy): Bacteria > Planctomycetota > Planctomycetia > Pirellulales > Pirellulaceae > Mariniblastus. The sequence goes on from JALZWN010000195.1 coordinate 22,591, forward strand.
CAATAGCCCCCCAGGGTTTCCTCGAACGTCCACGATCAAAGATCGCATGCCATCGCGGCTAAGCTTCCACAAAGCGGCGTCGAAGTCGCGGGCGGTTGTTTTTTGAAAGTTCGTTAGTTGGATGTATCCGATGCCCGCTTCGTTATCGATAATGCCAACTTGATCCACGCTAGGGATTTCAACTCGACGTCGTTCAAGGTCCATCGTTTGTGGGCCTTGTCCGCGGTCAAGCGTAATGGCAACGGTTGAGCCTTCTGGACCACGCATCAAATCAGCAACGCGATCACCACCGAATTCGGAAACCTTTTGGTTGTTGACGGCCGTGACTTTGTCGCCGCTAACGATTCCGCCTTGGCTGGCAGAACCACCCCGGATGACGTTGACGATTTCTAGGTGATCTTTGTGAGTGCGAAGTTCAACGCCCAGGCCAACGAAGTTGCCTTCGATCTGCGACATGGTCTCGCCATACTGAGCACTAGACATGAAAGCCGAGTACGGATCCAAGGCCGAGATGGCTCCGCAAACAAATTCGTAGATCGTGGCTTGTTGTGACAGGCCGATTGTTTGATTCAAGTCTTGTGACAATTGAACGGCGACATCGTAAGCTTCGTTGCGATTGGTAACGCGAGCGGATTTAAGTTGCTGACGAGTACTGAGAATGGTTTGGTGAATCTTTTCGGTCGAGACGTCAGGCAAGTTGATTTCGCGGAATTCTGGTGACATCAAAGCGACTTCCAAGCTGGTCAAACCAAAGCTGGCGATCTCGGACCACTTCGGTTTATCGACGTAGTACGATTGGACTTTCAACAAGATTTCACGGTAGACGCCGGCTGCTTTTTGGCCATCGGTGGTGTTGATGGTTTTGATGAAGCTGCTGTCGGCGTAGCGACGCTGCACGTCGTAGTGAATGCGAGCGACGGAGCGACGAGTTTGTAGCGAGCGGTTTTCTGGGTAGATGCGAACGGCTTGTTGGTAAAGCGAAAGGGCTTCTCCCCATTGCTTTTCTGTTTCGAGTTCTGCTCCGCGTCCGAGAACTTCTTGTGCGGTTTGAACTTCGGCGGTGCCGGCTTGAGCCAAGACGGTCGTTGAGGCGAGACAGAGCGTGGCACACACGACTAGCGTGTTTACAACAGCGCGACGAGCCAGGCGGAAGAAAGAGTGGTGAACCAGTGGGTTCATGCAGCGATTGATATCCATACGTTTGTTGCCATCCTTCGGAGGTGACTCAATCAACGTGCTGCCGGCCACAAATTTTGGGAGCGAAGCTAACAGCGGTTGTCGAGTCAATCAGGAACCGGCCCTGCACACAACTGAGTGCGTATGCAAAATAGACCGATAGAAAATAGATCATGGTTTGACTGCGGTCAAAAAAATTGAAACAACTTTTGACCGCTTGATCCGCACAATCCATTAAGACAACGACCGCCGCGTCGGTGACAACGCTTAGATAAACTTGGCAGGCGATTGGAGAGTGTGGTGCATCCTATGAAGAATCTCGTGTAAG
>JALZWN010000196.1 GCA_023300235.1 Mariniblastus sp.
CACCCCGCCTCTCCTATTCTCACCTAAACGCCAATAAAAACACTTGCCAAATACAGCCTCTTATGTCTCAAATTTCCAATGACGATAGCGTGCCGTTAAGTAGCGAAAGCATACCGGTTCAGCGTCGTATACTCACGATTGACGACAATCAGAATGTCATTGCGGACTACCGCAAGGTTTTATTGCAGCGGCCAGTTGCCCCAGGGCTTGCTGCCCTGGAGGCCGGTTTGTTTGATGGGCCAGCCCAGCCGTTGGCGACCGCTGTGCGTTACGAAATCGATGCGGCGTCCCAAGGTCAAGAGGGCTTGGGAATGGTGGAAGCGGCGATTCAAGAAGGTCGCAACTATTCATGTGCGTTCATTGATGTTCGCATGCCGCCGGGCTGGGATGGAATCGAGACAGCCAAAAAGATCTGGGAGATTGCCCCGGACCTGCCGATTGTTTTGTGTACGGCCTATTCCGATCACTCGTGGGAAGAAATTTCGGAACAGCTCAGTCGTGCCGATCAATTGTTGTTTCTTAAAAAGCCATTCGACACGATTGAGCTTCGGCAGATCGCAGCCGCGCAGACGGCTCACTGGTATTTGACTCAGATTGCAAATCGCCAAACCGAACAGCTTGAAGAAATGGTTCGAGCTCGAACCCAAGAGATTTCACAGACTCGTGACATGGTGTACTACACATTGGCTCGATTGGCCGAAAGTCGCGACCCGGAAACTGGCAAGCACTTGGAACGCATCCAAGGTTACACTCGATTGTTGCTGGATGACTTAGCGCAAAACGGTAGTTATGCAGATCAAATCGATCAGGACTTCATCGACCAAGTCTGTCGCTCAAGCGTGCTTCATGACATTGGCAAGGTCGGCATTCCTGATCGAGTTCTGTTGAAGCCGGGTCGTCTGACTCCCGACGAGTTTGAGATTATGAAAACCCATGCCGAAATCGGCGCAGAAGCACTTGAGGATGCCGCGCGGTATTCGCCCACGAACGGTTTTCTGAAGATCGCGGTTGAGATTGCTCGTTACCATCATGAGCGATTTGATGGCTCGGGATATCCGACGGGGTTGTCCGGTGTTGATATCCCGCTGTCGGCTCGGATCGTTGCGGTAGCAGATGTTTTCGACGCCTTGACGACCGAACGCGTTTACAAAAAAGCCATGCCAGTTGATGACGCTCGGCAATTAATTGTTTCAGAATCAGGACGGCATTTTGATCCTGTTGTCGTGGAATCGCTAAAGCGTCAATGGCTGCGGTTTGTTGAGCTCTCCGTTCAGCTTGAAGAATCCTGTGAACTCTCGCCAACGGTCGCTGCTCCAGCGCCGCTTGGCTAAAAACGCCGCCTGCCGCCATCGTGTTGTTGCTTAGACCCAGCGACGTAAACGAATCATTTACCCAGCGACCTGTTTCGCTGAAGGGTGGTTCACATCGACGTCCCATGTCTAAAATATTCAATGCCTACCTCCATTCACAACCTGTTCGCGTCACAAATTGTAGCCAGCGTCGCACAAGCCATTTTTTATACCGACTATGCCGGTGTTCTGCAGTACGCGAACCCGGGGTGCGAAAGTCTCAATATTAGCGGATGTGATGGGCAGAATATCAGTCAGCTGCCAATCGGTGGGGACCTGTTAAAGAAGCTGGAAGAGCTAAAGCAAGTCGCGCTTTCTGAGAGGCAGTCGGCGACACGGTTTCTAGCTTTGGATCATGTGGCGACGCGGAATTGTTCAGTGCAATGTCATCTTTTGACCGACGCCACGGAAGAGGTTGCAGGTTTCGCCTACGTCATCGAAGGGGTGTCTTCCGAACAAGTTCGGGATCAAGTGCTTGTCACAAACTTGCTGCAGCACTGCGAGGATTTAATTTATTTTAAGGATGTCGATTCTAAGTTCCTTTGCTGTAGTCACTCGCTGGCCAAGCGTTTGAACGTCAATTCGACTGAAGGTGTTGTTGGGAAGTCCGACTTTGACTTCTTTGATCCCGAAATCGCAACAGGCTTTTACGAAGATGAGCAGCAGATCATTCGCACGGGAATCCCTATGACGGCAAAGGCCGAATCCGATCCTCAGTTCAATGGAGACGTCACGTGGGTGACATCGTCAAAGATGCCACTCATCGGGCTCAACGGGGAAGTTATTGGCACGTTTGGGATTTCTAGAGACATCACCGAACAAAAGCAATTCGAGATCGAACTCGAACAAACGAATAAGCAATTAGTTCACACTTCACGTCAGGCTGGGATGGCAGAAGTTGCCACCAACGTGATTCACAACGTCGGCAACGTGCTGAACAGTGTTAACACTTCATTTTCTCAAGTGAAAGAGATCTCAACACGAACCAACATTGATAACATCGAAAAACTTGCCACGATGCTAGATGAAAATGCTAACCAGCCAGGCTTCTTGAAAGATGACGCTCGCGGCCAAAAGGTTCCACTGTATCTCAAGATGGTTGCCGAACAAATTACAATCGACCGGCAAGAGATCGAAGAAGAGCTCGAGTTGACTAGGCGACACTTAGAGCATATTAAAACGATCGTTGCCATGCAGCAACAATTCGCTACCTCGTCTCATGTGATTGAAGAGGTCAATCTTTCTCAAGTGATTGAGGATGCGGTTGGGATCAGCAGTAGTTCGCTGGTCCGTCACAATATCGATCTCGTGCGTGACTTCCACGATCGTATCTTGGTCTCGTTGGATCAGCACCAAGTGATGCAGATCTTGGTTAATTTGATCCGTAATGCCAAGCATGCTTGTCAGGACGCGGCGCAGGTCAATTCTCAAATCAAAATCTCCGTGGTCCAGACCGGGGAAGAGATTCAAGTCGCGGTTCAAGACAACGGTGTGGGGATTGCTCCAGAAAATCTATTGAAGCTGTTTTGCCATGGCTTTACAACCAAGGATAACGGACATGGATTCGGATTGCACAGTGGTGCTAACTGTGCGAAAGCAATGGGTGGTTCATTGAAAGCCACCAGCGAAGGGCTTGGCCATGGAGCAACGTTTACGTTGACGCTACCAGTAGGCTAGAAGAGCAGCAGCCCAAGTCCGCTGTTGGTTGATGATGGGCAGATGCAATCACAGTGCATTCCAGCGCCGAATGGATTCGCTGGTTGAGACTAGCGTTGCGTCGAACGTTTCGGAAATAAATTCGGATCGAATTTAGGCCGTGTCAAGTTGCTTTGATCGGCGATTGCAGCAACCGGCGCGGTCGAACCGGGCAGGTTTCTTGGCCCACCCACCAAAACCGAAACTCCGGGGCGAGCATTGGTGTCTGCAGCAGCGGGGGCAGCGGCGGTTGCTATCGGTTGCGACACTTGGGGGTCCGTGGCTTCGACCCAACGACGAGGAGACCTAGTGCCGGCCGCAGCAGTTTGGCTCATTAAGGTCGGAGGGACGACCGGCTGAACGGTGCTCCTAGCCGGCGATAAGCTTACTTGCGGCTTGGCTGCTTGAATTCGTGCGGGAGCAAGTTGAGCAACTTGAGCGGTTTGCTTGATTGGCTGTGGTTGCGTTGTTGACTGTTTTGCGTAAGAGAAACGAGCGGTCGTTGCCCCAGGAGACCTCCGCAGATTCTTTTTGTTTGCTCTCGTATAAACTGTGTCGACTACTTTTTCGAAGTCACTGCGTACTTGAGCGTCGATTTGTAGTTTTCGGCCCATGCCTTTCACGCCCGGCCCGTTGGCACGGGTGGATTGATTCAACCGCTGAACGAACTTCAACGATTCGGTAAAATTATGATCGGCCGTGGTGCCAACCAGCGGTTGGATGGTGCGGGTGATCAATGAAGCGGTCGCGTTGTCAACTCGCAGGTAAATGTCCAGGACGTTGGTGAGTTCGAAGCCAGTCGCGGTTTCTTTCGATTGAGTTTGCAAAACGATCACGCAGCGTCCGGTTAGTTTTTGCTTTAGCATTGGCCCGGTGTAGCTGCCGTTGCCGTAGAAAACATGCAAACGGTCGTTGCCGTAGATCAATTCCAGATTGCTGGTCGTGCCGGCACCGTCGTTTGTTTTAACAGAGAAGGGACCCGTGCGTTCGGTTGACATTTGAGTCACACCCATCAGCTGCCAAATGCTGACGATCAACTCAGGTTTGCGAACCAACAAGCGAAAATATTCAGGGTCAGCATCGATGGCTTTGACTGGAAGACGACGGTAGAAGCTCGTGTGGTCGACGACGTCTTTGATGCGTTTGGTGGCATTGGCATTGATCTCGCCAAACGGAATTGCTTTGATTCCAGCGGCACGATAACTGCGATGGCTGGAGCCGGTTAGCTTTTTATCAGTCGACTGTGCGGCTGCCGATTGACAGTGCATCGACAAAAGAATCCCAACGCAGACCAAGTTCAACAAAAGCAATCGGCTGGTATGCTTCGAGCTTTGTTGAAAAAGTTGTTCGAGTAAGTTACTCATAAAACATCCAGTTTGGAATCTTTTGCCATCGATCAAAATGCGACCACTGTCATTTGGTTATTCGGGTCGTGAATTAATGCCCGTGCAGGTAAACCGGTACAGTTTGAGGTCAAAAGAATTTCAGCGCCGGAGTTTTGTCCGTAGCTTTCGCAGTTTAACACTCAGGTGCTGTCGGTTCTTGATAGCACATGGGCCGTGTTTAAGCTAAATTGGCGAGCACAAGAGTTGGGGCGTGGCAGCGAAGGCCTCAACTTCTGCTGAAAAAGACGAGGCGTTTCGTCTCAAACTGGTTTGTTGATTCCAGCGTTTAAGGCCAGCATCTAGCACACTCAATAAGTTATTTGTCTATGGATTCTGAATCTCACAGCGAACCGATTGATGCAAACGAGCCACCTGAAACTGCTCGAGACACAACTCCGTTTGCCGAATCGGTTGATCCAATCGAGGTTGCCGCGGAGGTAAAAGCAGGCGATGGCGAATCCGTCGTTGGCATTGATGTTGATGAGGCGGTCGAGGTCGCTCGCTACGAAGATTCGGACGGAGGGGGAGCCGAGCAAAAATCGATGCCGCTAGCTGACTATCGACTTCCACCGCAGTTTCAAAACGTCGCAGCCAAAGGCGGCGCCATCGCGGCGTTGGTGTTGGGTTGCTTGTCCGTCTTCGGCGCCTTCGTGACTCAGTGGAGCCTATTCAACGCGGTAGTGGGACTCGGGCTCGGCCTGTGGGGGCTACGCTCAAACTTCGTTCGCACGGCGATCATTGGCATGGTCTTGTGCGTGATTGGTTTGTTGTTGTGCGGTGTCGTGCCGGCGATTCGGTAATCGTTGGCGATTCAGTAATCGTTGGCGATTTAGTATTCGTTGGCCGTTCGCCAAGCTTGCGCTGGCACTACGGCGCCGATGGGGCGGCGATCGCACGAATGTCGTACAACGCATTTCCGTCCTGAGTGAAATGTCCCGCCTTGCGCTGCATCGCTGCTTTTGCGGCGTCACTTGATTCGCCTTCGGTCAGTTGGATATTGAACCGACGCAGCATTCCACCCGACACAAGCTCGTAGTTCGATAACGCCAAGTTGTAATCGGTGATCGCTCGGTGCACATTGCTTTCTGAAGTGGCCAAACGCTGTTCGGCGTCGAGTAAAAAGAACACTTGGTCTTGGCCTTCTTCGACACGTTTTCGTTTGGGTTCGATTTCTTCTTCGGCAGCGATTCGATTATTCACGGCGACCTTGACGGCGGCCAAAGCGCGATCGACTTCCGTGTAAGCTGCGTTCAAGTCCAACAGCAGCTGGCGTTGTTGTTCTTCCAGTAACGCTCGTTCTCGCGAGACGTTAAGCTCGGCATTGCGAATGGCAACGTGGCCTTGTCGGTTGCCGATTGCGCCGTTGAGTTCGACGCCTAGCTGCCAGTCGTCTAGGTCGCCACTAAACAAGCCATCGACCGCACTTCCATTGACGCGTGAGCGACTTCCGAACAGGTTGTCGCCAAAGCCGCGGAATCCGTATTGCCCCACCAAGTCAAATCGCCAACGGTTAAGGGCTTTGGCGGCAATCAATTCTAGCTCGCGCTGCCGGACGGACCATTTCTGACGTCGCAATTCGACTCGACGGTCGAGCGTCTGTTGTTGGGCTTCGTTCCAATCGTAGACGACCGGCGCCACGGTGGGCTCGGTCGACGGCCGGATCAAGGTTCCGTCGCTGCCGGTGATTCCCATCAATCGGCGCATGTTACGTTCGGCTCCTAAAACGCCAAGCTGCCCGTTGGTGGTGCCAGCAAACGCGTTTTGTGCTTGGTTTTTGAAAGTAAAGTACTGCTGTCGAGCAAGGGCTTCGTCGTCAGGGCGGCCGACTTCGTTTTCGTAGCGTAGTTGGCGGTTTTCCCAAGTCTTTCTGGCCGCGTTCCTGGCTTCGATTTTTGTGTCGAAGTCACGATAGGCAAAGTATAGCTCCCAGTAATTGCTTTCTACGTCGGCGACCAAGTCTCGGACTGCGGCTTCAAAATCTGCCAAAGAAATGTCGTTGCGGATTCGACCGATCAAGACGCCGTTGTAATTTCCCAAGACCGCATTGGGGCCAGCGATTCGATTTACCAGCGTTCCACGGCCACGCGCTAACGGCTGGCGAAACTCCATTTGATTAACGATATCGTAGGAGCTACCGAATGTGTTCGCTGGCGAATTGGAACGACTGTAGTCGGTGATGCTGCGAACGGCGAAGCTGGTGCCAGCAGCCGTTTGCTTGGCCACTTCAAAATTGAAATTACCGGTGTGAGAAACTAAGTTCGCCGCACCGCCGCCAAAGAACAGGTTGTTGAATCGGCGTTCGCTTCGGTTGTATAAGAATCCTCCGCTAAACTGAGCATCGAACGCGCTCAGAGCAGCCTCCACGCCACCGGCGCTGGTTTCGATTAGAGCTGGATCGTAGAGCGTTGTGGTTGCTTGAGGCGAACTAACGACCACACCACCAAGTTTTTGCATGACTTCGCTATTGGCAAGTGCCGTCGCAACGCACTCGTCCAAAGTCATCGCTCGCGATTGCGTCGTTTCAAGGTTTGACAGCGTCACGGGCGCGGCCGAATACAATCGTTCGACCGGTTGTTGGTCAGTAACCGAAGACGGCTGCGGATACTCGATTCGCGTCGCTTGGCTGTCGCAAGCAACGCCACAGCTCTGGCTGTCAAAGGTTATCGCCCGCGGGCTCGACGCGCATCCGGTCCAACATAGCATCATGGTCGCCAGCGCTGCGGCGGCAAGAAAGCTAATTGGAGCGTGGATTGGTTGAGTATGCCGAGGCTGCATGGTGACACGTTGGCTTTGAGTTGTTAACAAAATGGCCCAAATGATCGGACTGATCCTGATAATCGGACCCTGAGAATCGGTTTAACGATTCAAATCCGAATCACTCCATTCCCTTCGCCAACGCCGATTATCAGAACAACCAATAGTGTTTCTTTATCCGGAACACTTTAACAAGCGCACAGCTGGACAACGGTTGTGTCTGCCGCCGCTCAGGACCTAGCTATCGGCCGGGGTTTTGCGGGGTTTCAAGGTTGGGTTTCCTTCATTGAAAACTGCTTTTGGGTGTTGAAAAGACGCATTCCGGGTTGCGTTAGCGTTTATACTGAATCGCTTAGTGCTGATCCCAATACCTCGTGATGAATTAGAAAACGCGTCGCTTAATAAGTTGCGGGATACGCTCTTAGGACAAATCTAGTTAAGCACCGCCCTAGTTAAGTACCGCCCTAGTTAAGCATCTTGGAAACCACCGTGACGCCATCGAATCCTAACGCTCAAGACGTAATCAAATTTATCAGCGACATCCGCAAACGAGTCGCGACCGTGGTGGTTGGGCAAGACGTCGTGGTCGAACGAACGTTGATCGCGCTGCTGACCGGTGGGCACTTGCTGCTGCAAGGCGTACCGGGGCTCGCCAAAACGTTGTTGGTTTCGGTGCTGTCAAAAACCGTTGCGTTGGAGTTTTCGAGAATCCAGTTCACGATCGACTTGTTGCCTTCGGATATTTTGGGCAGTGAGATTTTGGACCAGCGGACCAACGAGTTCAAAATCCTCAAAGGCCCAATTTTCACCAATCTGTTGTTGGCTGACGAAATTAACCGTGCTGCCCCCAAGGTGCAGGGAGCATTATTGGAAGCGATGCAGGAGCGCAAGATTACACTCGGCGGCGAAAACTTTAGCTTGCCCGCGCCGTTCTTGGTCATCGCCACCCAAAACCCGATCGAGCAAAGCGGTACATTCGAACTGCCTGAGGCTCAGCTTGACCGCTTCATGATGTGCCACCGGTTAACTTATCCGACTCCCGATGAAGAAAAAGAAGTGCTACGTCGAAACGCGTCGCTGGGGATCCGCACTGAAGAAAAAGGTGCCGTCGCACGAACTGAATTTGACTTGCTGTCCAACGAACCGGTCGGCTCCGAAGGCGACTTAGTTAAAGCAATGAAGGCCGTCCAAGACATTCACATCAGTGACGTGTTCATCGATCACGTGGTGGAACTGGTCAATCGAACTCGCGTCCACCCGGCGTTGGAAGTCGGTTGCAGCCCGCGTGCGGGGATCTCTTTATTGAAGGCTTCTCGCGCACGAGCTTTAATTCACGGCCGCGATTTTGTGGTTCCCGAAGACATGTACGCGTTGGCCGAAGACATTATCTTGCACCGTATTCGTTTGAACTACGAAGCGTTGGCCGATGGTTTGACCGGTCCAGGCGTCCTTGAAGCGATCTTGAATGAGATGGGGCTGACCGCAGCGACGGTGTAACATGGATTACCAGCTCGAAAAATCAGACCCGCTTGACTCGCGTCAGTTTGAGATTGCCGTCAAGTCATTAGCGGACAGTCTTAGCTACGGTACGGACGCATCCCCGTTTTTGGGCAGCGGCACCGAGTACGTGCAGTCGCGGCAGTATCATCCCGGCGATCCAATTCGGTCCATCGACTGGCGCATTACCGCGCGGACGGGCAAGTACCATGTGAAAGAATTTGAAACGCCCAAGCGAATGCCCTGCTATCTATTGCTAGACACTTCGGCGTCGATGACAGTGAGCTCTGTTAAACAAAGTAAGTATTCGGCGGGTGTTTTTATCGCCGGAGGAATCGCGTTTGCTTGTTTGGATCGAATCAGTCCTGTTTCTTTGTTGGGCGTTGGCGATCGAGACATTCATTTTCCAACCAGCCTCTCGCGTGGAAAAATCATGCAGTGGTTGCACAAGCTGCGAACGTATTCGTATCGAGAAAAAACTCAACTAGAACAACGCTTGCGAGAGCTGGGTCCGCTGTTGATCAACAAATCATTGATCATCGTCATTTCGGATTTCCACGATCCCGAAGCCATCACCCCGCTCAAGCAACTCGGCCAGCAGCACGATGTGGTCGCCATTCAAATGATCGATCCGCTGGAAGCCGGGATTCGCGGGGCTGGTTTTGTTCGGGGGCGTGAAGCCGAAACCGGACGCCAGATTACCACTCGCGGTCGAAACCTTGGAATCGATCAAGACGTTTTAGATCAAGAATTGAGGCGTGGGCGAGTGGATCACATTTCGGTGCAAACCGATCAACCGTTTGCATATCGGTTACGTCACTTTTTTAAATCGCGTAGTTTGCTAGGACGAGGTGCTCGCTGATGTTCGCGAAAGTCAAACGATTTGCTGTGTGTGTCTTGGTCGTATTGTCGTTGCTGCTAAGGGGCGGTGGAAACCTGCGGGCTGAAGAATCCGCATGGCCGTCGGTCGGAGTGATCGCCGATGTCGATTCTGTGATTTTGCCGGGTACTGAATTGAAAGGCCGGGCGTTGTTCAACGACGCGCCGATGGTCGTGCAAGTTAAAAACGTCTTCGCACACGGTGACGGATTTCGCTACGACTTGAGCTATCAAGGGTTTGAACCCGGCGACTACGATTTATCGAAGTGGTTGGTGCGGAAGGATGGAAGCGCCACCGATGGTTTACCTGGAATTCCCGTTACTGTGCGGTCGGTTCTTCCTCCGGGGCAGCAGAAGCCTCACGAAATTGACGCTGGAAAACTCCCTTCGGTCGGCGGCTACACAGGACGGGCGATTTTGGCGGCGGTGGTTTGGGTCGTGGTTTTGCTGGGATTGATTTTCGTTGGACGCTCTCGCAAACGAAAAACGAAACATGAAGATTCGGTGGTTTCTTTGGCTGATTTGCTGAAAGATCGTTTGGCTGCTGCGGAAAACGGTGAGATGACATCCAGTCAATACGCTGAACTAGAACGAGTGCTGTTTAGCATGTGGCGACGTCGGCTTGGTTTGGAAGCCATGCCTGCTGCGGACGCGGTTCAAAAGATCCGTGAAGACGAAAAAGCTGGGCCACTGATGCGGCAAATGGAAGCATGGATTCACAGCCCAAGCCGAGATGCGAATCTTGATTTGGCGGAGCTGCTGAATCCGTATCGTGATATTCCTGCCAATGAATTGAAATCGCCGGGAGGTGGTAAGTGAGTTGGGCGAATATTAGTTTTTCAAATTGGTACTACCTGTTTGGTTTGTTCCTGCCACTGGCGTTGTTGATTTGGATTTGGCTGCGCGATCGTTTTCCCGATCTGGGGTACGGATCGGATCGCCGGATTGCCTTGCCGCAGGATTATGGGCTGGCCAAAAGTGGTTTCGTGAGCAACGTGTTGATTAAGCTGTTGGTGAGTGCCGGTTCGCTGATGCTGGCGGCGGCGATTGTTTTATGGGCGGGGCCCAGAAGGCTGGGCGTGCCTCAGTCGGAGCGAGAACTCACGAACATCGAGTTTTGCCTAGACCTGAGCGGTAGTATGACGATCGGGTTCGGCGAAGGGTCTCGGTACGATGCAGCGATGGCGGCTATCAATGACTTTGTAGAGTTGCGAAAAGGTGACGCGTTCGGATTAACGATTTTTAGTGATCGCGCAGGGCATTGGATTCCGCTAACAACCGACCCGTCCGCTTTTAGATGCGCGACGCCGTTTTTGGATCCGAAGACGGATCTGCCGTCTGGTTACGGCGGAGGCACGGAGATCGGCCGAGGGTTAAGGAGTTGCCAGGAAGTTCTTAAGACGCGCAACGAAGGTGACCGGATGATCATCTTGGTCTCTGACGGTGAAAGTGCTGACTTGAGCAGCGGACAGGACGAAGTGATCGCCAATTCGCTGGCCGAAGACGAAATCGTTGTTTACTCGATTCATATTGGTAGCGGATTCTCGCCACCTGAAGTTTCATCGATCACCAACATCACGCGGGGCAAATCGTTCAGCCCGCATGACACCGAATCACTCAAAGAGGTTTTTCAAAAAATTGACGCGATGAAAGTCGTCAAGCTGAAACGAACTTACGCGGAAATTTTGGACTGGTTTGGGCCGTTTTCGATCGCTGGTTTGGCGTTTGCCGCGATGAGCTTGTTGTCGGTTTTGGGGCTGAGGTACACGCCATGGTAGAACTCCCCGAAATCGTTGCGATCGTTGTCGCGACCTTTACAGCGTTTGGTGAATGGCTCCATTGGCGGCGGATCCAAAGTATTAAACGGTTGGTGTTTGGTCCGACCGAAAAGCCGATGCTGTGGGTGAAGGCGGTTCCGTTGGTGCGAGTGTTGGCGCTGGCGGTTGCTTGCTGGGGATTCTGTAGTTTGTGCTTTGTGGTTGCAGCTCAGGTTCACAACGAACAGGGCATTCCCGATGGCGAAATGAAGCATCTCGTTTTGGTGGTCGACGTATCGCCCAGTATGCAACTGGTCGATGCTGGCCCCGAAGGAAAAGTCAGCCGGCGGCAACGAGCATCGGATTTGCTGGCGTCGTTGTTCAATCGAGTTCCGATGCGGCAGTTTAAGTTGAGCTTTATTGCGGTTTACACCGATGCGAAACCGCTCCTGGAAGATTCTCACGATTACGAAGTCGTGCGGCACATCATGGAAGAAATGCCGGTGTTGCATGGTTTTAAACCTGGGAAAACGCAACTGATCGAGGGCATCAAGGCGGCCGCGAAAATGGCTAAGCCTTGGAACCCCAAGAGTACACACGTGTTGATTCTGACCGACGGCGACACGGTACCTGACCGAGGCATGCCAGAAATGCCTGCGTCAGTCAGGGACGTCGTCATTGTGGGGCTGGGCGACAATCGCGCCGGGATGTTTATCGATGGGCATCAGTCTCGACAAGACGCAGGAACGCTTCGGCAAGTTGCCAATCGTATGCGAGGCGTTTACCACGACGGGAACATCAAGGAGCTATCGAGTGATGTCGCGGATCGATTCGCCGCTCCCGTTGGCAACAACCCAATCGGAATCTGGCAGCGCCGCGAGTGGGCGTTGTTTGCAGCGATGGTTGGATCGTTGATCTATGCGATCTTGCCCGTCTTGTTGCACTACTTCGGAACGTTCTTTGTCGCAGGCGTGAAACGCAAACGCAGCGAGGCTTGAAGGGCGTGTTGGTTTTTGGGCTTCGCGGGGTTTACTGGCAGAGGTCAATGATGCCCCGGTAGGCGGAGACGGCACCGCCAATTCAACCCACGGCGCTCTAGCAATCCAGCCGCCCTTGAAATCGTTTGTGGTCCACACAACGGGCGTTTTGCATCAACTTGCAGTTGCTAAGACGATCATCCTAGTACGGTTTGATTTCGATCGAGATTAAATGCACGACGTTGTCGCGATTGCCAAACCAGTTCGTTTTAATCGCGGCATTGTGATCACCAAGCTCTGTCCGGATTTGGTTTTCTAGTTCGCTGGCAATCTCTTGCGTTAGCCCTGGAAGGTGTCGCACTAAAACCCACGCCCCGCCCTGCCCCACGACTTCGGATAGATGTCGACCATCAAAATGCTGGTGCGACATCGTCGGGCCGGCGAAAACGGTTCGTTCGTCAGCGTCGATGGCATACAGGCTTTGCACAGGGAACTGCAGGTACGCTTGAAATTCTGGATCAGCATCGGTCAACGCGTTCGCGTCCTCAAGCACCGCTCCGAATAAAAACACCGGCCACTTTGCTCGTTCAGTACTGTCGTTAACCACCCCAATCGGTGCTCGCCAGTTTTCACCTCGCAATAAAGGCAGCTGACCATCGCGGGCAATCGTTCCCAGTACTCGATAGCTGAACGTCAGACGAGGCTGTGTGGTGCTGGGGAAGTTTTGATCATGAAGGTGAGCATAAACGCTTGCCATGAAAATGATTGGAATCGCAATCCAACGGCTCTGAGGAGTACTCGCCCCCACCAAGGCCCCAGCGAAAATTGGGCCAGCGATTATGCCCACGGACAGGTATCGCGAAAGTGCGATGGGTATCCCCGCCCACACGTGCAGGCCAACGATGATTAGCAAGGGAATCAAAAACCAAGCCACAATCCAACTCAGCCACCCAGCGTTCCGCCAGTGATTAATCGGAACGGTGCTTTCTGCCGGCTGACGTTTCCGCAAAAAACTGATGACGGTCGATAGTGCTACGGCGACCAGTGGGATGGCAAACCAACGAATCCCGTTGACCATTTGTTCCGCTCGGAAATCTTTTAGGTTGGCGACTGAACTCCAGTCGGTCGGTTTGCCAAAGGCTTGGTTCATTTGAAATAGCAGCGGCAAGCATCCTACGGCAAACAAAGCGGTCGTTACGGAAATTTGTTTAAGTGCATTGCCGGACAGCCAGCGACCAGCGAACATCGGTATTAAAAACAGAACTTCTGCCGCCAATAAAAACACGCCGGTGTAGTGTGTGTAAACGACCAGCCAAGACGACAGCAACAAACCGAGCGGGCCGATCCAGCGTCCGGCGCCGGTTGGTTGATCATCGACCGAAAGTGCTTTCCATCGCTGCAGTGAACACCAAAAGCCTCCCGCTTGCAGGACGCTCGCCAAGTGCAGCATCGAATAGGGTCTGGCTTCGGTCGCGTACCAAATGAAATTGTCATCGATCGCGATTAAGCTTAGCGTGACCGTTGCCGCGCCGATGGATTTTGTTTGCCGCCAAACGAGCATGGCGGCCATTGCCATCGCCAGCGATCCAGAAACAAGCGAAACGAGCCGTAGCGAAAACTCGCTGGCCCCCAAGCATTGCACCACCGCCCAAGCCAAACCAAAAAACAGCGGCGTTTGATTGCCTTGCGCCGATCGAGTCAGCGTTTGGTCGAACGATCCACCAACCGCCCAGCCGGTATGAAGCTCGTCCAGCCAAAGCAATTCACCGGCGGCGATCTTCCAGCGAATCCAGCAACCGGCGGCGGCGACCAAAGCGATAACGATCCAGCCCATGACGAACCCACCGCTCCACCGGCGGACGGGGGTAACAACTGGGGCAGGTTCGCGGGCGGGTGTAAGTGGATTCAAATCGCTTGAGTTTCTTCCAAGTTAGCGGGCTAAAACAAAAACTTAGGATCAGGCACGAAATAAGTTCCCGATTTCAAATGAGCCAAAAAACTAACCCGAATGCGTAAGCGAGGGATTTAGCGGGGCAAGATGCTCGATCCCTCGCTTACGCATTCGGGTTGGAAAAAGCGGAACTTGTTCTGGGACAGTTCCATAGCGGCCGCACTTTAAAATCAGCGGCTCAACACACCGTTGGCTTTTTCGTATGCTTCGATTGCGTCCAAATGTTGCATCGTTAACGCGATGTGATCCAAGCCGTTCAAGAAACAGTTGCGACGGAATTCGTCGATTTCAAACGAAGCCGAAAAGCCATCGTTGTCGGTGACGACGTTGTTTTCCAGATCGACCGTTAGCTGATAGCCTTCGTTGGCAGCGACATTTTGGTGGATCTGTTCCACTTCGTCGCCGGTCAACCGTACTGGCAGCACGCCGTTCTTTGAGCAGTTGTTGTAAAAAATATCGGCGAACGATTCGGCGATCACGCTGCGGAAGCCAAAGTCGTCCAACGCCCATACCGCGTGTTCGCGACTGGATCCGTTGCCAAAGTTTTGCCGCGCGACCAAGATCGATGCGCCTTGGAAACGTGACTGGTTCAGTTCAAAATCGGTTTTTGTGTTTCCCGCTTCATCGAAACGCCAATCGTAGAACAAGTACTCGCCGAAGCCGGTACGTTCAATGCGTTTCAAAAATTGCTTTGGGATAATCTGATCGGTATCGACGTTGGATCGATCCATGGCGGCGACAAGGCCGGAATGTTTAGTAAACGCGTTCATTAGTTTTGCTCTCCTGAATCGGCAAAGTCCCAGTTGCGAATGTCGACAATGTGTCCCGCGATTGCCGCGGCGGCAGCCATTGCCGGTGAAACCAAATGCGTCCGTCCTCCGCGGCCTTGTCGGCCTTCGAAGTTTCGGTTGCTGGTCGACGCACAACGTTCGCCGCTCTCCAATTTATCTGGGTTCATGGCCAAGCACATGCTGCACCCTGCTTCACGCCACTCAAAACCGGCGTCGGTGAAAACCTTGTCGAGGCCTTCTTCTTCGGCTTGTTTCTTGACAATGCCACTGCCCGGTACGACCATGGCGTGGACTTTGTCGTTGATTGTTTTTCCTTTGATGGTTGCTGCGGCCGCTCGTAGGTCTTCGATACGGGAGTTGGTGCAAGAGCCAATAAAGACGCGATCGATCGAGATATCTTCGATAGACTGACCGGGTTTTAGGTCCATGTACTCGAGTGCTTGTTCGCAAGAAGTGCGTTCGACGGGATCGCTAAACTGATCTGGCGACGGCACCACCGAATCGACTCGAGCGACTTGGCCGGGGTTGGTTCCCCAGGTAATCTGCGGCGCGATGTCGGCGGCGTCAAAGATCTCGACGCGATCGTAAACGGCACCTTCGTCCGAAGGCAATTGCCGCCAACGCTCGACCGCGGCGTCGAAGTCCGCTGGCACATGCTCGCGACCGCGAAGGTATTCGAATGTCGTTTCGTCCGGAGCGATCATGCCGGCGCGTGCTCCCGCTTCGATCGACATATTGCAAATCGTCATCCGTTCTTCCATCGACAACGCCTCGATCGCGGTGCCGGTGTATTCTAAGACGTAGCCCGTTCCGCCGGCGGTTGAAATTTTGCCGATCAAGTACAGGATCAAATCTTTAGAGGTCACGCCGGGGGCAAGTTTCCCGTTGACTCGAAGTTCACAAGTTTTTGGTTTGGTCTGGATCAGCGTTTGGGTTGCCATCACGTGTTCGACTTCGCTGGTGCCGATCCCAACGGCCAACGCGCCGAACGCGCCGTGCGTGGCGGTGTGGGAGTCGCCACAAACGATCGTCATGCCGGGTTGAGTAAACCCTAGCTCAGGGCCGATCACGTGCACGATGCCTTGATTGATGCTGTCCAAATCGTACAGCCGCACACCGAAGTCGGCACAGTTGTCTCGCAGCGTTTGAATTTGTTGTTTGGAAATCGGATCCACGATCGGCAAGGAGCGGTCGGTGGTCGGGACGTTGTGGTCCTGAGTCGCGACGGTCAATTCGGGGCGACGCAGTTGGCGATCGGCCAGTCGCAGTCCTGCGAACGCTTGCGGGCTGGTTACTTCATGAACCAGGTGCAGGTCGATGTACAACAGCGAATGTTGATTGGGGACTTCGTGGACAACGTGCTGGTCCCAGATTTTCTCAAAAAGTGTTCTGGGGCCGCTTGGATTTGGCGCGATCATGGCTTGAATGTCAAAAACAAAAAGGGGGGGCTGGTCACTATTGGCGATCAACCGCTAAGCATCCCCATGGTTGGCTAGCAAGCATGGGTAGTTGGCGGTCTGGCGGATCCCATACGGACCGAACGGACTAGAATTTATAAACAGATAATTCTAGAGGCTCCCTCGTAAAAACAATAGCGTAAATTACGATATGCGACCTCAAACGGCCGTCAACAGATGCTTGATTCGGTATTGGGATTGAGCCCTACAGCCGTTAAAACTTTGCTTGTATAAACCTTTCCCTCTTGTCCACAAAACACCCGCCATGCCAGACATTATCAACGCGATCATTCTTGGGATCGTCCAGGGGCTTACTGAATTTTTGCCCGTTAGTAGCAGTGGGCATTTGGAAATCGCCAAAACGCTGTTGAAAGTCGATTTGGACGATGGCAAATTTGGCATGATGATGACCGTGGTGTTGCACTTCGCGACGGCGTTGAGCACCGTGGTGGTGTTTCGTAAAGACATCGTTGAGATTTTTGCGGGGTTGGTGCGGCCCAGCGAAGGCCGCGAGCATCAATGGTTCTGCGTCAAAATTTTGTTGTCGATGATTCCGGCGGCAGCGGTTGGGATTTTGTTTGATGAGCAAATCGAGGCGTTGTTCACGGGCAACATGATGCTGGTCGGCGGCATGTTGTTGTTTACCGGAGTGCTGTTGTTGCTGGCCGACCAAGCCAAAACGACGGACAAACCGGTTGGCATCGTCAATGCGATCATCATCGGTATCTCTCAAGCCATTGCGATCTTGCCTGGTATCTCTCGTTCGGGCGCGACGATTTCGACCTGTGTGTTGCTGGGGGTCGACCGTGAAAAGGCGGCTAAGTTTTCATTCTTGATGGTTGTGCCGCTGATCTTTGGGAAGATGGCCAAAGATATTTTGGATTCGTTTGGAGCGGACGCGGCTGAAGCGGCTGGCCCCAGCATCCTGTTGTTGGCGGCTGGATTCGTTGCGGCGTTCATTACCGGTTGGTTGGCTTGCGTGTGGATGATTCGCTTGGTGAAGGCCTGTCAGTTGACTTACTTTGCGGTGTACTGCTTTGTCGTTGGCGTGATCGCGATTGTTGCGGATCTCTGGTTTGTTGGGTAGGACTTAACAACCGGGAAAGCGCTGGGGAAATCGCCCGGGAAAGCGCCCGAAAGGTTGGCATGACGAGGGCGTTCTGAGGACGTTACGCTCGGTCAAACGGGAACGCGATGACGTTCTGGATGCAGTCTTCTTGCACCGCCAGCATTAGTAAGCGGTCCACGCC
>JALZWN010000197.1 GCA_023300235.1 Mariniblastus sp.
AACTTGGCGAAGAAACGCATGCCTGCTGTCACATTCGACAACGCATTCATCGAGCATGTCGTACGCGCACTGGCACGATAACGTCCGCGATGACCCAGTCGCAGCAAGTAAACTAAACATCAAATCCGACGTGAAATGCGACTTGGGTCCATCGCATTGTTATCCCACGTTGTCATTGCAAAGGCGTGACGCGCGGTCCCTTGGTGCATCGGATTGGTTACCCTTCTATGTAACCCGTTCACCACTGTGTGTATCTACTGCTTGCCAGCCTGTGTGCTGAATTATCTGCCGAATGAATGACCATGCAGGATGCGCGTCATCGGAAGAAGGGTCACCCTCGCGAATCTTGAAAGCTAGAGATAACGATTCCGTTGCGTGCTTGGGCCCTTCAAATAACGCCTCATAGTAAAAACTATCGTGGATCAATTGCTCCGTAGGACCTTGTCGCTCAACTGGCTTGCCGAGGATCTCTTCGCACGCGGTTAAGAACTTCTCGCGCACGGACGCTTTGCTGCCCATCACCGCATCTGCGGTAGAAAAATTAATGTCCCAGCTCATGAGTGTTTTGCTCTCGATAGTGTGGATGGAATTCTAGGGAGGGATAACGGTTGCGATGACCCAGTCGCAGCAAATAAACTAAACATTAAAACCGACGACAAATGCGATTTGGGTCCATCGCTTTGTTATCCCGCGATTACTTGCCTGCCCTCATAGCCGCATGCCACCGCTCAAGCCATGCTGGTCGAACGCCGTAAAGAGTTGCAAACGGGGGCTGACGCCCAATAACCTGAATTGCATCAGATTGGGCACAAATCTCGGTGTACCACCAACCAGTCGGATGGGACTCCAAATTTAGCGTAATATCTGAGTGGTGGGTAGAGTTGTCGTGGTGCTCTCGGATATTAACTAGCGGGGATTCGTTGTCGTCCGGAGCGTGCTGCCACATCTGGGAGTAGTCAATATTCGCAGAAGATGCCGGCAAGCCGAAAGTCAAGGTGATCCACCCAAACTCAGGCTGTTGAATTCCTGGTTCGGCATTCCACTCAAGAACTACTGTGAATTGCTCAAGCGTCAGTTGAATGTCGAGAGCCCAGTCGCATGACCGAAGTCCGTCGAGCTCTTGAATCCTCATAGCGTGACCTCAAGTCATTCAGTGGTTAAGCGGGATAACGTCCGCGATGACCCAGTCGCAGCAAACAAGCTAAACATTAATTCCGACGACAAATGCGACTTGGGTCCATCGCATTGTTATCCGACGTTTGCCACGGCCAAAAGGCTCGAAACTTTGG
This sequence comes from Mariniblastus sp., assembly GCA_023300235.1. Taxonomy (GTDB): domain Bacteria; phylum Planctomycetota; class Planctomycetia; order Pirellulales; family Pirellulaceae; genus Mariniblastus. The sequence goes on from JALZWN010000197.1 coordinate 1,290, forward strand.
ATAAGCAAACACACTTCTTTTATGTCTTGGTTTCCATTATCCACTGGGTGACAACCAAAATCAAGCTCGGCTATTCCGGGCCGAGCGATTCCTTCATGCCAATTAGAACCTCCTCGATCCATGCCCGCTTGCCTGAATCTTCAACACTATCAAGAACGAATTCAATGTCGTCGAGAGCTTCTCGCGTGCCCGCCTTCACAAGCCCATCCAGCGAGGCCTTCCAGATTACTACCTCCTGCCTCCTAAGGAGATGACGAAGGTAGCACAATTTCGAAGGGTCACGATATTCTCCGATTACAGTAAGAATGAACGCTTGAAGATCTTCGTCGCCGTGATTTTCTTCGCACGCGGTGATCAACGAGTCGGCAAGTTGGGGACCCAAATCAACTAACCGCTGAAAGGCATCGCCTTCTCGTCCAGATCGGTACAGCTCTAAGCAATCGTTTACGGTTTGTTCATGTGATGCCATATTTGCCTCAGCCTAACAGCCCCCAATATAAACGCTGGTCATGAAATTAAAGGCCGTACGAAACGTGAATCTAGCGATTGCTTACCAGGGGCGAGGTGATTCGGTTGAGTCGGATAACGGCAACGTTCACCGGGCCGCGGTGAAAATCATTGTTTCCAAAAGCCGCGCGGCCCGCGGCTCCGTGTGCAACGTATTGTTATCACGCGATTCGGGCGTTGAGTTTAAGTCAGCCTTTGCTCGATTACGGACTGTACCCGTTGGAGTTCACGATCCGTTTCGGGATAGGGCGACGAGTATTTCTCGATTTGAATCCATTGCGAGACCTGCGAATCGACAATGTAGTCTGGATTGTCGTCCACAATCAAGCAATCCATGATTTCGGAATTGGGAATGTTGGTCAAATCTTTTACGGTTCTGTCCCACTGAATCAGTTCCGATTGCAGTATCCAGCTGGGTGCATTCTCTTCGTCGACCATGGTTTTAATAATTGGAACGGCTACTTCGTCACGAACCGCGGTGTAAATGCAGACGCGATCAAATCGTTTAGCGCAGAAGTCCAAGAAACCTCGCAGGCCGGATCGTGGGAATTGGCTAACGGCGTTGGAGATCAGTGTCCCTTCGAGATCCAGTGCGATTGTAGTTTCGTTTGCCAATGTAAATCTCTAAGCGTGATAAAGAATCCATGTAAGTCCTTGGCTTGGGGCGTCATCGTTTGCCGTATGCTGGTGATGAGCCGTTGGTCGTGTTTATGCACGCCACAATTATCCACCCCAAACCAAAGGAACAACAGATGTTTATTATCGCAATCGACTTAGGAAAGTTCAACTCCGTGGCCTGCATTTACAACACAGAAACCCAAGAACAGCGTTTCGAGACCGTCGCCACCGAGCGTGGCTTCTTCGAAACGTTGTTTAAAACGTACACCCCGAACCTCATCGTGGTGGAAGCTTGCGGCCCTAGCGGTTGGGTGAGCGACCTGTGCGGTGAAATGGGCCTGGAGATTATTGTTTGTAGCACGCACGAAGACGCTTGGCTTTTCAAAAACGTCAAACGCAAAACCGACAAAGACGACGCCATCAAACTTGCTCGCTTGGCGTCGGTCAATCAACTGGTCGCCACCCACGTTCCCACCAAAGCCGTTCGCGAGCACCGTCGCCTGATTAAATACCGCAAGAAAGTTGTGGAGTTGATCAGCAGAAGTAAATGCACGATCCGATCGGTCTTCGTCAACCAAGGCATACGCATTAGCACTGGCGCACAGACTTGGCACACCGGCCGAATCTTTTTAGAGGAAAACGCCAAGCCGCTTGAAGACTGCGGTCCCGACGAACTCTGGCGAGGCGAATTACACCTTGAACTGGCTCGGCTGGAGTCGCTCGAAGCTCACGAAAAGACAATCGACAAACGACTTGAGGCGATCGCCAAAACCAATCACCAGATCCAACGCGTCCAAACGATCAACGGTGTCGGCCGCGTGACCGCCGAAGCGATCGTGGCTTACATCGACGATCCGCACCGATTCCAAAACGGCCGCCAGGTCGGCGCCTACGCTGGAATGATTCCACGACAATATCAATCAGGCACTACCGACCGCCGCGGGCGCATCACCAAGCGTGGCCCCAAGCTCCTGCGAACCTTACTTGTAGAATGTGCCTGGTGCAGTCTGCGATACAACCAGTGGAGTCGTGAAACCTACGACCGGATTCACGCCGGCAAGCAGCCTCGCAAAAAGAAAGCCGCCGTGGCGATGGCCCGAAGGATCCTGGTACTCGCTTGGGCGATGATGCGAGACGAGGTCGACTACGACTCAAGTCGAAACCTTAAACCAGTTCAAGAAAAAACAGCTGCCTAAACCAAGCAAGCCTCGACTGACTAAACAACCGACAAACCCCGGAGCCAAAACTAACCCGCCGACAAAGCTTGAACCGAATCATGACGAGCAAGAACTAACGCATCAAACTCCAGACCACGCTGTGACCGCGAATCGCAGACAGGCAAGCTCACTTGGGCAAATGCCGTGATAACGAATGCGGCGCAGCACTTTTACAGAACTCTGTTTCAGCTCGAATCATTCGATCGCGAAATAGTAGGGATACCTGAGACCTCACGTGAACACAAAGTGAGGACACCTCGAATAGTCGTTTAGTTCCGATCGTTGTTTCTGCCCCGTCAAGAACTCCCTTCAAGCCCACCAACCAAAGCAACCCGTTGCATTCGATCAGACCCGCTTTCAGTCGCCAATCTCGCTTGGGCGAGCGACCGAAAGCGGCTCCGATCGAAGCAGCTCACGCTACCGGTGCGCAAAGACAAAACCACATGAAAACACAGCGCAAGAAAAGAGTGCCAAAAATACTTGGAAATTCACACTTGCCCTGCCAAGGACTTCATAGTCGTCTGCGATGACCCAATCGCAGCAAA
>JALZWN010000198.1 GCA_023300235.1 Mariniblastus sp.
AATCCGACTCCTGCTCGTCCATCCGCCCAGTGCGAACCGCGATCAATCAGCTTTGCCCCTGATGGATAGGTGTTGTTTTTTGCGACGTTGAATGCTTGTTTTGGTTGGTCTAGCCAAACGGCCTTGCCATTGGCAAGGCAACCACCCTGAACGGTCTCAACTGGATCGCCGCCGATTTCGATCATTCCAATGGTATTGCTCGTGCCGTCGGTGATTGCACCGATCCGAGTCGCTTTGAAGTACCCGTATGCTCCTCGAAGCGTTTCTTGTTCGCTTAGATTTCTCGCAACATCGCCGACAGAAAATGCGTAGGAAGTTCGGCCGAATTTACTTGCTGTTGATCCAGCAGACGCCGGGCAAAGCAAGTAATCATTCTCCAACGCCCACGGTGTGTAGCCTGCATCCGACAAAGGAGCTTCAAATGCGGGGTACTCGATTCCGTTAATCACCGTTGGGTTTGCAATTTCATCGTACAAGTTATTTGCTTCCATAAACGGCAACAGCGAAACAATACCGCTCACCGGATTGGTTTGTAAAACTCCAGCTTGATTCTTAATCCCGACTCCCATCGGAAACTCCATGTGAGCCGATTCGTAATTAAGTGCCGCTAATCCCAATTGTTTTAGATTGTTCAAGCACATCGTCCGCCTCGCCGCCCCTCTACTGCTACGTACCGCCGGCAGAAACATCCCAATCAAGACCGCAATGATCACCAGTACAATGAGTAGCTCTACCAGGGTTAATCCCGCTCGCTTCGTTTGCTTTGCCATCGTTTCTCCGGTGGTTTTGAAAAGTGTTGCACGCCTTCGAAGACCAGCAGCGGCAACAGCCAGCTGCCCCAAGCCAAAAAGCGGTACGTGTTGAGTGACTCGATGCCAGTGACATAGAAAACGCCAGCCCCCAATCGTAGCAAGATTGGCGAGCACAGCAAAATTCCAGATCGCCAGGCCCAGCGAGAATGCGACTTAAACTGTTTTTTAAACGCGAAAACCGCGGTCAAGCCAACCGAACCCATCGTGCACACCGCCAACGTGGCAAATCCCCATCCCGCGATCGGCCCGGCTTGAGATCGAGCCGCCATGATGATTCCTCCCGGGCACACCGCCAAGATCGTCAGTAACGCCAGTAAACGACCGCTCCACCGATGCAATGCTTTGAATCGTTTGGATCTCCCGGTGGCTAATAAAATAACCACCAACACGATCGCAAACGGGCCGGAGATGATGTGTGTGTAAAAGCCAATCGCGTACCAACCAGCAAACGTCGGTCGACGACCAGCCAAGAAAAACGATTGATCAAAATCCGGCGGAAAGTAAAACCGATACTCCATCACAATCAACGCCAGCACGCGCAAGATCAGCACGATCGCCAGTGCGATTAGTATTTGGTTCAGTCGTGATTCTCGTTTGTTCAAAAAGCAGCGCCTCGTTTGAGAAACGTTTTCTGGCTGCCGCTAGACGAGCCTGGACGCCGACGTCTTCCGATTGATCGTAAAACGATCAATCAACCAACTCAATTTTCGCCGAGCGTTCTTCAACGATCAGAAATCCGATCAAGCTCCCATCGGCCTTCGCCACCACTGGAGCACCATGCCACACGTCGCGGTCGCCATCAAAATCCCGCAACTGCCAGTTTTCGTCGATCTGATTGGCAGTGAGTGGCAAATGCAAAAACGTGCCGGCGGCGCCATCGCCTTCATACCGAACCGCCAAGCATTCTTCGGCTTGATCGGGGCGTCGGATTTCTTGCTTGGTGAACGGAGCCTTCGTTGGCGATCGCCCCGCAGGTAGCGGCAACGTTCCGATTCGTTTGCCTTCGGTTGTCACTAACTTTGACAAGTCCAGTTCCGTTCCATCGGCGACCAATGAAACTTTAAAGCTGCCGTCGATCGCCTGTTCTGGTTTTGTCACGGCATCGTTTGGCAATCGCAATGCATGTCCGTTGCTGCCGGTAACGTGCGTCGCGACACACGCAGCTGACTTTTCTGCCGTGCCAAAGAACCGACCTTTTTGTTTCCATTGAACTTGCACCGCCACAGCCGCTCGCAACAAACCAGCTTTCGCGACGTCCACTTTTTTGGCTTGTTCAAACCACTCGGATTCCGGAGTGCTCACGATCGAAAACAATTGCCCCGGCCGAACCGGCTGGCCACCGTTTTCGATCGTTAGCATGGCTACGCCGCCCGACGCCACGGTCTCGAAAGACTCGATGTCAAATTGCAATCCGCTGCCCCAACGTAAATCAAAATCGATTCCGCTGTTGGACCAGAATTTTGATTTGGAAGTCACCAAGTGCGTGTACGGATCAAAGATCCTCAGCCGGCTATCAACCGTTTGTCCGTTCTCGGCCAGTTCGACCGCCAGCACTCGGCCGATGATTACTCCGCGATGGCTAACTGGCGAACCGGAGTTCAAACCCAATCGGTGTTCGCCTTGCAGAATGATTTCAATCCCCGGCGAGTTCGTTGCATCGGGCGGCATTCGGGCCATTCCGGCAAAGCGAACTTTACCGGGAGCGTCAACGTTGCCCGGTAGCACGCCGATGTATTTGTGACCGACGGCCGTTTCCAATCCCGAGATTCCGCCGAGGTTAAGTTCGGGGCGGACGATCCAAAATTGGCTGCCGTCGCGGGCCAGCGGTTCAGCAAACGGCTTCAACGCAACCGTCACGTCGACACTCTCTAAATCGTCTTTCAGTTCAACCGTCTCGACCGTGCCGACGTCGATCCCGCGATATCGCAGGGTGTCTTCGACTCGCAGTCCATGGCCATCGGGGAAGTGAATCTCAATGTGGACGCCTTCTTCGGGCATCGACCACCACACCAGCCCGACTGCGGCGATCAGGCAGACTAGCGTTAGCAACCACATGTAAGACCCGGCTAGAGTTCCTAGGAAACCAGGTTTGATCGTTTGGACTTTGGCGGTGGGCGCGGTCATGGCGTCGAATCTCAGTTGCTAGAAATCTAGTTTTCAGAATCAGAGCATTGGCTACTCCAGCCAAAGCGGCTCAATATATCAACACTCGTTCAGGGCGAATCAGTTTTTGAATTTTGGTTTTATGGTAGCCCGCCGCGTTGGCGAGGAATTGTGGTGATGGGCTTCTAGCCTGTCATTTGCATGGGAGCAGCGCGTAAGACAGGCTGGAAGCCCATCTCCACAATTTCTTAGGCTTCGCCAAAACATGCTAAATCAACAAACCCGTCAGTGAGGAACCTGTGTAAACCCTCGCTGACGCGTCGGGTTACCATTTGGTCGGGGCTCTCTAATTTGCAAAATTGATTCGCCCTGCACAAACGCTTACACCGCGACCTTGCCTTTGATGTGCGGATGAGCCTGATAGTCTTGCAGTTCAAAGTCTTCGAACTTGAAATCAAAAATCGATTTGGTTTCTGGATTTAGTTTAAGCTTCGGCAGCGGGTAAGGTTCTCGCGACAGTTGCAGTTTGGCTTGTTCGACGTGATTGGAATACAAATGAGCATCGCCGAGTGTGTGTACGAAGTCGCCGGGCTTCAGACCGGTCACTTGAGCCATCATCATCGTCAGCGCCGCGTAGGAACCAATGTTAAATGGCACGCCTAAAAACACATCTGCGCTGCGTTGGTACAACTGGCACGACAGTTCACCGTTGGCCACGTAAAACTGAAAGAATGCATGGCAGGGTGGCAGCTTCATTTTTGGGATCTCGGCCACGTTCCAAGCACTCACGATCAACCGTCTCGAGTCCGGGTTCGTTTTGATCTGATCGACGACCTGTTGAATCTGATCCACGGTCTCGCCGTCGGCGCCTTGCCATGACCGCCACTGCGAACCGTAGACGGGGCCAAGTTCGCCGTTTTCGTCGGCCCACTCATTCCAGATCCGCACGCCATTGTCTTGCAAGTATCCCACGTTGGTGCTGCCGCTCAAAAACCAAATCAGTTCGTGAATGATGCTTTTGAAATGCAGCTTTTTGGTGGTGACCATCGGAAATGAATCTCGCAGGTCAAACCGCATTTGATAACCAAAGACACTGGAGGTGCCGGTTCCGGTGCGATCGGATTTGACGGTGCCGTGGTCGAGAATGTGCTGGAGTAATTTTAGGTAAGCTTGCATGTCATTTTTTTACACCGCCAGCCACGTTTAACCAAGTAGACGCGAGCGATTGCAAGCCAATTTTGAAAAGGTTGTCGGGCTGGCGTAAAGAATTCCAGCAGACTTGCCACAAACAAGCTCAATGAATGCCGGCAACTCAATTAAGATGTCCGCTATGGTTCCTGTCTCGCTCATTCGGATATTGCAATTACCTCTTCGAGGGTTTGCCAATTGCATTCGGCGAGTGCACGTAAATCGGATCTCGTTCGAGCAATCCGATGCTGGCAAAGCACTCGTGCGAAAGCGACGCAGTTGGTTTGCTGGGGCGTTGATATTTCTTGGCAACGTCGCCTTTCGATTTCGCCAAGTGCCCTTAAGAGTGCTTTGGCGCGGCGAGTGGCTTGCCTGGGAGAGCGCGGTCAAACTGGCTTTGCGAAACGAATCGATTCCAGCTGGGACGGATTTGCTTTGTGAAGTTATTCCAGGGCAGCCGCTGAGTCAGCGTCTTAGCGATCGTGAAATGGCATCAGCTGATCGACTCGAGCTGCTAGGAACGGCAGTTCGGGCTTTAAGAGATTTGCACCAAGCAACCATTCCGCTGCCGGGCTTTGAGCAACCGATTGCATTAAGTCACGGGGACGCAGCGGTTTCGAATGTGCTGTATTGTGATCAAACGAAACGAGCCGAGTGGTTCGACTTTGATCTTCGGCATGATTTGCGAGCGGATGCAGACCAGAGGCATGCGGATGACTTGCGATCGTTGATCTTTTCGGCGAGTCTTTTTTGTCCTGAAAGCGAGCTGGAATCGCTCGTGTTGATGATTAAACGCGAATATGGGAGCGAGCATGTTTGGGTGGTGTTGCAACAGCAGGTCGGCAGTCGTTGGTTTTGGTTTGATTTATTCCATCTGTCGCAGACTCGCCGCTTACGGGCAGAGTCTCCGGTCGCCAGGCACAGGCTATCCGCCACGGACAAGGCAATAGTTCGTTTGATTGAAAATTCGTTTGCTTGGAATTCGTTAGATTAAAAAACGAACTGACCGCCGAAGCGGCTCAACGATTCGCAGCCGTGTTGCCCCCGAGCGACGTCCAGCTTGCGACACCTTGCCCGGCATCTTCATCGCCCGCCCCTACAACCGGAACAATCCATGGCCGATGCAGGCACCAAATTGCTTTCTGTTGGCGAGAGTCTCAAGTCTGCCATCGCGTTGGTTCGATACCAGAATCAGCAAAAGTTATTGGCGAGCTATTCAGTTTGCCATAAACGCCTCCTTCCAATGGCATAATCAATGCGACGTACTTCTACGATGACCTTGGGTTTCGTGCTGATTTTTCTCGGCATCCAATTCGCGTTGGTCGATTCGTATCAACTCACGCCGCGAATTGCGAACTTTTTGTCAGAGCAAGGGCGAGTGTCTCAAGTCGCTCCACCGCAACTGGTTCAAAATCCGAATCAGCGTCCTTATTCGCCTTATAGCCAAGCTGGCTATCAGGTTCCGCAGCAGGCTCCCGTCGTGATCGCGAGCGTTCCTCCGGGGCAACGCACCATTACCCCACCTCGTTGGATCTGCTGGCCGTTGCTGTTCTGTGGCACGGTTGTGCTGTTACACGGTTTGGGCAAACCTCGGCACCACGGCTAAAGTTTTTGTCTTTAGTCGGCAAAACGTTATTGATTTCGAAATTTAGACGAATCACTTTAAGCTAAAACACATGAATCGCCGATTGGCGATATTAACCATATACCGTGTGCTCTTTTCGGAAGTCAGAGCATGCGATTAAAACACTAGTAGAAGCGTTTGAGAACGGGAGCCTGGTCGCTCTTTCAATGACGCTTTCGGCTAGTGTTTTTTTTTGGAAAAAACAAGAAGGTTCGGCCGCCGGGATGGAAACTAGGCCACCAGCCAGCGATTGGAAGGCGACCTTGCGTCCCAGACCGGCAAAAATCCCTCCCCCTGCCCTTTGTAACCGCGGTCAACTAGTCGAACAAAGCGGTTGGAAGTAGCTCAGGGTCTGTTTAGAATAGAGTCAGACAATCGTCGCATCACCATTTCGGGTTTCCTGCTGAGCCAACCGTATTATGCCTGACCTTCAATGCATCGAGATCGACTCAATCGACGACGTGTCGGTGGTTAAGCTCAAGGACGCGAAAGTCATGGCGCCGGCGCAAGTGGAAACTTTGGGCGATGAATTGCTGTCACTGGTTGAAAGCAACTCAGGCGGAGACGGACCGCAAGCCAGTGCCAACGTGTTGATTAACTTTGAGAACGTTCGCTTCTTTTCCAGTGGAGCGATCAACAAACTGATTGTTTTGGAAAAACGAGTTCGAGCCAACGGTGGCCAGATTAGGCTCAGCAACATGCAGCCAGAAGTTCGCGACTTGTTTAGCTACACTAATCTCGATCAAATGTTTGACATCCTTAGTACCCAAGCCGAAGCGATTGAATCTTTCGAAAACAATTGATCTGAAGGAAGTCGCCAAACCAAAGCAAAACGTTTTGGATTGGCTTGCTTTCTTTGAATTGAGTTCCCCAGCCGAGTAACCAGACTGCACCAGCGAATATTGCATGCCTTCGAAGTGGAAATACGACCAACAAATCGCCTCGGATCCGGACCTCTGCGCACCCATTATCGCTCAGCTGCTGGATCAACTGGCGATCTTTGGCTGGTCGACCAAGGACTCGTTCGCCATCCACATGGCGATGGAAGAAGTGATCTTGAACGCGATTCGTCACGGCAACGAATGTCGTAAGGGCACGTTCGTCCATGTTACGATGGAGCTAGATGACTTACAATTTAGCAGCACGGTCAGCGACGAAGGAACGGGCTTCGATCCGGCCGAGGTTCCGGACCCGACCGACAACGCAAATCTAGACAAGTGTAGCGGTCGCGGTGTCATGCTGATCAAACACTTTGTCGATGAAGTCACGTACAACGCCTGCGGCAATTCGGTTACATTAAGCAAAACGAAACAGACCTCGTGACAACCGGTTTCGGTGCCCCATAATCGCAACACTCTCTAACCCTCGCCGCAACACGGCCAATAGCAGCCTATCCTATGAGCGATTCGATTGAAGCCGACGACAATGGTTTGGAGAAACTTCGCGAAGGCGGGCTTAGGTCGGCCAGCTTTCAAGGCTTGTTGTGGACGCAGTGGCTGACCAGCATCAACGACAATGTGTTTCGCTGGTTCGTCGTCGGGGTGGGGAAAGCTCAGCTGTTGCCCGAGTATTCGAGTGCGATCCTGGCGGTGGGTGCGATTTTGTTTACGCTGCCATACATTTTGTTTGCACCGATCGCTGGCTGGCTGGCTGATCGCTACTGCAAACGTCACGTAATCATTGGCTGCAAGATCGCTGAAATCGTGATCATGGCTCTGGGCGTGCTGGCGATCGCCTGCTTGGGCAAACCCAACCCCTCGCAAGGTGGCTCGTTGATGGATGTGCTACACAGCGTCGATCCGACATTGTATTTGCTGGCGTTTGCGGTGTTTTTAATGGGAGCCCAAAGCGCACTCTTTGCGCCAGCGAAAGTCGGCTCGCTACCGGAGTTGTTGTCCGAAAAAAACATCACTTCCGGTAACGCGATTTTTAACGTCGCAACATTAACGGCCACCATCATCGGCATGCTACTCGGTGGCTCGCTGGCGGATTGGACCGACCGCGGGCAATCGAATCTTGGTTGGGCAGCCGGTGTATTACTCGGACTCGCGGTCATTGGCACCTTGCTGAGTTTTTTAGTGCGGACCTTGCCCGCCGCAAACGCCGCGGCAAGGTTCCCAATCAACTTGCCCCGGATGCTATTCAAAGACATCTTTCAACTGTTCCAATTTCGATTCCTATTTCGTGTCGCGTTAGGTGTGTCATTTTTTTGGGCCATCGCGGCGCTGATCCAATCGAACATCGATATTTTCAGCACCGAAAACGGTGGACTGGGCGAAGCTGACCGAAACCCGTACCTGCTGGCCGTCGTCGTGGGCATCGCGTTGGGAAGCGTTTTGGCGGGGCTGATCTCTCGTGGCCGAATCGAACTGGGCCTAGTGCCCTTTGGGGCGATCGGCATCGCGTTGTTCAGCTTGCTGCTGGCTTTTTCACCCAGTGACTTCATCGGTGATACGATCTGGAGTGGGCCATCTTTGTACGTTTGTTTTTTGCTAACCGGACTGGGGATGTCTGCCGGCCTGTTCGACACGCCGTTGACTTCGTACCTGCAATTCAATAGCCCAATCGACAAACGTGGCACCTTGCTGTCTGCCACCAACTGCATGGCTTTCACAGGAATCCTTGTGACGATGGGACTGCTGTTGTTGTTTACCAAACCAACGTTTGTCGGATCGGTCAGCAACCTCTCGAATGCTGTCACGACGGCAAGTTTGAGTGAACCGCAAACCGCGTCGCTGGCGACCGTAACGTCTGAGTTTCTAAAAACCCCAATCGATTCAGAAACCATCGGCATCGCCCCAATCGTTGAAAAACTCGATAAAGAGCTTCAACCAGCGGCGATCACTGAACTTGTGACCGCCGACTTGCGGCGGCGAAAAGGTGCGGGAGATTTTTACGATTACTGGGATGAGTTCAAGCTTCCAGCGGAGCAACGAGAAACGCTCTCCGACGCGGCAGCCGTACAGCAGAATTCTATAGAACGAACGATCGGGCGACAGCTTCGCAAAGTCATCGCGCAGGCTGGCAACCTACCGCTGATGACCGCCCGCCAGATCTTTTTGTTCATCGGTCTGCTGGCCATTCCCGTCGTGTTCTACGCAGCCTACATGCTCGGCCGAAAATGCCTTCGATTAATGGTCTGGGCACTGTTAGCGACACTTTACAAAATCAAAGTCAACGGCGCAGAAAAAATCCCCTCCGAAGGCAGCGCCGTCGTCGTCGCCAACCACTCATCGTGGATCGACGGAGCGATCCTGTTGGTGCTTGTTCCTCGCATTCCGCGCACGATCGCTTGGGCAGGGAATTTCAGCGGAAAATTTCTCGAGCGATTCGCAAGCTTTTGTGGCGTGATCCTGATGGGCTCCGGCCCCAAATCAATCCGGCGCAGCCTTAACGAAGCGCGAGGCGTTTTGAATAACGGCGAAGTGCTGGGTATCTTTCCCGAAGGCGGGATCTCACGGGATTGCCAAGTGCGAACGTTCAAGCCGGGTTTGAAAATGATCCTCAAAAAGGTCGAACCGACCTCGATCTATCCCGTTTACTTTGATGAAATTTGGGGCAGCAACTTTAGCTACGTCGGCGGCAAAGCGTTTCGTCGTTGGCCATTCCCACTGCGTCGCCCGCTTTCGGTTCATATCGGTGACCCGATCCCCAGCGACAGTAGCATGTTTGAAGTCCGACAAGCAGTTCAAGAACTAGGAGCAAAGACCATGGAAAATCCGGCTGGAAAATTCGTTGCCCCCGTAGCAGCGTTCGTATCGTCATGTAAAGCAGCTAAGTTTCGCTCCAAAATCGGCGACTCAACGCAACAAGAAGAAACCGGCGGCAAGTTGCTCACCCGCGCACTGGTGCTGCAGCGCTTGCTCCGCCGCGAAGTTTTAGACGCTAGTGAAAGCCACGTTGGCGTGCTGATTCCGCCAACGGTCGGCGGGGCGATCGTTAACCTTGGCCTTTCTTTAGATAAACGAATCGCTGTCAACCTGAACTACTCGTTGTCCAATGAGCTGATCAACCATTGTGTCAAAGACTCTGGCATCAAAACAATTTTGACAACGCGAAAGGTCGCCGACAAATTGAACTTTGAATTCGAATGCAAAGTTTTTTACTTGGACGACTTAAAAGAAAAAGTCACCGGCATGGACAAGGCGGTCTCGGCAATGCATGCCTTTGCCACACCAGCGTTCCTGCTCAAGCGCTTGCTGGGCCTCAACCGCATCAAAGCCGACGACGTACTAACGGTCGTTTTCACCTCGGGCTCAACCGGCGTCCCCAAAGGCGTGATGCTGACCCAACAAAACGTGATGACCAACGTTCAAGGCATTTGCAAGGTCGCGTCCCTGCACGCGAAAGACACGATCATCGGCATCCTGCCATTCTTCCATTCGATGGGTTACACCGTCACGCTTTGGGTGCCAATGGTATCTGCGATTCGCGGCGTTTATCACTTTAATCCGTTAGACGCAAAAGTGGTCGGCAAGCTGGCGGAAAAATTCTCAGCCACGACACTGGTCGCAACGCCTACATTCTTACGGTCGTACATGCGGCGCTGCACCCCAGAACAGTTTGCGGCGTTGGAGATGGTCATCGCCGGTGCAGAGCGTTTACCGACCGAGTTGTGCGAAGAGTTCGAAAAGAAATTCGGTGTCCGGCCGGTTGAAGGCTACGGCACCACCGAACTTGCTCCTGTCGCCGCGGTCAACATTCCCTACGCCCGACAGGCGAAAAAGGATTTCCAGATCGAAACCAAAGAAGGCACCGTCGGACGTCCTATGCCGAACTGTTCCGCTCGGGTTACCGACCTAGACACCGGCGAGCAACTCGGCCCCAACCAATCCGGCATGCTCTGGATTTCAGGGCCTAACGTGATGAAGGGGTATTTGAATCGCCCGGACGCAACCGCAGAAGTCTTGGTGGATGGCTGGTACAAAACCGGCGATGTGGCGATCATCGACGATGATGGTTTCATTCAAATCACCGGCCGCATGAGTCGCTTTTCCAAGATCGGCGGCGAGATGGTGCCACACTTGAAAATCGAAGAAGTCCTCTGTCGTGCACTCGACTGCACCCCAGATGACGATTCAGATGATCACTTGCTGGTCGCAGTCACCGCGGTGCCTCATCCTAAAAAAGGCGAACGCTTGGTCGTGTTGTACACCGTCAAAAATGCGACTGCCGAAGGCATGATTGCCACGCTCAAAGAAGGCGGTTTGCCGAACATCTTCATCCCGTCTGCCGACAGTTTCTTCTTGGTCGACAAGCTGCCAATGTTAGGGACCGGCAAACTGGACCTTCGCGGGATCAAAGACAAAGCCTTGGAGTTGTGCGGCGAATAACCGTATAAGAGTCATGCTGCCAATCACGAGTCTACAAAACCCGCGTCTCAAAAAAGCCATGCGTCTGCATGCTTCTCGCGGGCGCAAACAGCAATCGCGGATCATCATCTTCGGTCAACGAGAAATTGGCCGAGCGGTCGATGCGGGCGTTAACGTGGTCGAGATCTTCGTGGAAGAATCGGTGGCCGAGCTCGCGGAGCCGCTCGTTGGTCAGTTGCCGGCTTGTGAATTTTTCTCGATTTCCGAAGCGCTCATGCAGCGGTTGCAGTTTGGCGACCGTAGTGAAGGCTTGGTCGCAATCGCTCAACGCCCGGAAACGAACTTGGCGGATTTCCCAACGGATCGAAAAGCGATTGTGGTGCTCGAGCAAGTTGAAAAGCCTGGCAATCTTGGGGCGATCGTGAGATCGATCGATGCTTGTGGATCGGGCGGGTTGATCCTCGCCGATCCAAAATGCGATGCCTTTCACCCCAACGCCATTCGCTCCAGCACCGGTGCGACATTTGATTTGCCGATTGCAACCGGCAGCAGCGAAGATGTACAAAGCTGGTTGGCCGCGCAAGGCTACCGCGTGCTGACGGCTTTTTTAGAAGACGCTCAAGACTTCTTTGGTCAAGCACTCGACGGTAAAGTCGCGATCGTGCTGGGCAACGAAGCCAACGGGCTGACCGATGCTTGGCGAGGCAACGGCTTTCAACCGGTCAAGCTTCCCATGAACGGCATCGCTGATAGCTTGAACGTATCGGTCACGGCATCGGTGATGTTGTACGAAGCGATGCGCCAGCGCCAGGCGTAGGACTTCGTAGGCTCGGGCGCTGTGAGGTTATGGATGTTGGGGCCGTTTGATCGAAGCGTCTGCCTCGCAGTTGATTGCCTACCTCACCGTTTTCCAAAACCGCCAGCCTTGATGTCGGAAAACCACAAGCAATAAGAACGTTGTCACTAATGGAATACTAGTGAAGATATACCAGGCTAACTGGTCCGGAGAACCTAGATTGCAAAACCATGCCCAGACCATGATGGAAGCAAACGCGACCAGGATCGCAATGCAAGCGCGTAAGAATGCACTACGGCCCATCAACGCCCAAACAAAAATTAGCGTATTGAATGAAAACAACACGACCAGGGCGGTTAAGAAAAAAAACTGACTGGGGTGAGACATTTGCAAAGCGGCCCACAGTCCAACGGCCTTACCGATCGCCAGTAGCACGGCCAGCACCGTCGTCACGATAAACAAGTGTGACAGATTAAATCGCAATCCTTCTAGGAAATGCTCGGCTTGCGTTTCCAATGGAGCGAATCGCCCAAAAAAACGTTTGATCAAAAACAGTGTTAAAAGCGTCGGCAACGCGGACGCCAACGGCAGCAAAGTCACTAGAGAATCCGCTCCAGAGTTCGTACTCCAAGCCAAGATGCAACCGTCAAGCAGTGATACGACGACGGTCAGCACGTAACGCCAAACCCCCGACCGAACCGAGCTCCAGCCGGCTAACATCGACGGCAAGCCTAAGCAAAGCCCGATTGATATGCCGCCCACTATTGTGGGCCTCCGCTCAACTGCGGGGGTCATCAACAACCCGACCACGAATGCCGCCGTCATCAGCCACTCAGGAGGACCGAACAGCTTCGGCATGGCAACTGGCTTTGACGAATCGACCTGCACCGCATCAAGTGGTTCTTGCGGTGGCGACACTTCGCTTTCGTATCTTGATTCTTCGATGGCTACACCCTTGTAGGCTTGGGGCGGCTTCTGTTTCTTTCGCCGTAAATGCAAAACGAGCGCCTTGCCAAACCGTTTCGATTCGACAAACCACTCGTTTAAGTTTACCAGATTTTGGTAGCGAAGACGCCGCCTAATAGGTCGAAGCGATCGCGTCGCATAGCTGCTTCATGTTGCTCGAATTGATTCCAGCAATATTGATTCGGCCGCTACCCAACGCGTAGATCGAATGTTCGGCTTGCAACGCATCGACTTGAGCCTTGCTCAAACCCGAGTAACTAAACATTCCGCGTTGCAAGTTGATGTAGTTAAAGTCTTGACCAGGCAGTCGCTCGGTCAATTGGCTGACGAATTCCCCTCGCAACTGAATGATTCGCTCACGCACTTCCGAAAGTTCGGCAAGCCAGTTCGCTCGTAAATCGGCGTCATTCAAAACCGTGTTCACGATCAAAGCGCCGTGCAATGGCGGATTCGAGTACATCGTTCGGATCATCAGCTTGATCTGGCTATGCATTGCAGCCGAAGCTTCCGCTGTTTTTGAAACCGCAGTGATCCCGCCAACACGCTCGCCGTACAAACCGAAGTTCTTTGAAAATGAATTGCAAATGATCGCTTCGTGGCCAGCCGCCACGAAATTCCGGATCGGCGCCGCGTCGGCATCGACCGACTCGCCGAAGCCTTGATAAGCAAAATCGAAAACGGGGATCAAACCCTTTTCCACGATCAAATCGCACAGTTGTTTCCACTGATCCGGAGTTGGGTCAACGCCGGTCGGATTATGACAAACCGCGTGCAGCAAAATCGCTTCGCCGGCCGTGGCGGCTTGCAAGCTGGCCAGAACCTTGTCGAATCCGATCCCGGTACCGGAGTCATCCAGGTAGTCGTACTTCTTTACCTCCAAACCGGCGGTCGCAAAAATCTTGGTGTGGTTGGCCCAAGTTGGATTGCTCATCCAGATCGCCGAGACGTTGAACACGCGTTTGAGGATCTCGCCGGACAGACGCAACGAAACGGTTCCGCCGGGAGTCTGAGCGGTACAAGAATGCACGCCATCGTTGTCGAACAGATCGTCGCCCAAAATCAATCGCCCAATCGCGTCGCGGTAACCGGGAGAGCCATCGATCGGCAGGTAGCTTTTGGTGCCGCGACTGGCCAGCAGTTTCTTTTCCGCTTCGTAGACCGCGTTCATCACGGGAGTCTTGCCGGATTCGTCTTGGTAAACACCAACCGACAAATTGATTTTGTTTGGGTTGCTATCTTTTTTGAACTTTTCGATCAAACCAAAGATTGCGTCGGGAGGATTTAGCGGGGCGTTTTCAAACATCTTGTCTTTCGTCGGCTCGGATGAGAGCGGGTTGATAAATTCGAATGTGATAACTGCTGATGGCAAACACGGCTCGCTTCCAAGTTAAGCGAAGGCAGAATTTGAGCCAACATGTTAGCATTGATCTTAAGCCATCAAAAGCGGTAAAGGCGAGCTGTTTTGGTCGGCTGCCCCCTTGGGTTATCTTAAGGGGGCAAGCAACGATTAGTTTTGGCGAAGCCTAAAAAAATGTGGAGATGGGCTTCCGGCCTGTCTGCGCGCATGACAGTCTGGAGGCCCATCACCACAGTTCCTCGTTAACGCGTCGGGCTGCCCTTTAATAAGGCCTTCCAGGTTTGTAAAACGGATTCACCCTGCTTGGAACAGACTTTGGAGTGCCCAAGTTGTTCTTGGACGTTTATAGTACTTCCTTGGCTCAACCAGATCCAAGATATTCCAGTTGCCGACACCTCTCGAACCAGCATGAATTCACTCAACGATTCTTCCAGTCCAGCATCCGTCTCGCCCCATTTGGGCGCGGTCGTGCTGTGCGGCGGGCAGAGTTCGCGTTTGGGTATTGATAAGCAAGAATTGGTGTTCGGTGGGAAAACATTCTTAGAAACAATTGTCACGGCACTCGAGCCGGTTACCAAACGGATTCTTTTGGTCGGCAACGTTGACGCTGGCCGGCATCAACTTCCCGAATCGGTCTCCATCACCCAAGACCAACTTGTCAATAAAGGTCCGCTGGAAGGAATCCGAGTTGGTTTAGAAGCGTTGTCCAGCGATTGCGAGTACGCGTTTGTCAGCAGTTGTGATGTGCCGCTGCTGACCGGGGCGCTGGTCGAGTTTTTGTTGTGTCGTATTGGCGATAGCGATGCGATCGTTCCAGCGAGGGGGGCGAGGAAGTATGGCATGACCGCGATCTATCGGACCCGGTTGCACAAAGCCGCCAAACAGCGGATCGAGCAAAACAAGTTGCGAGTCTGTGACTTGGCAGAAGGTTTTGACGTAACCAATATCGACGCCGAAGAACTTCGCGTCGTTGACCCGGAGCTGGACACGCTGACTAACATCAATTCAGCGGACGACTATTTTCGTTTGTTGAAGCGGTTCGATCAGCAGTGCCCGGAAAAGCTTTTGCAACGGCTGCTGGATTAAGAGGTTGCCTCGTAAGCGTTTGGGGCGAGGCATCGTTTGTTTAGTCGTGAAGTGTTGGCAACAGCGCTATGTTTATTCGCCACGCCCGGTTGGGCTTGGAATCCCCACTGCCAATCGCTTGGAAGGCTCGCGTTGGTTGAATTGTAAGTAGGGAATCTTTGTTTGGGTGCACGGTTGCTGGGGTCGCGGGGCTTCCATGGCCAACGTTTGCTTGACGATACAATGGATCGCGTCGATTGAAGCCGGTTTGCCAACGCAATAAACGGGCTCGCCGTAGATCACCTTCAGGCAAATTCCAGCGGCTTGGCAAGGCTGTTTGATCACCAGACGTAGCCGTCGCAAACGTTTATTGCGACGCAGGAACCGCCAGAGAGTTTGAGAATCGGCCACATCCAACGGTTCGCAGCATAACAGTAAGTCGAACGCTTCGTGCCGCCCAATCGTGATCGCTTGATCAACGCTGTTGGCGACCAGAACACGATAGCCAAACACGGCCAGTTCGTTGGCCGTTTCGAAGATGGCTTCTGCGTTGGTGTTGACCAGCAGAAGCGAAGGTTGGTTGGGCTGTGTCATGTCATTGCCCTGAAAGCAAACGAACTTTGGCAGACGTACTATAACTGTCTTCGGTTGGCGGCGCGTTAAAGTACACCAATCGAGCAGAATCTGGTTTTGCCAGTACAACCGGTACCGCTGGCCGACTTTATCAATGGTCCTGGCTGCAATGTGCCGTGCTATCAAGGCATTGCATTCAGGAAAACTACCCCGAACGGATTATTGGTCCTGATGAGTATTAGCCAAAAACCGAACCAGACTAGAGCAGGTCGCAGAACAGCCAAGACCATTTCATTGGTCAACAAGCGATCGACTGATAGTAACCGACCCGTAAAGTAGTAAATACGAATTCGACCCGCAAAATGATTGTGGTTCGGCCAATCAGAGCGACGAAACCAGACGGCAAGCGGATTGCTTCGTCGCATCTGCAGCTATAGCCGCAAATTAATTACGTTGCGGAACGACCAACCCACTTGGAGACTCAAATGTACACACAAATTCTACGCCTAGCGATCATTGCTGCGGCACTCATCTTTGCAACTCCTGCGTTTGCTCAAGACTGCGGTTGCAGTGGCGGTGGCGGGTACGGCGGCGGGCAACTTAGCTCTGACGTCGGGCAACCTTTCTTCGGATTCTTCACACCAGATAATTGTGGTCGCGGTATCAATAATGATCAAGCCGAAGGCCTGTGGGCTGGGTATTGCAACGAATCATGTGGCTACTACGGTGGCGGAAGTTCTGTCAGCGGCGGCGGAATGCTAAGTGGTGGTTGTGGCGGAGGCCGTGGTGGTTTCGGATGCAATAGCGGTTCATTTGGCTACCCGGCTGGCTGCGGTGGCGGTTGCGGTGGCGGTGGTGGTTGCAAGCTAAAGAGTCGTCATGGCGGTGGTGGCTGTAAGCTTAAGGGTCGTCATGGCGGTGGCGGTTGCGGTGGTGGCGGCGGTTGCAAGCTATTCGGCGGTTGCAAAAAGTTTGGCAACAGTGCTGAGCAGTGTGGAACCAGTGGTGCTTACTTTGAAGAAGCAGTCGGCTACGAGTACGGCACTGCCGGAATGGAAAGCTGCGTTTCTTGTAACTCTTGTGGATCATTCGATTCAATGGTTGGCCAGCCGATGACTGTTATTGATGGCGGCATGGGAGCTGGCTACTAAACCAGTAAGCTTTAGCTTTCGTCGATCCAAGATGACCGCGTAGCCACGAATGATCATGTTCGTACGCGAGTTCGAAAAATCGATTCTGATAATTAAGACGCCAAGAGAAATCTCGGCGTCTTTTTTCGTGCCGTCACATCAGCAACGGTCATGCAGACGAAATAGCAGGCGCTCGGCATACGTTTAAAAATCAGCACGGCGGCTATCTTAAGAAGCAGGGTGTACGCCGCAGTTTTGACTACAGTGCCGCTGGCAAATCGCGTCGCTCAAAATGTCGCAAGCCAATCCAGTACAGCACCGCCCCAAGCAACAGCGGCAACAAACAATTCGGCAGTAAGCCCAACGATGCAATCGTGCCATCCTCGCGGTAGCGGAACAGCCAAAACACCGTCTCCGGCATCGCTTGACATCGCTCGATCAATCCCGCCGGATGATACAGCCCGAAGATGCATAAGTTTTCCACCCAGCGAAGTGTATCGCTGCTTGCCGCAAAAACTTTCATCCCAACATTGATGAAAAAGAACGCCGCCAGTATTCCCAGCGAACGCCAACGATAGCGATCAAACGCCGAACACAACGCGGCAACTGCGGCAAAGAAAACCGATACGCAAAACACGTTCAACACACCCGGAAGAAACATCAACGGATTGACGTACTTCGACAACCGATTCACCTCAACCCTCGCCTCTAGAAACTGCAAGGGAACCGGGAACGTGTTTTCGAAATCGACCGACTGAGTCTCGAAGTCAACCGTCGGAAGGTGGATCGCTGGATAAGTCGATTCTTTGACCGACTCGGTCCAAATGCCGACCGCCATTCCCGCCCACAACATCAGCGACAACAGCATCAGCCCCAAGATGGTGTACTTCGCATGCCGCAGGTAAACGTCTCGTCGACAGACCGGTTGCGCCAGTAGCATCTCCATCGTTCCGCGGCTCAGTTCGCCGCTGACAACGTCCGACCCACGGACAAGCGCCCAAGCACCAAGCAACGAGATCATCATCGGGTCTTCAAACCCCGTTGCAGTCCGTCCCAGGTATGACACCAGCCAATCCAGGTCAACGGGCGAAAGATTGCGCCAATCCGACGGCAACAGATCGATGATCTGACGAAACTTGCCCGTATCAAGTTTGGAAACCGCGTGCACTCGCAACCAGCTAAACGCGAACAAGCCGATCCCGAGCGCCCAAAATAGCAGCTTGCTCTCGTTCAAGTATTTTTGCAGCAGAGGATTCTTCATGCGTTGGCCTCTGTTTGATTCGCGTTTTGATCTTTGGCATTTCCACCGGGTGTTTCCGCAAAATGAAAGCGATCGTAAATGCTTTGTAGGCCTAGCGGTTTGACCGAGACATCCTTGAGGGGGAGCTTCGCCAGCCAGTCCAGGCCCTCAACAAGTTCGCCGGAGATCACGACTTGCAACTGCCGACCATTCAAATCAATTTCAAGTCGGTCGCTTAACGACTCAGGAGTTTTCGGCAGCTCTCCGCCAAAGCCCTCCTGCAGTGTGCCTTGGATTCGGTGTCGACGATTGAATTCCGCCATCGACTGCACGTGGACCAGTTGGCCTTTCCGCATGACCGCCACGCGATCACAAATCGATTCAATCTCGGTCAGCACATGCGACGAAAAGATCACCGTTTTTCCGGCGGCCTTGGCTTCGTTGACCATCGCGAGTACTTCGGCTTGCACGGTCGGGTCGAGGTTCGCTGTCGGTTCGTCCAGGATCAGCATCGGCACATCGGCGCCAAAGGCCACCGCCAACGCAAGCTTTTGTCGCATGCCGGTGGACATCAAACCGACCCAACGATTCAAATCCAAATCCAACCGCTTGGCTACTTTTAAACCGCGTTCAAAACCTGCTTGTTCGGTCGCTGGGTCTCGATGCCGAAAACTCAGCTGCTGCCTCAACGCTTTTTCGGCTCGCATGAAACCGTACATCCGCGCGTCGCCGGGCAAGTACGACACCAATCGATGCACTTCCACCCGGTCCACTAAACAATCCAAACCTGCGATGCTCGCCTGGCCAGAGGTTGGCTGCATGAAGCCCATCAACGTCCGCACGAACGTGGACTTGCCAGCGCCGTTGGGACCGATCAGGCCCATCACTTCACCTTCGTTGATTTCCAGCGTCACCGAATCGAGCGCTAGGAAGTCACCAAATCGTTTGGTTAGTTCATGGGTTTTAACAAACTTTGTTTTCGCAATCATCAAAGAGTTACCGCAACGGAGCCTTTCCCATCAACCGACGAAGCATTCCGATTTGTCCGGCATGCAACATCTCGTGATCGCCGGCAAACAATAACGCTCCGTATCGAGTCGCATAGGAAGATGTCGGCGGGCCCAGTTCTTGGTCAAGAGCATCGCCGTCGTAGGTGACGATTTCGATTCTCATTTGTTGATGCACTTTGTCCAGCACCGACAGGATCTCGTCGGGCTGTGGGTGGTTGGGGATGTCGGATGATGGAGTGGTACCCCGCATGAATAGTTTGCGGAACTTGCTGGACATCAATTCGGCGTCGACCTCACGGTTGCGACCACGTTGTTGAAATAGCGTCAGCCCGTATTCGGACATCGCGATATGGCCGACTTGCCAAGCGATGTGCGTGGTGAAACCTTCGGGTATCCAAAACCAATCTTCCGGTTGCAAATCGTCTAGCAACGTCATCGTGTATTTGCGAACAAACTCAATCCGCCGAATGGCAGTTTCCAGACGCTCAGAAACTGGCGAGGCGATTGAGTATTCGTGATTGAATATTTCCAATGTTTTGATTCCTGTCAAAATTTATCGCGACCGATTTTCAACGGTTGAAGGGATGGTCTACTGGCATCGGTGCATCGCGTTAACATTTTTGCTGCGCGGCAGATGTTTTCTGCAATTGACAATCGTAAATTATCCCTTGATTGCTCGACAGCCACGATCGTAGCTGAACCGATTTTTCGGTCCCGCTTAAACTCAGAAACACACGTTTCGTTGGCAATCGTCGGATTTCGCTTCATCGATCGGCGGACAACAGTTAAAATAAACCAATCGGATCATTCTGGCCGAAGGCTTTTATCTTGCGAACAATCTTGATCGGACGCTTTGGTTTTTTAAAAAAGTCTCTTTGGCAGCGACGCGATGCACCGATCGATTGGCGAGCATCATCGCTTAAGCTAGTTGCCAATGCCGACGTGTGAAATCACTGTCTCCCAACCTGTAGAACCACTGACAATGCCCATCAAAGTTCAATGTAATCGAGCCGTCGTTGATCCGGAAACTCAGCAACGACGAGCTTGCGGTCATGCATTTAAGGTGGCTGACACCTTGGCCGGGAAAGTGATCCGCTGTCCCAAATGCAAGCAAGGCATTCAGGTGGTTGACCCGGCGAAGGCGCCTGCCAAAAAAACAAATCGCCCGTCGGCGACGGTTGAATCCATGGACCCATTGGCCGCCAAGTCAAGCATTATGGAACAAGCTGCCGTGACGGGGGCTCGCCAATATCAAAAAGTTAAAGTCTGCCCAGAATGCGGCAAACCGCTCGCCGGCGACGCGTGTCGGGCTTGTGGTCACAAAATCAATCGTCGTGACAACCAATCGATCGAAAAGATAAAACCAAAACTCTGCGGCATGCAACTGTGGCTCTGCCAAACGATCGGGCAAGCGTTGCCGGTCAAGGCGTTGGTGTTGGTGTTGCACGTCGCGGTGGTGCTGATCGGGTTGCTGATTGGCGGTTCGGCGATTGCCGGGATGGTGGCGCAAGAAGTTTCCGTGATCACGGGGTTGGTGTTGCTGTTAATGGTGACGGCAGCGGCAGTGGTTTATCTTGCGTTTGCGTTCAAAAGCTATCAGTTTTTGATCCAGCCTGGAGCTCAGTTGGCTTGGTTTCAAAAGCCGTTGTGGAATTTAGTGTTGGGCATGGCCCGAAGTAAAAACTGGCGCGACTATGATCCGCGGCTTAGTAATCGAGTCGTGGTCACCGCTGATGACCCGCGGACTCAGGACGAAGATGTTTTTGATTTGCCGAACGTCCGCAACGCTCAGGTGGTCGACTTTGGGAACACGCAGATCACCGACGCGGGTTTAAGATCGCTGTATCAACTGAAGAATTTGGAGTGTTTGGTTTTACGAAACACGCAGGTCACGCCGGAAGAGGTGTATCGTTTTCAGCAAGCGTTCCCGAGCGTTTGGATTTGGTCGTAGGCGGGTGCTGGGGCGCCGTGTTTTTGCGAAGCCCCAAAAAGTGGTGATGGTATTTCCAGCCTGTCTGCGCGAATGGAAGGATGGAAACGCCAGCACCACAAGTTGCTTGATATTACCGCGGGTTATCATTGACCGCTAAACGCCGAGTTCGGACACGTGTACCAAGGCAATGAACTCAACGCCAACGGCTTCGAAGATCGCGGCCGAGTTTTCGCCACGGTCGACGATTGTGATCAAACGGTCGACGGTCAGGCCGGCGGCACGAGCATGTTCGATGGCTTTTAGGGAACTGCCACCGGTGGTGATTACGTCTTCGACCATGAGGGCTCGTTGTCCCGATTCGACGGGGCCTTCGACTTGTTGGCCGGTGCCGTGGGCTTTGGCTTCTTTGCGGACGATGAAACCTTTGAGCGGTTTGTTCTGTTGCCAAGCACAAGTGATTACGGCCGCAGTGATCGGGTCGGCACCGATTGCCATGCCGCCGACGGCGTCAGGTAGGTCGTCGCCGATGGCGTCCAAAATTCCCGCCGCGATCACGTTGGCGCCTTCGCTATCGAGCGTTAGTTTGCGGCAGTCGAGGTAGTAAGTGGCTTTCTTGCCGGACGCGAGGGTGAAGTCGCCAAATTTCAAAGCGTGTTCGCGGATCAAATCCATTAATCGTGGACGGTCGAAGGTGGATGAACTCATTTGATTGGTCTGCCTAGAAATTAGCGGGCTAGAAATTTAGCGGTCAAAAAAATTAACGGTCTAAAAAATTAGCTGCTTTAAAACTTAGTTGCGCCAGAGAATACGGCTTCTACATGGTC
This sequence comes from Mariniblastus sp., assembly GCA_023300235.1. Taxonomy (GTDB): domain Bacteria; phylum Planctomycetota; class Planctomycetia; order Pirellulales; family Pirellulaceae; genus Mariniblastus. Next base: position 21,934 of record JALZWN010000198.1, read on the forward strand.
GAGGTCAGGTAATATGATGGTTAAACGTTTCTTTCGTCAATAAGTCTGCCCGCCGATGTCCACTAACCCGTCCCGAAAAGTCATCGTCCTGGCCGTGGATCGCCTGAACCCGAGCCAGATTGGGGCTTACGGAAATACTTGCCACAGCACCGATGCCGTCAACCGAATCGCCAGTCGCGGCATTTTGTTCGATCAAGCGGTCGTGCCGGCGGCCAATTTGGAGTCCAGCTACCGAGAAATGTTTGGTGCCGCGTCGGTGAATGCGGCCGAAGAAAGCTGGTTGGCGTCGGTGAATCGGGCGGGCGTCGAGTCGATGTTTATCTGCGACCGAGAGTGGTTGGCCGAAAGCGATGCATTGAACGGCTTCGATTCGGTGGTCCAGTTGAGCGTGAAGCCGCTGGACCGGTTGGCCAGTCGAGTATCTCAAACGGGGCTGGCGAGATTTTTTGCTCAGCTGATTGACCGCTTGGAATCGATGCCCTCGCAAAGCATGGCGTGGGTCGATTGCAGCGGGATGGCCGGACAGTGGGATGCTCCGTACGAATTGCGGGAGAGTTTGGCAGATCCTGATGATCCAGAACCGCCCAAGTTTCATGAGCCGCCGGGGTTCGTTTTCGATACCAAGGATGGCGATCCCGATGCGTTGTTGGGTGTCCAGCAGGCGATGGATGCGCAGGTTCGGATGTTGGATGATTTTGTCGGTGTGTTGTTAGACGTGCTGGATCAACCTGAATTTGCGGACACGATGTTTTGTTTGACGTCGCTACGCGGATATCCGCTGGGGCAACATGGTTTGGTGGGTTCGCCCGATGCTGACTCTGCTCAGGCGCTTTCGCTGAAGTACGGATACAACGAATGTGTGCACTCGCCGCTGATGGTTTGTTTGCCGGAAAAGTTTGCCGGCCAGTCGATCCGTTCGGGGAAGCTCGTGACGCCGATGGTGCTGCCGGCGTTGATCCAGTCGTTTCTTTGTCGGGCGGATGATCAAGTGGAGTCCTGGTTGAAGGAGAATTCGACGTTGCCGCAGGCCGATCGAGCGATGATCGTGTTTGAAAATCGGCCGGAACTGGTTTTGCAGACGCACGCGTGGAAGTTCATGTTGAATGTTGAAACGGACGAATGTGAACTTTATGCCAAGCCGGACGATGTGTGGGAGGTCAACGATGTCAGCCAGCGTTGTCCAAACGAAGTGCGGTTGTTTCGCGAATTGGTTGATCGGGTTTTGAAAAATCCAGATTTGGCAAATCGAGTCGGGTTTCAATTGCCCGAGGACTTGGTTACTCGGCACGTCTAGCTGGCATCACTTGAGGGAAGGGTTCGGGTTCGCACGCTTAGCGAGTCCTTATCGAAAATTCGAGTTACTGGGTAAAAACGTCGATGGGCGGTTATTCTGCCTCTCGTGGTCCAGCATGGGGTGGGAATGGGGGGAAGTTCGAGGCTGAAGGCCATTGGCTTGCTCGTATGGTGCGAATTGCCGCCTCAGCGTTGGCTGGAACGAGGGGGAAATTCGCTTTCATGTGATTCGTGTGCTATGATAGATTGGCCAACAGGTGGTTTGCTGAGGAATACCTTGGCGCCTCCCCCGAGCGTTAAGCTTGGAAATGTTAGCTTTTCCGGACCAAGGGTTAGCTCGGCACTAATTGGGTGACGAGGTTGAGATTTGGATTTGTCCATGTGGGGTCGCAGTATTACAATGCGGATCCGAGAAGGGCTAGAATCGAACTCAACGGACCTTTGAACCATTCACTAATCTCCCGTTTTTATGGAGTACAGCAGTGGAAATCAAAGTTACCGCACGACATGGCAGTTTGAGTGAATCGACTCAAGAATCGATGAAGGCGAAAGTCGCCAAACTTCCTCGATTTTTCGATCGCACGACAGGCATTCAAATTCTGGTCGACCTCGAACATACTGATACACCCAAAGTTGAAATCATTGTCTCGGCCGAAGAGACGAATGATTTCTTCGCATCCGATACCGGATCCAATGTGATCGTCGCTCTAGACAGCACGATTGCAAAAATAGAACAACAACTCAAGAAACATAAAGAAAAATTAATCGGCAATCGAAATCGCGATCACAAACTGGTGGACGCTGTTACTGACTAAGTCGAGGCACTAGCTTTAAAATTCCAAAGTCGAGCGATCGTTTTTTAAACCGTCGTTTGGCACAACAAGATTGATACTTACCCGGTTCCATCAACCGGGTAAGTTTTTTGTATTTGGTAAAGTTAATCCTGTGGAACTTTGTAGGTAACGAACATCGAATCATCAGACGATTCAGGTTCGCGAATTTCGATCGCAGAACAAACAAAGGAATTTTCATGAAATTTGCTGATTTTGTTACCACCAAGGCAATCAAGTCTGAATTGGAATCTTCGGACAAAGAAGGCGTTATTCGCGAGCTGGTTCTCAGCTTAGTTTCATCGGGGCAACTCGCTGCCGACGAGCAAGAGTCCATCGTTGAAGCGATTCTAAAACGAGAAGAGTTAGGCAGTACGGGTATTGGTCGCGGCATCGCCGTTCCTCATACCAAGCACGCCAGCGTTTCTAAGCCAGTCGGAACCGTTGGGGTAAGTTCTCAAGGTGTCGATTTTCAAAGTCTTGATGGCGATCCGGTTCAGCTGTTTTTTATGCTGATCTCTCCTCCGGACCAGCCTAATGAGCACTTGCGAGCTTTGGAAAACATTTCCAAGCAGTTGCAAGACGAAACTTTCTGTCGCTTCATGAAGCAGTCAAAAACGTCTGCTGAGATTCAACAGATTCTTGAAGAAGCGGACGACGATCAGTTTGTCCAGCAAGCTTAATTGCACCGGATTTAAGTCACCCACTAGTTGATAACTTCAGATTGCAAATGTCAGAACAGTTTCGTTCAACTTCGATCACCGTTACCAATCCGCAAGGATTGCATTTACGCCCTGCCCATGCGTTTGCCGGAGCGGCAGCGAAATATAAGTGCAGTGTTGAATTGGTGAAGGATGATATTCGAGCTGACGGCAAAAGCGTGTTATCGCTGCTAACATTGGGTGCCAGTCAAGGCGTCGAGATTACGCTGGAAGTGAATGGCGAAGATGCCGATGCCGCTTTGGAAACATTGGCGGCATTGATTACGTCCGGTTTTCCCACGACAGTCGAACCCATCGAGTGAACTCCAGCGACGAGTCATGCTCGGCGATGGCAGGGATTTCGAAGAGGCTTGTTGGGATACGTTTGACGTCGGTCCAAGGTGAAAGCTTGGGCGGCATTCGGGTTCAGAACATTTTTTAAGGACAGGCAGATTTTGTTTGGTTCAAGCAAAGCGATTGCCTGTTCCGTCAAGCCTCGCAAGCGTTGGTCGTAGAGTAAAAGGTTCGTTCTAAAACACGAATCTCCGACCGTTAGATACGCTTGAAATGTTTGGCGAACGAGTGATTTTTTATTTGGTGGAAACCTTTTCGGGCTATCGCAGCATTTGTGATCGCCACTCGAGGCGGATTTAAGCTTCACGCAGGTTTCCACTACAGGCAGTTTTGAAGGTCTGACATGGTTTGGTTTAAACGTATCAATCAGTTACTTGGTGACAACGCAGTTGCGTTTGCCAAGGCTAACACTAGTCAGGCGTCGGTTGGTTTTTGGGCACTGTGCCCAACAGCTTCGCGACTCGTAGCCCCATATGGCCCGCGGTTTTCAAACGACTACACTCCAACAATTCAATCTGTCCACAATCAGCAACATCAATGGGCCTTGCGTCCGATGGTTGACCGGTTGTGGCAAAGCAAACAAAGACAACATGAAAAAAACAATGCTAATCAATGCATCGCAATCCGAAGAAAACCGGATCGCGATCATTGAAGACGGACGACTAGAAGAACTCTACGTCGAACGCGCCAGTCAAGAAAATTTCGTTGGTAACGTTTACAAAGGAAAAATTGTCAATCTCGAGCCCAGCATTCAGGCTGCGTTCGTTGACTTCGGCGTCGGCCGAAACGGTTTTTTACACATCAGCGACGTCGAGCCTCGTTACTTCAAGCAAGGCGGATACGATCCCGATGAAATGATGCGTCGTGAACGCGAAGAAGCGGCCAACAGTAATCGTCGCCATCGCGGTCCATCGCATGGTGGTTTCCGCCCACGCATCAAACCGCCGATCCAAGAGATCTTCAAGCGTGGTGACGAAGTCCTCGTTCAGGTGATCAAAGAAGGCATCGGCAACAAAGGCCCAACGCTTTCGACTTACATCAGCATCCCCGGTCGCTACTTGGTTTTGATGCCAGCTCTGGGGCGTATCGGTGTCTCGCGAAAAATCGAAGACGAAGACGAACGAAGGCGTTTGAAGGGGTTCCTTAAAGACCTCCAGCCGCCGAAAGGTATCGGCTTCATCGTGCGTACCGCCGGAGCTAACCGTACCAAGAACGAACTCTCCCGCGACTTGTCGTACTTGCTGCGACTGTGGCGAGCGATTTCTAAACGCGTGCAAACTGAACCCGGTCCTGTCGATATCTACGAAGAGAATGACATGATCATCAAGACGATTCGCGATATTTTGGACGCGGATGTTGAACAGATTATCGTGGACTCCGACGAAGCGTATCAGCGAACGCACGACTTCCTGAAGTTGGTGATGCCTAAGCACGCTTCGTTGTTGGAGCAATACAAAGGCAAGGATCCGCTGTTTCATCATTACAAAGTCGAATCCGAAATCGCCAAAATCAGCTCGCGAGAAGTCCCTCTTCCCGACGGCGGTTCGATCGTGATCGATCAAACCGAAGCCCTGGTGGCGATCGACGTCAATAGTGGAAGTTTCCGAACCGATGACTCTGCCGAAGAATCGGCTTACCGTTTGAACTTGGCCGCGGCCAAAGAAATCTCGCGTCAGTTACGCTTGCGTGACCTCGGCGGCGTGATCGTGAATGACTTCATCGATATGCGGCGAGATAAGCATCGCCGTGGCGTTGAACGAACATTACGCGACGCGATGAAACGCGATCGTGCTCGTACTAAGATCCTGCGAATCAGTCCGTTTGGATTGGTCGAGATGACGCGTCAGCGGATTAAGCCCGGTTTAAAGCGTTCTTTGTACAAGGAATGCCCTTGCTGCAATGGTCGCGGAAGCGTGAAAACGGAAGAGAGCATGGCGTTGGACGTGCTTCGAACCGTGATGTTGGCGACCGAGAAAAAGAACATCATGACCGTGACCGTTCGTGTTCATCAGTCCGTTGCCGCTTACTTGAATAATCAAAAGCGGAAGGATTTGGCTGAGCTAGAAGTCCGAGGGACTTTGGAGATTCAGATTCACGGTAGTGAAAACGTGTTCCCGGAATACTTTGATCTCGATTGCCGCGATAGCGACAACACGCGGATCAATCTGCCGATCGCCAAGTAGTCATGTTTAGGCCGAAGGGCTCTTGCTGTATCGATGGAAAATCGCACCGACAAGCAAACGACCGTAAGCGAACTGCGCCAGTTAATGGCGCAGTTCGTGGACGAGCGTGATTGGGATAAGTTTCATTCGCCTAAAAATCTGGCGATGGCGCTGACGATCGAAGCCGGCGAACTGATGGAACACTTTCAGTGGCTTACAACCAAGCAGTCGAAGGAGATCGATGACTCGGTTAAACACGAGGTCGGTGAAGAGCTATCTGACGTGATTTGCTATGCGATGTCGCTCGCCAATTCTTTGGACATTGACGTGTCTTCGGCGGTTTTTCAAAAGATGGAAAAGAACCGCTTGAAGTATCCTGCCGACAAATTTCGTGGACGCTACGGCGAAAACGATACGTCCGGGGCTGACGATTAAGTTGCCGCGTGTTTGGGGCGGCGTGCGTTTGGAAGACGTTTGGCTGTTTCCCCGCGGAGTTCGCCCGTTTGGGTAGAACGCCCGTTTGGGTAGAACGCCCGTTTGGCTACTTTTTGTCTTTGCCAAATTTCATGATCGATTCGCTAAGCTTGCGAATTTGATCGGGAATTGCGTCGTTGAGGTTTTCGCTTGGCGGGTTAACGGGGGCCAGCGATGGGTCACCCATAGGTGTTGCTGCGAACGGTTCGGAAGACGAAGGTAATCTAACGCCTGCGTCTATCATCGCTTTGGCTTTCTCGTTATCGCTCATCATGATGGTTGATCCTGAAGCCCGTGGAGCACTGGCGGTAGGTTGGCTAGAGACAGAGTCAGCTTTTGCTTGCTGAGGCGTTTGAGATACCGGCGTTGACGGTGGTGTGACCGCTGCGTCGTTTGGGACTCGAACAAACTCATTCTTTTCAGCTGCCGATTTTGCTAGGTCGACGGGGCGAACGTTGGCCACAGGTGCGACGGGGACGGCTTTCGTCTTCGGCAGTTGTGGAGCACTGGCTGGTTTGGCTTCGACAGGGCGTTGCTGAGGCTGACTTGCCGCAGGTCGCTTAGACGGTTCAGCGGTTGTTCGCGATTGTGGTTGTGCAGGAGCCGCCGGTCGTGGAGTAACTGGTTGAGGTGGGGCTACAGGGTCGCTATTTGCCGCTAGTTGCATTGCGGCGGCAGCCGAGTGCATTGCCGAGGCCGCATGTTGAAACGATGCGGTGGTCACTGAGTTGCCAGCGGCCGTGAAATTGGGCGCCGGAGTTGTGATTTGTTGCTGAGGCATGCGTGGCGATGCGGTGTTGCCAGTTCGTGCCGGTTGCGGAGTCGATGGGGGCTGCTGGCTAATCGGTTCAGTGGTCATTGGTGGAGCGATCGTGAAGATCAAACCAATACCAATCAACAGGCCACCGAAAGCCCCGGCCATTGCGATAAATCGCTTGCCAATTCCGTCTGGGCGTGAGCTGACTTGAGCCACGTCGGTTGGCGTTAGCAGGCCAACCGTTCGAGCCGTTTTGGCACGTGACTTGATCTCGGTCCAAGTCGTCTTGGCGAGGTTCGCAGTTGATCCTAGTTGATCGACCTGGGTCTTCAGTGCCATGTGTTCCGAACGGGCTTTACTAAGGCGGATAAGTCGAGCTTTCTGTTTTTCAAGGCGGTCCTGAAGCCCTGCGATCTGTCGCTTCTTCAGTTGAATGTCTGCCTGAACGCCGCCCATTTCGCCGGTTAGTGAGTTATAAAGCTGTTGTCGCAAAAACGAGATCGATTTTTGGATCGACCGTACCCGAGCATGCTTGTTCGAGTACAAACCTTTAGCCAGGTGCAGTTGCTCTTGGAAGTTGAGCAGCCGTGTCATTGCGTTTTCAAGATTAGGTTGAGCAACCAAAACCTTACTTGGTAGTTGCGAGGCAGTTGCTGGATTGTTAAACGCTTTCATCAAAGCCTTAAAAACTGCTTGGGCTTCGTCCAGCTCGCCCTGTTTGCGAAGGATCTCTGTTTTGATCGTTTCGACGCCACTGGGTTGGGTGTTAAAGTTGGGTTGCCCGCTTTGCAAGGTTAGAAAGCCGAAATCAGATCCAAGTCGTTTGTCCAACTCAGTAAGACGGTCGATCGCTTCGTCACGAGCTTGAACGGCGGCTTGGTAAGCTTGGCCAGATTCAGACTCCATCGACTCAAAACGCAACGAGCGAACTCGGTTGGTTTGCATGATGATTTCTTCTGAAAGTAGCTCGATGAATTTTCGAGTTCGTTCACGTGCGGATGCTTTAGCGGTCAACACGATCGCGTCCGTCTTGCCAAACTCGGCACCGTTTGGAGCACTGATGTCGATCATCTTTTGAGTGTCCTCGATCACTTCGTCGGTGATCCATTTGCCACTCGCCATGACAGATTCGGGGCCCAGTTTTTTCAAAACGCTTCTGACCACCAGTGGTCGACGAGCGACTTCGAGGATCGTTTCTTGGGCTGATTTCCGAGATTCTTCCGAATCAAATCGGCCAGGCTTGAACGCTGTTCCCGACAGGTCGTCGCGAATCAAAAATGATTGTCGCGCTGTCCACATTTCGGGCATCAACAAAAACGCATACAATGTCGCCAAAACAAGTCCGACGATGGCGGGCACAATCAAAAGCGAGGAATAGCTTCGCAGCGTGGAGACCAGGTAGTTGATTCGTTGTCGAGGTTCTGAATTCATGGTTATCAAAGACACGGATAGCTGTTGGAGGCACTACGGTTCGTAACGATTATTCGTAACGTTCCTAATATTCGTAACGTTCAGTTTTATCGAACGCTCGGCCGTGAAAAACGACTAGAATCACCCACAACGACGAAGCATTTTAATAACTACGATCAACCCAACTAGGAAAATCGTGAAGGCTTTGCTAACCCGCAAACTCGACCGGTCCGCTGGGGATGTCAAGAATACTTAAGTTAGTAATGTCCAATACAAAACAGAGAATTGTCGTCGTTGGAGGCGGAGTTGCCGGGCTCGCGACCGTTTTGGAGCTCGAAAGGCTCGTCCCCCAAGCTCAAGTAACGCTACTCGAATCTAGCATTTGTTTGGGTGGGGTGCTGGCAAGTGAGCAATACGCCGGATTTACGATCGAAACCAGCGCGGACATGTTTACCGTGGACCCTTCTGCAGCGCTGGATCTGGTGCGACGCTTGGGCCGCGAAGATCAGTTGTTGACCACTACGCCGACGAGAGATCGGGCCTACGTGGCAACCGCCGAAGGTATTCAGCCGCTGCCACGAGGGTTCTCGTTGATGTTGCCAGCTGATGTCGATTCAGTGCTAGCGTCACCGATTCTTTCTGAAGCTGGCAAGCAGCGATTTTTGCAAGAGCAACAGGTCCCGCCAGGGGATTGCTCGGTGGATGAGAGCTTGGAGAGCTTTGCCGTCCGTCGGTTTGGGCGCGAGGTGTTTGAGCGTTTGGTTCAACCGCTGGCTGGCGGGATCTACACTGCCGATCCCAAAACGCTCAGCATGCAAGCAACGATGCAGCGGTTCATTGATATGGAGCAAGAGTTTGGCAGCTTGATCGCAGCCGGGAAAGCCAAAGCCCAAAAAGAATCGGCCTCCGCCCAAGCTAGTGGTGCTCGTTACGGTCTATTCCGCGCCCCCAAAGATGGTATGGGCTGTTTGATCGATTGGATGGTCGAAGCGGTCGATCGAGCGGATCTTCGAACCAACCAAACGGTGACTGCCGTCGAAAAAAACGGAGCCAGTTGGCGAGTGACGACGGCGGAAGAAATAATCGATGCCGATGCGGTAGTGGTGGCAACGGGGGCAGCAGTGGCTGGGCGGATGTTAAGCGGCGTTGATTCGCAGCTGGCAGAGAGCTTGGAATCGATCACGGCTGCCAGCTCGGCAATCGTGGTGTTGGCTTTGGATCAAAAGCAGTTTCGGTCGCCGCTGGGAGAAGGCTTTGTCGGATATGGAATCATTTGCCCCCATGTATTGGGTCGACAAGCGATCGCATGTAGTTTTTCCAGCAATAAGTTTTCCAATCGTGCTCCTGATGGAAAAGTAATCGTGCGTTGTTTTATCGGTGGCGCGTTGCAAGCCGACTTGGTCGACCGGTCGGATACGAATTTGTTGGCGATCGCGATGTCGGAGTTGCGGCAGTGGTTAGGGGTGGAGGGCGAAGCCGAGTGGTCGAAGTTTTACCGCTGGCGGAACTGCATGCCGCAGTACACGTTGGGGCATTTGGATCGCGTTGCGAAGATTGAGCAGCGAGTCCAGCAGCTGGCTGGGGTGGAGTTAGCCGGCAACAGTTATCGCGGCGTCGGCGTTCCGGCATGCGTCGAAAGTGGCACGGCAGCGGCGCGGCGCCTGTTCGCAATCTAACGTCGCGAGGGACTGTGGTGATGGGCTTCCAGCCTGTCTTACGCGCTGCCCCTATGCAGATGACAGGCTAAAAGCCCATCACCACAGTCCCTCGCTGACGCGTCGGGCTACCATTTGCTCTCGCTGACGCTCGGCTACTGGGCCGAGTCATTAAGCCCCAGAGGAACCACAAATGGTAGCCCGTTGCGTGAGCGAGGATTCCCAGGATACCCAGACTCAAAAACTGATCTGCCCTGCTCCGTGAAGAATCTCTATTTGATAAATCCTCAAGCTAAACTTTTGTTCGCTTGCCAAATAGCAACGGCAAGTGGCCGATGATCAAGATCCCTGCGTAGTTGCAGGCTAAGTCACCCAAGTCGAATGTTCGATTGCTAAGCCATTGTTGGGAGAGCTCTTCTACCGTCGCAAGCGACAGCATCAAAAGCGTCCCCCACAAGATCCAGCGAGTTCGCTGGGAAACCGCTGCTAGGTCAAACGACAGATTCAGCAGCATAGCCAGTGTGCCAACCAGCACGAAATGCAGCCACTTATCGTTGGCGTAGGATTGGACCCAAACGAAGATCGGCCGGTACCAACCGGCCGAAGCGCACCAGACGATAAAAGCGATCGCCACTGTGTAGATTGCAGTGAGTAGTCGAACGAAGAATTTTAAATTCATGATAGGCTGTCTGCTTGGACCGTCCGTTGCTCGCCAGCATGTGCTGGTTAAATAAAAGTTGCGATTTGTTGCTATCAGCCTCGGCTATGCGTTGCTTAGGATTCCGATGAATACCGAGATGTCCAGAAAGTCTACCGTTCCACTTCCATCACAATCCGCTTCGTCTTGGAACTCGCCACCGGACAACACTCCGATGAATGGGGCGATATCTAAAAAGTTAACGGTGCCGTCCAGGTTAACATGGCCAAGTAGTGTCGTTGTCGTCACTTTGTCAAACTGAGCCCCCCAATGGCAATTAGCGTTTCTTGTCGACGCCTGTTATTAACGGGGTAATTAACGGATTAAGAATCTCCAGTTTCGACGGGGTAGCCATTGTCTTTCCAAGCAACGATACCGCCATCAACGTTGACGACGTCCTTGATTCCAGCTGCTTGAGCGATGCTGCACGCGACGGCTGATCGAGCGCCCGTGCGACACAGGAAAACGATCGGCTTGTCGTTGGGCAGGCTGCCGATATCTTGCATCATGCTGCCCAAAAAGGAGTAGGCTGCCTGAGCGACGTGTCCTTCGTTCCATTCCGCACGCCTGCGGACATCAACCAAGTAGACATCGCCGGTTTTGATTTGGCGGCGCAGTTCCGAGGAGGTTTTGTATTGATAGGATTCTGTCGCTAGGCCGGCAGCTGCAATTTCGTCTGCGTCAAAGTAGCCCGCGATGTTGTCCGCTCCAATTTCACGAAACACGCGAATTGATTCTGTCAGCGTTGTAGAATCGGCAATCAGGTAAAATGACCGTTCGTAATCGACAATCCAACCGCCGTCGCGGGCGATGTATTTGGTGGGAATGTTGATTGTGCCGGCTGCATGTTGTTGAGCATATTTCGGTGCCGGGCTCACGTCCCAGACCATGTCGCTTTCAATCGCTTTCAGTAGATCAGCAACATCCATTTTTTTGAGTTCGTCATCTGCGCCTAAGACTTTTGGCCCATGCTTATTGACGTGTTTCATCGTCGCGAAGTATTCGGGGGCTTCGGGCTGGTCTGCCAAGATGTACTGGACGAATTCGTCTTCCGTCTTGAACTGAAGTGCCTCGTTGAACATTTTTTCATAGCCGACGGTACTGGATGGGATCGCCCCCAAACCTTTTCCGCAAGCACTGCCGGCGCCGTGTGATGGCCAAACTTGAAGGTAATCAGGAAGCTCGCGGAACTTTTGAATTGAACGATATAGATCTCGTGCCCCCGGTTCAGTGGTTCCGGTTTGTCCCGCAACCTCTTCCAACAAGTCGGGGCGTCCGGTGGAGCCAACGAAGATGAAATCGCCGGTGAACAATCCCATTGGCCTGTCCGCTCCTCCGCCAACATCCGTTAAAAGAAACGAAAGGCTTTCGGGCGTGTGGCCTGGCGTGTGCAACGTCTCTATTTTGATATTGCCGACATGGAACTCGTCACCATCTTTAAGCAGTTGATGGTTGTATTCCTTTACGAACGTGTACTTCCAGTCGGCCGGCCCTTCGTCTGAGACGTACAGTTTTGATCCAATTCTTTCGGCCAGTTCACGTCCACCAGAAACGTAATCTGCATGGATGTGCGTCTCGACCGAGCCGACGATTTTCATTTTCTCTTGTTTGGCAACGTCCAGGTACGATTGGATGTTGCGACTGGGGTCCACGACAATCGCCTCCCCCATTTTTTGGCAGCCAACTATGTACGAGGCGTGGGCGAGTTCTTGGTCGTAAAAATATTTCAGTAACATTATTTCTTATCCAGTTGCCCCATGCGATACGCGAGGGCTAAGCGGCAGTTGTCAATTCAAGGCAATTGAGTCTGTGGCTAGATCATGTATTCTACTTCTGGCTGGGGCAGTTCGGTTGAAGACGAAGTATTTAACGCCAGTCCGCCTGCCAAATGCTGCACTTGATCGAGTCCTAATCGGCGAGCGATTTCGGCGGCTCGCCGGCTACGCCGTCCGCTGCGACAAACAAAAACAATTCGCTGATCCTTTAAGGAGCCGCTAAGCAACTCAGGCAAAAAGCTACTTAGCTGGGTCAATGGGACATTGCGAGGCAGTGAATTAAAGCCAAGTTCAGCCCATTGCTGTTCAAAAGCGAATTCGTGTGGTTCGCGAACGTCGACTACCAGCGAATTGGGGTCGGCAACCAGCATGTCGATATCGACCGACTCTTTGTGTTGACTTCCGGGAGTTTCTTTTTTGATTAAACCGCACACTAATTCGCAGTCCGAGCCCGCCACGATCTGAGCGTCCAGTTGCGGCTTGGCTGCCTCAAATTCAGAATACGGCATGGGGTTTTTTGGGTCCACGATGCTTCGGAAAAACGAGTTCCCAGCCAGTTCGGTTTCCAGCGTCGTCGCGAACTCGATGTTGTAGTCGTGAGTCGGGCAAATGACCGTCTTGGGGCCGATTAGCAGAGGGATTTTTCGAAGCGAGTCAAACATCTTCTCGATCGAACTGCAAGGGAAGTCCGTGCGTCCAACGCCGTCCATTAAAACCGTGTCGCCGGTGAATGCGAAACGGACATTCTCAGGCAACAGTCGACCGTCATTCAGACTGCCAACCAAGTACGCCACGCTGATGAGTGTGTGGCCGGGTAGCTCGGTTTTCGCCAAAATCAAATCGTCTGAGAAACGGATCCACGGGGCCTTCGACCCGTCGCCCAATTCGCAAACTCCTGCTTCGGAGTTGGGCCAACCTAGCAGGTCGTCCGTGCCGGCCGACTTGTCTTGGAATTCACTCAAGGCGCCAAGTAGCTCTCGACGGCAAGAGTCATGGTCGACGTGCGCGTGAGTATCCAGAACCGCCACTATTTTGCTGCGTTGACAGCGGACGAGCGTTTCGACTCGTTCGGCCAATTCCTCGAATGGGTCGATGACCACGCACCGGCGAGATTTTGAATCCATCAGCAACCAAGTGCAGTTGGGACCGCTTTTGAGTTGAATCAATCCATCTAAATTTCGCCCGGAGATACTTTCGGCGTTGTTGGCAACCACTAAACACGAATCATGCGTCACCTCGCCAACGCGATTGATGCGCTCGCACGCAGCATCGATTTCCTCTTGAGTCGCAATCGGCGAGAAAGACATTCGAATCACGCCCATCGATCGCCAAGGCTCTAGGCCCATTGCATCCAGCACGTAAGAAGATGTCGCTCCTGCACCACATGCAGAACCCGAACTGACGCGGATTCCGGCCGCGTCGAACAGGTCAGTCAGTTCACGACTGGGAAAACCTTTGATGGCGAAACTGATTGTAGTGGGGACGGTCTTGGCAAGCGGAGCATTGAGCTCGAGCGATGGAAAAGCTTGTCGTAAGGCCGTAAGTATTTGGTCACGGTATTGATTGAGCTTTTCAGTCGAAGCGAAAGACCGAGTAGGAGAATCTGCCAAGATTTCCAGAACCGCTGCGATCGCCGCAACGCCCGGTAGGTTTTCTGTGCCCGCACGAGCACCGGCTTCCTGGCCACCGCCAGCCATCAGCGGCACCAGTGGAGTGGATTCGCGAACGTACAGCAAGCCGATTCCCTTAGGGGCAAAAATCTTATGGCCGCTGAAGGACGCGAAGTCGATGGTGGTGCTGGCTAGGTTAAGTTCGAACTTGCCAAGCGCTTGCACGCAATCGACCAACCAAACACACTCGGGGTTCGCCGCGCGAATCACCTTTTCAATGCGAGCCAAATCGGTAATGACTCCGGTTTCATTGTTAACCGCCATCGTGCAAATTAAGCCTGCGCGTTTCGCATGCTGTTCTAGATACGCAATGTCTAGTGCTCCTTCGCGATCGACGGGGATTGCCAGTACTTCGGCATTGAGCCCCAGCATTTCATTCCAATGTTTGATCGCTTGGGGCACCGCCTTGTGTTCAGTCGCCCCATACATCAGCACAGGTGTTTCTGTGCTCGACAGCTGTTCAGCGTTGAGGGATTTTCGTTTCTTGCGCAGCTCACACAAAGCAGAAAACACACCCATCTGAATTGCTTCGGTTGCCCCGCTAGTAAAAACCATTTGCCCAGTGGAAGAGCCAAGCACGCAACGGGCTAGTTCACGGGCGGATTCAAGAATATGCCGCGCACGCAATCCAGAAATGTGCGAACTACTTGGGTTGCCATAGAGATCGTTCATGGCATCACTGGCAGCCGTGGCAGCTTCAGGTAGCACCCGCGTGGTGGCGTTGGAGTCGAGGTAAATTTCAGCAGGGTAGTTTTTTTGCATAAGAATGATTCTTTAATGATTAAGTCCGGGCACCAGTGCATCGACCAAGACGATCGTTGCCTGAAGTGCGGGGTCGGGGTATCGCCATCATAACGCCACTATTAACGGGGTTGTGGGGCACGCAGGCTTGTGGGTCACTCTAAGGGGATTTGTGTTGTATCGATAATGTTCTCCATGACAAAGCTTGACGAGATGTCGGTGAAAGGCACTTGGCGATACAGTCGCTGGTAGAATTGATCATAACTTTTAATATCCTTCACCATGACTTTGAGCATGTAATCTACATCGCCAGTCATGCGGTGTGCGCCGACGATCTCCGGCGCGGACTCGACTGCAACTTTGAACTTTTCCAGCCACTTCGGGCCGTGTTGGTTGGTTTTGACCAACACAATGACTGACAAGCCAATTCCGACTGCCTCTGGGTCGATCAGGGCAACCTTGCCTCTAATGACACCGGATTCTTCCATTTGCTTGACTCTTCGCCAACAAGCGTTGCGAGAAAGATTGACTCGCTCTGAAAGTACATCCATGCTGAGGGTTGCGTCCTTTTGCAGTTCTACAAGGATGCTTCGATCGATATTGTCCAGGTTTGTGCTCATGTTGGGATTATATCCCGGGTTCGGTTCGTTTGGCAGTTTAAATTGTCTGCTTTTCGGGTAAAAGGCAAGTGGTTGTCTTTGGCCGCTGCGTTGTCGAATCGATGGGGAGACGGCTTTTCTACAATTTATCCGGATTGGAGGCGTGTTCTGCCGTCGTAATCTAGGGTTTTAATATCACTTCAAAACTAGGGGGGGCAGTTCA